>CANAQK010000051.1 GCA_947363605.1 uncultured Clostridia bacterium | reverse complement strand
GTCTGTAACTTTGAAATAGATACCGCGGCTCTTTTCTTTTGCCATACTCCCCCTTTGGATCAATCCTATTAGTACAAAATAAAATCACTTTCTCAACGCTGCGCTGTACTTCCCTCAGATTTCCCTTTTTATACTCTGATTGATAAAAAAGTCGAAATTCATCTCGGAAAAACATAAAAAAGGGTCAATTAGTTGCACAAAATCATGCACCCTATGTCCGTTTTTTCAAGGTATATAGAAGCAGTGTATCGAATATTTTGCTCTCTTTTCTGGAATTTTTCTTCATAATATGGTATAGTAAGAAAAAAATCTTAAATAAACAGGAAAAAGTCTCTCTAATGAATCGCCAGAATAAAATACAAAAGCAAATCTCCGGGATAGATTCGTTTGATGAAAGCGAGGGTGCATGATGATCACCATTCACGACTTTAGCAATTGGAATACATATAATGGTGCATCAGAGAGCAGCGGCCGAAGTGAGAAAATCTAACTGATAGCAGAAGGAGGCAGTTAAATGTTGAGGGACAATCAACACGACTTTTTGTATTTAATTTGGAAGGATCCCGAAACCAGAAAAAACTTCACCGTTGGAAAGCTGACCCGGGCAGAAACCTCTCAATTTCAATATTATGGAGAATATAAGAAGGCTCAGGAATGCGGCTGGGGAAAGCTTAATGCTTTCCCCGAAGAAAAAATTTACGAAAGCGCTGTACTGTTCCCTGTTTTCTCCAGCCGGCTGCCGGACCCGAAGCGCCGGGATATGGAAAAAATCCTCGAAAAATACGGCCTTGCAGAATATGACGCCTTCGAGCTGTTAAAGAAAAACGGGGGCAGACTGCCCATTGATACCTATGAGTTCATCCGTCCGATTTCTCCGGATGAAAAGACCGTCCATGTGTAAAAGTCCGCTTTAATATGCCAAGTATGCAGAAATATGTTAGGAAATAAATTTATCTTGGAAGAAAGTCCCTTCATGCAACAGTTCGCCGTTCTCATTGTATTCCCTTCCCTTTCCAGAACGCTCACCATTAAGCCACTCGCCTGAATATTGTACATTGCCATTAGGCCAATAGGATGTACCCTCCCCATTCTGTTTTCCGTCAGATAAATTTCCAGTATAATGTAGGGTACCATCTTCATTATATGTACTCCCATAACCGGTTATATTCCCGTTTTCGAAGTCCCCTTTAAAATACAAATTACCTGTCGCCCAATACCATTCACCTTCCCCAGAAAATTGACCGTTTGCCCATTCCCCTTTGTACGCGATATTTCCATTTCTATGATACGAAGTGCCCTGACCGGATCGACTATCCATAGAAAAGTTTCCCTTATAACTCAACGTCCCGTTTTCCCAATACGAAGAGCCTGACCCGTTCCACTGATTTTCACTCCAATAGCCGTCATATTGGATCGAAATCCCATCAGAGTAATATGCTATTCCATATCCAGAGTGTTTGTTCTTGACCCATTCCCCGTCATACTGCTTTGTGCCATCCTCTCGATAGCTGACACCGTCTCCGTGACGGCTGCCTTCAGACCAATGCCCATCGTAGCGAATATTTCCATTTTCCCAATACAATATACCTTCTCCATTATAGTCCTTGGAATTTATAAATTCTCCTGTATACTGAATATTTCCGTTGTCAAAATAAAATGTACCCGAAACCCCGAAACCCTTTTCGTATTCCCCGGTAAAAAGAATTTGCCCGTTTGGGTAATATTTCGTTCCCCGGCCATTCAGGCTGCCGTTATTATAGCAACCTTCCATTCGATATATTTTTGAATTGTCAGAGTCTATAAACCACTTGTTCCCATATCCATTATACTTATCATCATAAAAACCACCTTGATACTTGGTTGTTATCCCGTATAGGATTCCATGACCGCAGCGTTTTCCTTTTAAAAATTCCCCCTCATAATAGAGATAAGGAAACACACCATTTTCCTTTTCAAACGTATACTCTGCGTCATAGCGATATTCTTGACCCTGACCAGAATAAACGCCCTCTACAAATTCCCCTTTATATACGCAACGATAAGACGGCATAGACGCGTTCATATGAACTGTGTCAATCCGCTCGTATTTTTCTCCATAGCCATCATACAAATTATTGCTGAAATGGCCGTAATAAACTAGATTCCCATGATTGTCAAACAATCTTCCTGCTCCAACTGCATATTCTCCTGCAACAGAGCCAAAATATTGCTGCAATTCATGAGTATCCGGATTTTCAATTTGTAAGGAGTTAAAATGAGATTCTATCGTGTTGTTTATAATAAAAATCGATGCAATGCACTCAAGTAAAACAATTGAGATGGAAATGCCCCTGTGTGATTTGGAAAACAAGCTAGGCAGTAATGAAATTGCGGAACCAATGATCGGGATAAAAATAGAAGTGATTAAGGAATTGGATGTCGTCACCATCCGATTAAAAGAAAGCCGGCGCAAAAAGGGCGGAAATGACAGGATGTTCATGATAATAATAAAGAACAGCAGCATCATAATTGGAGGAAGACAAGGTATGATGGATTTTACACGTATAGGGCGAAAAAAGATTATCCTATACGGCGCCCCGCAAATATGACATTTTTTCTCTTGATTTGGCAACCGTGCTGTTTTATACGCATATATTTTCTTACAATGCCGGCATTTTAAGTAAGTAAATAAATTATTTGATCCAACATAACGCATGAATATCGCCTCCTTGAAATAATTTTATAATATATTAAATAAATTTTCTAGTATTTTTTACAAATAAGCGTTTTAAAAATTAAAAATCTACATAATCTACATAAAATAAAGAAATATTTTGATAAATCAGGAAACATCCTGCCTTTAGCCGGGCAAAAAGATACACCTTTTCCGGTTTTTATGGTATAGGAAAACGGGATTTTATCTGTAGAATTCCTTCAAATGCAGTGATATAGTAAAAAATACCAGTAGAAGGCCATTCAGCCGATTGCTGCCGTTTCCCACAAGTTTGGTGCGGATTGAAATAGACGCAATATGTTTTCACTTATAAGACCCTATTTTCAAGAAATACAATCATTTTCATGAAAATTTTTCATAAAAATGATTGTATTTCTCTTTTTGTCAGGTTATACTAAAATTAAAGGAGAAATAAACAATGTTAATTGAATTCAAATTTTCCAACTACCGCTCTTTTCGCGACGAAGGCTGCCTGTCCATGGAAGCCACCGGTTTGCAGACAAAAAGGCACTGCCTGATTCCCTGCAAACCCACAGACTTATTTCCTGCTGCTGCTATTTTTGGAAAAAATGGCGGAGGTAAAAGCAATGTGATCCGTGCTTTCTGGCTGGGTGTTCAGTTTATCCGTAATGCCCAAAGAACTCAGCATGAAAACGCCTCCGTACCGATGCAGCCCTTCTTGCTGGACGACAATTCGGAAGATCAACCCACCTCCTTTGAGTATACCTATATTCAAGATGGAATCAAGTATATTTATGGGTTTTCCGCTACGAAAAAGAGTATTTTACAAGAGTATTTGTATTATGCTCCTAAAGGACAAAAGGCTCTGGTTTTCTCCCGGGAGGGGCAAGAATTTCTCTTTCGGGAAAATAATGCGCGAAAGCTGCGGGAACTGATCAGCGAAGCGGTAAATCATAACCAGCTGTACTTCTCCATAGCCTGCACCATGAACGAGCCGATCTGCAAAATGGCGATGAGCTGGTTCCGGGAAAATTTGTTTTTCTCCCGGGACTATGTGGACATTCCTGAGCAGCTCATAGAATACTCAGAGAATCCCAATATGCTTAAAGCCATCACCCACTATGCCGTTGAAGCGGATATTGGCATAGAGGATATTAAATTTGAAATCAAAAATGAAGAGCTGGATGATGAGGGGCTTTCTATTGAAGGAATTCCAGAGGGACTCAAAACAGCTTTGACACAGTTTATGAAAGCGCTGTCCGCATCACCCAACGTTTCGGAATCTAAAATGAAAATGGAGCAAATGAGCGCCACCTCTTTTCACAGAGGCCTCAATCATCAGGGGGAAAGCACTGCTTACCCCCTGCCCCTAGCGGACGAATCCGATGGTACCAAAAAGCTCATGTCCCTGGCCCCAGCAGTGGAACAGGCGCTGGAAAGGGGCGGAGTACTGCTGGTAGATGAGCTGGAAAATGGACTGCATCCCCTTCTGGCAGCCTTTTTGATTTCCAAATTTCAAAGCCCCGATTCTAATCCTCATCATGCTCAGCTTATCTTCACTACTCACAATCTGGACCTGCTGGATGAAGAACTGATTCGAAAAGATCAAATTTACTTTGTAGACAAAGATCAGAAAGATGGTTCTTCTTCCCTCTACAGCATCAGTGAATTTTCAACCCCTACTACTGAAAATCTTCGCAAAGGATATCTATTAGGTAAATATGGAGCTATTCCCGACATCACACCAGAGGAGGTGTGATCCATGGCTCGACAGATCCGAAAAGCTAAAAAGATCATCTATGTTTTTTGTGAGGGAGAAAGCGAACAGGAATATGCTAGGTTCCTGCGCACAGCTTTTTCCGATGTGGCCGCTTTGCATATTCCCCCGCCGGTATCCTCCAGCCTGTTTGAAAGCGCCAAAAACAAATTTGATAATGAAGCTCGCTTTCGCAACAACGCTGAAGCGATTGATGAAATATGGTTCTTTTTCGATACCGAAGATCATGATGCAAACCAATGGGAAAAACGGTTTAAAATTATCAAACAATTACGCAGACTGCGTAAAAAACCGAATATCCGGGTACGGCTATTGATGACCAGCGCTTGTATCGAATATTGGTTCCGTCTGCATTATGAAATGGCGGCGCCTGCCCTCCACACCAAAGCGGATAAGAATCACGCTCTCCACTGGATTCAGCAAAAAGTCCCTGGTTATAAAAAAGGAGATCCCGCATCCATCTGTCAAATCGCTGCGCTTTGGCCGGATGCAGTCCGAAACGGCGAAAAGGTTCTCATCCGGTTGACGAAAGAGGGAATGCCTTCGGCTGATGACAAAAATTCTGACGAACGGGATGCTTGGCTCCATCAAAACAGCCACACCTTTACCACTGTTCAAGAGGCTATTCGTTTTCTGGAATCCCTGCGGGATTGATGAAGTACATAGAAAAGTTTTTATACAGCATTACCCCCCATAAAAACAAAAAAAGCAGGAGTATCACTCTCGGGTCAAACCGAAAGCGATACTCCTGCTTTGCTATAAGGAAAATTCAAACTCCCCTACTTATACTCCTTATCCACGCAAATTTTATTATAATACCCCAGCGCGTCAATCTTTCTTTTTGCCGCCTCTGCGCCCTCCAGCGTACTGAAATGCCCGACCCAAAGATAACGCATCGTCTTTTCCGGATCTTTCTTTTTCAAGCCAAACGCCGCTGCAATCCCCCGGGCGATCGCTTCCCCGGCCTTTCTCTGCCCTGCCGCATCGATAATTTTCTTTACCTCGTTATCATTGGAGATAAACAGCGTTTCCACCAACACAGCCGCCGGCTTCGTCCTGACCACGATCCCGAAATAATCCGTCACTTTGTCGCCGCCGTCATCCCCTTTCACGCCGTTGGACCGCTGAACAATCCCCAGCGCTTCCGAAAGCTCCCGGCATACGTTGTCGGCAATTTTCCGCCCGCTCTCCGTGCCTTTGTAATAATATGCTTCTGTCCCGTTCGCTGTCTGGGAAGAAAACGAGTTCAAATGGATTTCAACGATCCAGTCATATCCTCCTTTGTTTGCGTGGTTAATCCGTTCGTTCAGATTCAAATTTCCGTCCTCATTCACCAGATCGACGGTTAAACCGTCATACTCCTTCAGCGCCGCATGAGCATACTTGCCGATCTCCCTGCAAAGTTTGAACTCGTGCAGTTGCAGCCGCTCGTTGACCGCGCCCGGGTCGTATCCCCCGTTTGCACTTTTCCCATGACCAATATAAATACAGCCTTTCATAGCCGGCCCATCCTTTCTGTTTGTAAGTCATTCCCTGATTCATCGGGCAACTCATGCGTCATCTGCGACAGAAATTGCAGCACCCACCTTTTCAGCCTTCCAGGCACAGGCGCACCGCAAAGCACCAGATTCTTTAGGATACTGGCTGCCTCGAACAGGATGAACAATACCCCAAACAATTCACAAAGCCCGATTTTCGGCATTCCTAACACTGCCTGCCACTGATCCGGCAGCAGGTTCGACAGATTGATATGTACCAAACTGTCCACCCAAGCAAACGCGACAACGCTTAACAGCATAGCCGCCTTACGGATCCCTCCATCAATCCCAGCGGAGGAATTAAACCCTCTTTCACGGATCGCACGCAGAACCCCCAGTAGCATATCCAATACCACTGCCACCGCTAACAGAATTACGATCGGGTTCCGCAGCAAGCTATTCAAAAATTCTCTCATTTTTCCTTGTCTCCTTCTTTTATTTCAATCCATTGCCAAAGCCCAGCCGTACCAGGTTCCCATACACAAGGGAGCATACTGCCTCCCTCCGCCACCCTGTAAACACGATCCTGATGCCGGTAATACTTCCCGGCGTGGCAATTCATTCCGTATACCCAGGGAATCGGGTCCTCCAAGCTCCCCGTATGCTCCGGCTCAATCGGACGGTAAACGGCCAGCATCCCTTCCCCGCCGGGAAACTGGTGCTCCTGCGGGGTTACCTTGATTTCCACCCGGTAAAGCTGCCGGCCCTTCTCTATCACCCGGCCTTTGGGAATCTCCTGTCCATCTGCCAGTACCTGTTCCCATGTCTGGAATAAATCCGGCATTTTCAGCGCCTGCTGATCTGAAATATCCGTGGACGCCGCCGCATAAACCATTGCCGCCGCCCGAACCTGAGCGAACATCTCCTTTTCCCGTAACCGGGCCTGTTCCTCTTCACGGGCTGCCCTTAAACTGTCCTGCTTATGCCAAATACCCATTATTCAAACGCACCCCCTATCGACGAAATAGAACCGCCTGTACCGGAAGGCCCCCGGCGAGCGGTGACGATAAAATTAAAGGCAAATCCCCTTGCCGCTGTCTGATTGGTAAAAAGAAAGTTCAGATTTGCTTCCAAAGCCCTTGTGATATCCTCCCAAACCGGCGTCGGGTCATTGGCATTGTTGGTTACTAAAACCTGAAATTCCGCATCCGCCGGAAGGTTCCGGGTAATCGACATAACGGCCTTTTTAATTTGTGCGTCCGCTTCAAGAGGATTTGCCAGCGTAATCCGGCAGGAAGTCACCGACTTGGTGAACCTCAACGTTCGGGTTACCGTGACTTTTCCGTCGCTTACCGAAATTACCATTGTGTGCTGCCCGTTCAGCAGCTTCTGGAAATATTCACCCGTCACGGAAAAACTATTGTTGGTTCCCCGCATCGCCGTAAAGGTACGTTTCACCACGTTGTCCATCTTTTCGGTTACGGTCAGGGGATCGGCAGTATCCACATCGTTCACCGAGTAGGTAACGGAAAACCCGCTGGACTTCGTGCCAAGATTGGCCCCGTCTGCGCTGGAACAGGTAATCGTAGGCGCAGTATTGTTCTCAACCGTCCTTTCAGCAGAAGTGGTATAAGCGGATACCGCGTTATAGGCGTCATACGATTGGACCCGGTATTTCACCTTTGTCCAGCCTTTGGTGATCGTATCGGTATACTTCAGAGCGCTTCCCTTATAGATCTGCGTCCAGGACGTCCCGCCATTGATGCACCGCTCCAGGATGTACCCGCTCAAGTTGCCATCGCTGTCCGTTGCCGCCGACCAGGACACCGTCAGCGACGCCCCTCCTTTCACGGTGTTCGGGACAGAAATCGCTGGCGGCGCGCCGGGTGCCCGGTTGTTTACCACCGTAACCTGGGAGCTGGTGCGGTAACCGGACTCGGCCCCTTCCTCGTCATACGCCTTTACCCGGTACATCACGGAGGCTGTCCCGAAAGCTACCAGATTCGTGGTCTGCACAGCGGTCCCCTGATAAATCTGGCTCCATGAGCTGCCGCCGTTGGTGCTCCGCTCGACCTTATACCCCGCCAGATTATTCTGTGCGTCCGTGCTGGCTCCCCACTTGACCGTAATCGTTGACCCGCCGGAAATACTGCTTGGGATGGTCATAGCCCCCGGCACCGTCGGGGCGGTGTTCGTGGTAACGGAACCGTTATCCATCACGTATAGGGTCGAAGGGAGGGTAAAGGCCGGAAGAGGGTTCCATGTATTCGTGGACTCACTGTATATTCCTCCGCGATTATTAACCCCTATAATATTTGTACTATTTGTGTTAGGGCTGCGTGTCCACCAAGTACCATGACCCGCACGCTTTTCGGCAGAATCGAAATAAGGAATCCAGGTCCCGTCTTTATGTCCCGATGTGGATGCGCTTTGTACTACTTCTGGATAGGATAAAGCAAACACCTTCCGGTATAATGTCCTCGGGTTGGAGGCAAGTCCATTTTTATACTGTAAAATCGGGACCTCAGCAATCTGGTTTCGGATCGCCGAATCCAGTCCATTGAAGAATTCCGTATTTAGCCAAGTATCCCCTGTTCCACCTTCATAAGTATTGTCATTCTTAGGATTTGTACCGGTCCCATTAAATCCTGGGCCCTTCCGCGCATTATTGGCCATCACCAGTGTCCTTCCAGCCGCAGGATAGCCGTGGATCAATACAATATAGTCATAAACCCCATCCGATTCTTTAATTTTGATCACACGCCCTGGACTTGTACTGCCCAGCAACACACTCGCCATATCCATTCCCCCCTTAAAATTCAATCCGCCGCTGCCCGGCATTCCACACGCCTTCCGCCACGATACCGGTCAGCGACTCAAACGTAACCAAATACGGATTTTTTGTCACATCGTTGATCATCATATCCTCTAAACGGTCAACCCGCGCCTGCAACTGATTCACTTCCCCCTGTATCAGACTGACCGATTCTGTCAGGCTCTCCTCCATCACACACCGCCAGCTGCCGTCCGGATCCTGTACCTCCAGCTGGCCGTTAAAATAGCGCAGGCCATGCACGCCTGTTTCCGTCTGCACTGCAGCCGCGATATGTTCCTGAAATTGCCCAACGGAAACATAGACCCCCGGATTGATGTCCGTTATCACCTGATCGGTCTGGCCCACCCGGGTCAGCAGCCGGAACGTGACGCCTGAAAGCGTACTCCCTCCAAAGGCCGGCATATAATCTGGATGCTCGCTGATACTGACCGCATACAGCAGCTCCTCCCCAGCTTCCCCCTTGGCATATAAACCAACAGCACGGATATAATACCCCTCGGCCAGCTGCCGGTTATCCACCGCGCCCATCACTTCCACCCTAGCGGAATCCTGTTTTACAATCTGCGATATAGGAACCTCCTGCCGGATTTCCTGCATCCCCGTCAGGCTTTTCAAATCCTTCGCCGAATAATCCCAATCCGAGGTGCAAATCCGGGTAAATGTAACCGCTGTCCGCTCCGCCAGCATTTGAGCGATCAATTCCCGCCCTGCGTCTGTAATCACCAAGTTCTGCATAATCACTCTCCTATTTCATAATGAAAAATTTTCCCTTCATTTGCGGATAAAAAAAGAACGCCCTTCGGCGTGTAAACCGGGTTTTCCCCGGATTCCAGAAAGAAAGTGCGGATTTCTGAAAGAAGCGCCGTGACGATAACCGTTCCGGAGGCTTCGTACTGCATTGCATTGGCGGTGACCATTGTCATATTCGCCGGGATCATACTCCGGAGCAGATATTCCAGTTCCTCCACCTGCCCGAAACGCCCTAAACTCACCTGCAAATCGATCCGGTAATAATCGAAATAGGGCGTCACACGGAAATCCCGCTCGCCGCACAGCTCCGCCAGCCGTCTGAGAAATACCCGCCAGGTATACGGCGTAAACGAAAACCATCGGGACTGCACTCGCATCCGTCTGCTTTCCAGGGTGTCCTCCCGATGTGGCAGGAGCCCTAAAAGCTTCTCAAACCGCGCAATCCCATATTCATCCGCAGACGCAATAAATTCATTCTTCAGCACACGGCCCGCTGCCTCCCAGGAAGCTTGAAACTCCGGATTTTCCGCCGTCAGTGCAGTATGGGTTTCCTTGTATTCGGCGATAAATGGAGGGAGATAGGAAACCAGGTCAACTTCCCGCGTCATGCGCCGACACCTCCCAGCACCGGGATCTGATAAGCGGTCAAAACCAGATTTTCTTCCGCGTCGTTTAAGCGGGTATGCTGAATATCCAGAATCCCCGGGATCTCCAGAATCCGGGCTTCAATCTGGCTGATCCGTACAATCAAATAAGGCGTATCCGCCCACATCTTGCGCAGTTCCAATAAATATCCCTCTACCGCCTGCCCGATCAGCGGGGCCAAATTCCCCCAGCTATACCCGGCGTCGAAGGTCAGCTCCGCTTTTACGGCAATCTCTTTCGGCTCTGCGCTCTGTACGGTCACCACGTGCCCAATGGGCGCCAGCCCGATCCCCTCCCCGGCGTTTACTTCCGGGTCCATTGCCGTCTGTACCGTTTGAATCAAGGTATCCGAAGCAGGGCCAAAATCCGAATCCAGAATCGTCAGCAGCACGGTCCCGCCGGTGGTCAGCTTTTTCGAAGCCGCCGCAGTATACACCCCGTCCAGCCAATCCCGGACTTCCCCTTCCAGGGTCCCGGCGGTTTCCTCATACCAGGCCCGGACAGAGGGCGCCGGGATCATGCGGGCCGGGGAAATATCGCTGTTCCAGACCCGGGTCACTTTGGTTTTCCCTACGCCGGGGATGGCATTGGTCTTTTCCAGATAGTCGCGGACGTTTCCACCGAATGCCTTTTCCTGAAAGCTGTCGAAATACCGCTGCCGCAAGTCTTCCGTGTCTTCTTCGTCCTCCCCAGGGATCAGGACTTCGGTCAGCTCGGCAGATTCCAGCCCAACCACGTAATCAATTGGGAGCATCATGCCCAGATGCTGGTTTCCTGTGATGCCGACCGTATCGCACTGCACCCGGTACACCCCGTCCGCCATCTTTTCGCGCACGGTATAATTCAGCTCACCCAGATTAAACCGCTTGCCTTCAACCTCAACCTCCGGCGGAGAAAATTCCCCCTTTAAGATGGCGTTTGTCGCCGGATAGGGTGTAATCCCTCTTTCCCGGCACCGTAAGATCAGGAATTCCCTGGAGGCGGTATCCCCATAGGCTTCCCGAATGATCCGTTCCAGCTCAATATAGAGGAACTGAAGTTCCAGCGCCGTGGGGGAATGGGTATCCCAAATAACCGAACCCTCCCGTTTATCCAATTTGTCCGGTACACGAGCCAGCATCCGTTCTAAAATCACCGGATAGGTGTTTCCCTCAAACACTTAAAAATTCACCTCACGTTCTGCCCTGATCTCCCCGAAAACCGTATGCGTCGTAAACGATACGCGGACAACGCCCTTTTTCGGGAAGTCAAATTCGAAATCCGTTACCTGCTGGATCCGGCTGTCCCAGAGCAAGGCTTCTGAAATCCGCCGTTCCAGCTCCGGGCACACATAAGAAACCGGTTTGCCGAATAAATCCAGCAGTTCAATCCCGTAATCCCGGCTGTAGATCAGATACTGATACCGTTCTGTCAGCAGGATCTTGTAAATGGCCTGTTTCATGGCCTCCTGGCCGTCGGTGTATCCCCGGATCACCGCCCGGTCCGCATTCATTTGATAGGTTTGGGTTGGTTCTTCTTCAAACTCAAAATCCTGTGGGAAAATCCCCGCGCCGGAAGGGATCATCCGAGCCTATCCACCACAACGTATTTTTGCCCGCCCTGCTGCCGGATCAGCAGGACTTCATCACCGACAACCAACCCGTTATGTACGATGATGTCAATCCTTCCGACTGCGTGCTTATGCGGCGGATTCAAAGGCTTTTCGATCACATGATCCGGGAACTTTCCTATATAGTAGTAGTCCTTGACGTTGTCCCCGGTGATAGCCGTTTGGTAATCCGTCACGTTCCGGGTCAGCACCAGCTGCGCTTCTCCCAAAAGCAGCTTCTGTTCCACCAGGATTTTCAGCGGCGAAGCGCTTGTCACCTTCCCAAAACAAACTTCCGCAGGCTTTGAAGCAGCCACAGCCTCTACCGCCGCCCGCTTGATAACTTTGATTAAATCTGCTGCGTCAGGCAATAAACTCCCCTCCTCGAAGCGTTAAATCCATAAAATGTTCATCCAGCTTGAAGGTGTGTTTCACCTTTTCCACCAGCATAAAGCTGGCAATGGCCAGATCCCCCAAGTCCAGACGGATGAGAACCATGCTCCCAGCCCGGACTCTTAGATCCCCCAAAGCGTTCACGATTTTCAGGTTCCTTGTTTTGCTGTTGTACAGCTTCAACAAGGCGTCCGCTTTGGCCTGCCCGTTCTCCCCTTTTTGCAGCGTATCGAAATACTGAAGCACGCCCCAGGCGTTCATATGGCTCGAATCCTGCGCGATATATACCTCCCGTTTCCCGGTGTCCTCATTGTCATAGACCAGCTTTATTTTGTTATAGGTGTTGCTGTCAATGCTGGAAGTATATTCGAAATTCTCCCCGGTTTCCTCATCAATCAGCAAATAGGCCCCTGGCTCGCCCACATACATGGACGCCATATTTTTCAGCGTAAGCCGGCCGGAATCATCATACAGGACAAACATCTTCCGGGTATGCTGCAGCGTCAGATCCAGAGCGTTTTCAATCACATCGAACAGGGAAGTATTGTCCTCTACCCGGGAAGGAATCACAAACCCGGTATCCTCCAAGCTTCCCGTATTCAAAGAAAAATCCGCCGCAATCATCTGAACCAGCTGCGCGGCGGTCTTATTCTCATATACATAGGTATCCTTGTTGTTCAGGTATCGTAATTGATCGTAGGCAGTCACCTTGATCCGCTGATCCTTATCCCGCTTCTGACTGAACACAAACCCAAAGAACACAGGCCTCCCGCCCACCCTCAGACGGACCGCCGCTCCCTCTTCAAACTGAAGAACTGAATCCTTTACCAGTTTGAAAGTCAGTTTGCCAGGGGTGCTCCTTCTTTCTGTGCTCCATTCGATCCCCTCTTCCACCGCCGGAATATACGCCTTCCTGCCCGAAGGATCCGAAATAAGCAATTCCACCTCCAAAAGCTACACCCCCTCTACACTGTCCGCTGTCACCCATCCCAGCCAATCCCCGGAAGGGGTCGTCACATGATACGGGTGCGATCCCTGCGGATTGATAAAATTCACCCTTCCCCGATAATGGCTCCGGGTTTGTCCCGGCCCGTTCCCGTAGCTGTCCCGATACAGCCGCCCGTTGATAATCACCTCCGACCCGATCCCGATCGGCTCGGATTCCCGCACTGTTGAACCGGCCCGCGGCGCTTCCAGGCTCGCCTGGGGACCGGAACCGGCGGTCTTGATCCTGACCGTCTTCGTCCCATAATCCTGGTACTGCTTCAGCTTGATTTTGACCATGATGTCAAACCCGTCCTTCGCCTGCTCGGTGATCTTATAATCCTCCATGGATACCTTCATATTGGTGGAAAACAGCGCCTTACCGCTTGGCATTGCCCGGGAAACGATAAACTGAAAGGGCTTTTTCCCTGTTTTCAAGCTTTCAAAGCAATGGAGAAAATATGAAGCCCCTTTGAACCCGGATGGATAGACGGCAAACGGGTATTTTACTTGAGGGATCCTGCATTCAAATTCAATATCCGTTAATCCCGGGGTCTTCAACAGGTTGATTTCCCCCTCGTTGATTAACGTGAGGGTATGGTTCGCGCTGTTGATTTTGATCTGCAATTTTTCAGGCGGGACAGGAAGCTGACAGTCTTTCAAATAAAAATCATAACCACTGTTTCGGCTCATTACGCGTGTACTCCTTCTGCCATGATATCCACTGCTTCATACGCAGCGTCCGTCAAGCTGGTAATAATCCCGTCCAGATCCATTTTCCCGGAAACGGTGTTGTGGTTCGTCTGCTCAATGGTGATTTCGGCAGTGGTAAACCGGTTGATGGCCTCCTGTTCAGCAATGTCGCGGAGATATTTCAAGTCTTCTTCGGTAATATCCATTGAATCCTTGATGGCCCCGGTATTTCCTGCTATATCGCCAACATCCCCGGTAAGCCCGGTCCCGTAACTGCTCAAATCGGCGTAATCGCCCGCACCCGGTACAGGGGTATCAAACAGGCTGGAAAGATCAAAGTTCGCAATGCTTTTGTCAATACCCTCGCCGAAGGCGTAGCCGGATTCCATAGCAGCCTTGGGATCCATATAATCCAGGCTTCCCATGACTTCTGTCCACTCGGATTCAGATTTCACCTTGTCCGCCATATCGGCAATCTGCCGCTGAAAATCATGCAGCCCGGAGGTCATATCGATTTCAACGCCCGGAATTTTATTGACGACGGCTTCGATCGCCTCCGCCATGGACGTCACATACCCGATCACCGTCGCCGCCAAATCCAAGAACAGGATTTTGATGGAAGCAACCGGATCGTTAAACACATTAGCAAAAAAATTCACAAATGCGGCAATGCCGTTCCAAAGCGGGACTACAAACGTATTGTATAGATTGGCAAACAGCAGGGCAAAAGCCCCTGCGATCAGGCCCGTAGCCGAAACGCTGGTCCCGGCAAAGTGATTCACCACAGCAACCGCCGCATAAAACAGGGCGATCAGGATGATAATCAGGATAATGATCCACACAATGGGGCAGGCATACATAGCAGCATTCAGTCCCCATTGCGCTGTACTTTCAGCCCATGTTGCCCCTGTGAGCAA
>CANAQK010000050.1 GCA_947363605.1 uncultured Clostridia bacterium | reverse complement strand
CTTCTCACAACAGCGAGCTGAATTTCCTGCTGGAGGTTATGGAAATGCAGCTGCATCGTCCGATTACTTCAACCGAACAAAAATCGGTGCTCCAGATTTTGGAGTTCATCCGTCTTCCGGCAGACGTTATTCTGATGGCTGTACAGTACTGCGTTTCCATTAATAAATTTAACCCTCGTTATTTGGAATCCGTCTGCGCTTCTTGGGCAGACCATGGTATCACGACCCATGAACGGGCAGAAAATTATCTCAATTTACAAAAGCAGAATCATCAGCATGAAGAAGAAGTAAAAAAACTTTTTGGGGTTCAAAACCGAAACCTGATTGAAGCAGAAAAAGAATATATCGTCCGTTGGTTTTGTGAATATGAATTCGATTTGGAGCTGATCCAGCTTGCCTATGAACGCTCCATTACCGCAATCAATAAATTATCCTTCCCCTATATCGGAAAAATCCTGACCAATTGGCATGAAAAAGGCTATAAAACAGTGGACGATATTCGCAAAAATGAAGGAGGGGCCCGTGCCTCCTACAGTTCTTCCAACAATTCGTATGATATTGAGGAATTAGACCGTTACTGGGATAAGGTTCCAAAATTAAAATAATCTGCCAAAGGAGTGGGAAGGATGCGCAACGAAAGTTATAAACGTTCCATGAAAACTATCACAGGCCGGCGGGAAACCGCTTTGCGGGAAGCAGAAGAACGCACCACCAAAGTTTGCCTTCAGGTTCCCCGGATCCGGGAAATTCAAAACCAACTTCAGCAGACTGGCGGGAAGATTGCCAAAGCGGTTTTTTCAAAACAGGATTCCCGGACACAGATTGAACAAATTATGTTGGATAATATTCGTCTTCAGCAGGAACAACGCCAGCTGCTGGAAGCCAGCGGGTATCCCACAGATTACCTGGAAATCGAGTATTTCTGCCGGTTTTGTGAGGATACTGGATACTGGCAAGGCCATCAATGTGAATGCCTGAAAAAACTGATTGCAGAAAATAACGCGTTGGAGTTTAACCGCGGCAGTTCGCTTTCCCTGGCTTCATTTGACAGCTTTTCCCTGGATTACTATCCGGAAGGGGACTCTCTCCATGCAGCATCTTCACACAGGATTATGACGGAGATTTTAGAATTCTGCCAAACATATGCCGCACGTTTTCAAAAAAACGCTTCCAGCGTGCTGATGATGGGGGATACCGGGCTGGGAAAAACCCATTTATCCCTGGCTATTGCCGGGGATATTATGAAACGGGGCTATACTGTGCTTTATGTTTCCGCTCCAGATCTTTTCCGGAAGCTTCAAAATGAGTATTATGGAAGAGGGGATCAGGGGATCTCTATGATGGATACGATTCTGTCCGCTGATTTGGTTATCATTGACGACTTGGGTGCTGAGATTGAAAATCAGTTTAATACGGCGAGCCTGTATAATATTGTCAATACTAAATTGAACGCCAAACAGCCAGTCATTATCAATACAAACCTTGTACCCAAAGAACTGGAACGCCGCTATTCCAGCAGAGTAGCCTCAAGATTGATGACGATGTACCAATGCTTAAAATTTGTCGGGAAGGATATCCGGCTGATTAAGCTTAAAAACGGCGAGTCTTAAATCAGACATAGAAAAGAGGACGAAAATGAAGATGGTTTCGTCCCTTTTTCTATCCATATATTACTTCCGACCTGAAAGGTCGGAAGTAATATATGCCATGTTTTGCGGTTTCCGCCGTTTACGGCGGCGAGCAAAACGGCTCAAATCAAATATATTATTTCCGAATTTTTAATTCGGAAATAATATAATAATTGTATCAATTTTCACCTGAAAAACGGTTTTTAATCCGAGAAATGCTCCCCGGATCTGCACTTTGATTTGAAACCCATCCTCGCTTGTTCATTTCCTCATAGATTTCTGACTGAATTTGGTGCTCCTCATTGAGGATTGTCAGCATAACTCCTCGCACCGCTTCGGTTGTGCAGTCGTTGCTCAGCGTATTATAGCTTTCTGTAATACGCCGCTGAGAAAACAGGGCATCTGCAAGCATTTCCTGATCACTGAAAAATTTTTTCATAAAAAAGCTCCTCCTTGCTTTAGGATCCGCTTAATTGCTGGAACAGCTGGGAAAAATGCTCCTGATGCTGTGCAGCCACCTGTTCGCATTCCGCGCGCAGCTGCGGGTCTGCACAGGAGGAGGCAAAAAGCTTATATTTTTGTACTAAGAGCTGTTCATTTTCCAATTGCGCTTCAATAGCAGACAATTCTTTGGCAGATAACGGCATAGAATTCCTCCGATTATTTTTTTATTTAGCTTGCTCTAAAATTTAGAGATTATACCTGCATCCTTGAAAGGAATTTCTCCGTACCATTTCCCGGTCAATGCTGTTCAGTACATCGCGCTTATTACAGCTCCAGAACGGCCCCAAAAGCAAGCTGTGATCCCCATCCCCAGTCAAACGCTGAATGACAATATCGGGGCGGAGGAGTTCGAGCTGGTCGCAGACAATGGAAACGTATTCTTCTTTTTGCAGTAATGCCAATTTCCCCGAACGATATTCTTCTGCCATCGGCGTATTTTCCAATACATGGAGCAGATGAATTTTTACTGCCTGAATGGGCAGGGTTGAAATTACCTGTGCCGTTTCCCGCATCATCCCAGACGTTTCCCCTGGAAGTCCATTGATCAGATGGACGCAGGTACGAATCCCACGGCTGGAAAGCTGGTCTAATCCTTCCAAAAAATTCTTGTAAGTATGGCCCCGGTTAATTCTGGCCGCTGTTACATCATGGATACTTTGCAGCCCGATTTCAACTGTCAGATAGGTTCGGGTATTTAATTCGGCTAAATAATCGCAAATCCTGCATGGCAGGCAATCCGGCCGTGTGGAAATACTTAATCCCACAACACGGGGAAAAGAAAGCGCTTCTTCAAAGCATTGCTGAAGCACTTTAAGCGGTGCATAGGTGTTTGTTCCCGCCTGAAAATAAGCGATATAATCCGTATCAGGCCATTTTCCGGATGTCTGATTTTTTTGAATTTCAAATTGTGTACGCAGAGGGATTTGAGGATTCCCGGCAAAATCCCCGCTTTTTTGTGCGGAGCAGTAGCTGCATCCGCCAAAACCCCGGGCCCCGTCCCGATTTGGGCAGGAAAAACCTGCGTTTAACGCAACCTTAGCCACTTTTTTCCCAAATTTTTTTCTGAGCTCATAGGAGTAAGTATGGTAACGCTTCTCATTGTCGGAGTATAAAAATCTTTCCAAGGGAAACACCTTCCTTTTATATGGTCTGCCGGCTGGTGAAATCCGGTGCCTGATCGTACATAGCTGTCCTCTATTATCCATATAATTATAACAGAAAAATTAAAATAAAAGGCCGGGGGATTTGCGATTTTTAAAAAAATCTTGTATAATAGAATCATAGGCTGAAGGAAATGTAAATAGTGTTTCTTTATCCAGAAACTTGCTTATGAAATACACAATCCGGAAGCTGTAATTCCCCCTCAGAAAGGAAAAAATCCATGCCACTTCAAGAAATACAGGAATTTTTACAGCAGCAGCAAATTCCATTTGAGATGGAAGTTCCTTTGAGCCGATACTGCACCTTTCGTATTGGGGGACCAGCCGCCTTGCTGGCTCGTCCAAAAAATGCGGAACAGGCCGTAAAGGTTTTTTCTATGGTGCGGCAGCAGGGTATCGCTTTGGAGATCATTGGGAAAGGTTCAAACCTGCTGGTTTCAGACCAGGGCTTTCCCGGAGTTATCTTGTGGGCCATGGGACTGGATGAAATGCAGCTGCTTGACAATGCCCGGATCCGATGTGGTGCAGGAGTATCCCTGGCTAATCTTTGCAAGATGGCGCTGGAACACGCTTTGAGCGGGCTGGAATTTGCCTACGGGATCCCGGGAAGCGTTGGAGGGGCTGTGTTCATGAACGCCGGCGCATACGGAGGGGAAATCTGCAATTGCTTGGAATCCTGTACCTTTTTTAATTCAGAAACAGGAGAGCTGCAAACGCTTTCAGGAAAAGATTTGGAGTTCTCTTACCGTCACAGCCGGTTTTCCCGAACAGGGGAGCTGATCCTGGAAGTGGTTTTCCGGCTGGAAAAAGATGATAAACAGGTTATTCAGAACCGGATGGAGGAATATATTTTCAAACGTACCGAGAAACAGCCGCTGGAATATCCCAGCGCTGGAAGCACTTTTAAACGGCCGGCTGGAGCATATGCAGCCGCGTTAATTGAGGAATGCGGACTGAAGGGCCTTCGGGTAGGCGGAGCGCAGGTCAGCATGAAACACAGCGGCTTTTTAATCAATACGGGCGGTGCAACTTGTAAAGATGTAGAGGAACTGATCCAACAGGTGCAGGAAAAGGTTATGGCTCAGACCGGCTTCCAATTGGAATGTGAAGTGCGGCGCATTGGCAGCCGGTAGTGAATCAAAAAGAGAATCGGGGGACAGAAAATGGATTTTTTAATTGTGACAGGCCTTTCAGGAGCCGGGAAATCCCGTGCAATTGACGCTTTGGAGGATATCGGGTTTTACTGCATTGACAATATGCCGCCCAAAATGATTTCTCGTTTCGCCGACTTTGTGATGCAGTCCAACAGCAAGCTCTCCAAAGTGGCTGTTGTGACAGATACCCGGGGAGGCAGTATGTTTGACGCTTTCAGCAGTGAGTTGGATTTGCTGAAACAGCAAAATATTGAATTCAAGCTGCTGTTTCTGGACTGCAATAATCAGGTTTTAATCCAGCGTTACAAGGAAACCCGTCGTAAGCATCCACTACTGGATGAAAACGACGCGTCTGTGGAACGGGCAGTAGTCAGTGAGCGCCAATTATTAATGCAGGCGCGGGAACGGGCAGATTATATCATTGACACCTCAAGCCTTTCCGCCATGCAGCTGAAGGAACGAATCAGCGCCATCTTTTTGGATAATATCGCCAACAGTATGCTGATCAATTGTATGTCGTTTGGATTCAAGTATGGTTCAGCGACAGAAGCAGACTTAGTGCTGGATGTCCGCTGCCTGCCGAATCCGTTTTATATTGATGAATTAAAACATAAAACCGGGCTGGATTATGAGGTACGCGACTATGTAATGTCCTGGCCACAGTCACAGGAGCTGCTGAAAAAACTCACCGAGCTGATTGACTTTTTAATCCCACTGTACATCAGCGAAGGGAAAAGCCAGCTGACAATTGCCTTTGGCTGCACAGGGGGAAAGCACCGCTCTGTCACTTTTGCTGAAAAGGTCTATGTTCATCTGAGCGAGCAAAAAAAGAAAGCAGCTGTTCATCACCGCGATATTCTGAAAAATTAATCAAAGGGGAGGTGAATTTCTGTGTCATTTTCCACTCAGTTCAAAGCAGAAATTTGCCAGGCAAAGCGGCATTGTTCCTCCTGTGTACAAGCAATGCTGTATGGAATGCTGCTGTTCAATTCTAGGGTAACATCCCGGAAAATTGCTTTTATTTCAGAAAGCAAGGATACAGCTAGCCAATTCGCTTACGATTTGGTTGAGATTACCGGGGCTATTATGACGGTTTCAACGATTGATACCCGTTCCAAACGGTCCCGCTTTCACTATATGGCTTCTGCTTGTGATGAAAGAGATATCCTGGAAATCCAGAACCGCTTTTTTCCAAAAGGGGAGCCGGACTTCAAACAAATCCGCACTGAATGGATGAAGCAGAATTGCTGTAAAACTGCCTTTTTGCGGGGAGCATTCTTAGCCTGCGGTGTGATGATGGATCCCCATTCAGAATACCATGTGGAGTTCACGCTTCCCAGGGAAGAACTCTGCCTGCCGCTGCTTGAACTGCTGAATGGATTTCTGGAATTGGATTTCCGTGTCAGCACCCGCAATCAACACTGGATTGTCTACTTGAAAGAAAGCCAGCAGATTGAAGAGTTCCTGACTATGCTGGGCGGCGTAAAAACCGCCATGGATTTTATGAATCTGAAAATCGAAAAAGAGCTTCGGAATCAGGTGAACAGGGCTATCAATTGTGAAACAGCCAATATTGGCCGGACGATTAACGCTGCACTGGAACAGCTGCAAAGCATTCAAAAAATAGTGGATACAGCAGGACTGGAAAGTCTTCCGGCCCCTCTTCGGGAGGCCGCAGAGCTCCGATTGGCTTATCCGGAAGCTTCGCTGCGGGAGCTTTGTGAGAAAACCAATGGGAAAATCAGCCGCTCCGGGCTAAATCATCGTTTTCAGAAGCTTTGCGGATTGGCAAAGGAAGGCTTATAGGGAAAATAAAATGGGGAATTTTGTACATCTGCATTTGCATACCGAATACAGCTTGTTGGACGGTGCTTGTGTCATCAAGCGCCTGGTTCGCCGTGTCCGGGAATTAGGGCAAACCGCTGTCGCTATCACCGATCATGGAAATATGTATGGTGTAATTGAATTCTACAAAGCCTGTAAAGCAGAAAATATCAAGCCAATTATTGGATGCGAGGTTTATGTGGCGCCGCGCACACGGTTTGATAAGGTTCATCGGATTGATTCCAGCCCCTACCACCTGGTTTTGCTCTGCAAGAACCAAACTGGTTATCAAAATTTAATCAAACTGGTTTCCAAAGGCTATTTAGATGGATTTTACAATAAACCCCGGATTGACCGTGAGCTTCTAAAAAAACATCATGAAGGTTTAATCTGTCTTTCCGCCTGTCTGGCAGGGGAAATTCCACGTGCCCTTACAGCTGAGGATTATACGGCTGCCCGGGAGTCTGCTTTATTTTATAAAAACCTGTTCGGGGAAGGGAATTACTATATTGAGCTCCAGGATCATGGCATGGAGGAGCAGCGCCGTATTCTTCCTCATCTGCAAAAGCTGGCAGAGGAACTGGAGATCCCTCTGGTCGCAACAAACGACTGTCATTATCTGACGAAAGAGGATTCAAAAACCCAAGCCGTATTGATGTGCATCCAAACCAATACGGTTCTGGGGGAAGAAAAGGCTATGGAATTCCCCACAGAAGAATTTTATGTAAAAAGTCAGGAAGAAATGGCTTCACTTTTTTCCTCTTATGAAGGCGCTTTGGAAAATACTCTCCGGATCGCGGAGCTTTGCAATCTGGATTTCGAATTTGGTATTACAAAGCTTCCTTATTTCCATCTGGATGGGGTAGAGGACAACACGGAGTATTTTCGAAAGCTTTGCTTTCGCGGCCTAAGGAAACGCTATGGGGAACATCCTGACCTGAGTTTGATCAAACGGTTGGAATACGAATTATCCGTCATTGTGCAGATGGGCTATGTGGACTATTTTTTGATTGTCTGGGATTTTATCCGCTATGCCAAAGAGCAGGATATTCCGGTGGGCCCAGGCCGGGGTTCTGGAGCCGGAAGCCTGTGCGCTTACTGCATTGGCATTACGGGAATTGACCCGATGAAATACCAGCTGCTGTTTGAACGTTTCCTAAATCCGGAACGGATCAGTATGCCGGATTTTGACATTGACTTCTGTTATGAAAAACGTCAAAAAGTAATTGATTATGTGGTCAAGAAATACGGTAAAGAGCACGTAGCACAGATCATCACCTTTGGTACTATGGCGGCGAAAGGGGTGCTGCGGGATGTAGGGCGTGCATTGGGAATGTCCTATCAAAGTGTAGATGTTATTGCCAAGATGGTTCCCGGTGAATTAAATATGACACTGGACAAGGCGTTAATCCTTTCCAAAAATTTGAAAAATGTATATGACACCGACCCCAAAGGCAGGGAATTGATCGATACCGCCCGGAAACTGGAAGGAATGCCCCGGCACGCTTCTACTCATGCTGCTGGTGTAGTGATTACCAGGAAGGAAGCGGATTTCTACGTTCCCCTCCAAAAGAACGATGAAGCGATTGTCACCCAATATACCATGACGACTCTGGAAGAATTAGGGTTATTAAAAATGGATTTCCTCGGCCTGCGCAATCTGACTATTATTGACCAATGCGAGAAAGAGGTCCGAGCAGACAAACCGGATTTCCGGATTTCCAAAATACCATTAGATGACCGCAGCGTATACGCCATGTTTTCACGCGGGGATACCGAAGGGGTGTTCCAGTTTGAATCCCCTGGGATGAAGCGTGTCCTGACCCAGCTTTGTCCCGAAAATATCGAGGATTTAATCGCCGTTATTTCGCTGTTCCGTCCCGGCCCGATGGAGTCAATTCCTAAATATATCCGAAATAGGCATCATCCGGGGCAGATTACCTATCGCCATCCGTTATTGGAGCCTATTCTTAAAGTGACTTATGGGTGTATTGTTTATCAGGAACAGGTCATGCAGATCTGCCGGCAATTGGCAGGTTATTCTTATGGCCGTGCAGATCTGGTCCGGCGTGCGATGGCGAAAAAGAAATCAGATGTCATGTCCCAGGAGCGCCAGTATTTCATTCATGGAAAACAAAATGAGGACGGCTCTTGGGAATGTGTTGGCGCAGTTGCGAATGGAGTAGATGAAGCGACCGCCAATGCAATTTTTGATGAAATGGCCAGCTTTGCCTCTTATGCTTTTAATAAATCCCATGCAGCGGCCTATGCCTATATTTCCTACCAGACTGCCTATCTGAAACAGCATTACCCCAAAGAATATATGGCCGCTTTGTTGACCAATGTGATGGGCGCAACTGGGAAAACGATCGAATATATCAATACCTGCACTTCCATGCAGATCCAGGTATTCCCTCCAAATATCAATAAAAGCCGGCTGGGATTCACGGTAAATGGGGGGCATTTGAATTTTGGCCTGCTTGCCATTAAAAACCTGGGCCGGGTTGTCATTGAGAAAACTATTGAGGAACGGGAGAAAAATGGGATATTCACTTCACTGCCCGACTTTCTTAAACGTATGCACGGAAAAGATTTGAATAAGCGGGCTGTTGAAAGCTTGATTCTATGCGGTGCTCTAGACGACTTTCCGCATAACCGCAAAGAGATGATGAGTGCTTATGAAGCGATCATGGACACGGTTGACCGCTCTGCCCGCCAAAATGTAGAAGGACAGCTGGGATTCTTTTCCTCTTTCTCACAGCCTTCAGAGGAGGTCCGGCTGCCTAAGATGGAAGAGTATCCGATTAAGCAAAAGCTGGCGATGGAAAAAGAAATCATGGGGCTTTACCTTTCCGGCCATCCGCTGGATGGACTTGCCCCTCCGCTGAATTGTATTACTGTTTTGGAAATCTTGCAGAATGTGCAGGAACCGGATGGGTTTAAGGAAGGGGATAGTGTAACGGTTTTAGCTGTCCTTCAGGGGAAGAAAATACTTTCTACCAAGTCCAAAGCGCCCATGGCTTTTCTGACCATTGAGGATCGAAGCGGGAGTATGGAAGCCATCCTGTTTCCTAATTGCTATGAATATTTCGCTCAATTCTTAACCCCTGACAACGCGCTGCTGATCCGGGGAAAGCTATCCTTAAAAGAAGATGAGAAACCAAAGATAATCTGCGACTTTATCCGGGAATATTCTTCCACTCAGCCGGAAAAGCCTTGGAAGCTGTATATTCAGGTTCCGACAAAGTCTGCCCCGGAAGTGAACCGAGCTTTATCCGTCCTGTCCAGGTATCCCGGCAGGGAGCAGGTGATTTTTTATTGTTCTGATACCCAAGCAAGGTATCGTCCCCGAATAAAGTATGCTATAACTGGGAATAAGGAATTGGTAAATGTGCTAAAAAATATCGTTGGAGAAAATAATATTGCAATAAAATAGACATTTCTGGTTTTTCGGTTGACTTTTTTTGCAGAATTGGGTAAAATTAAAAGTAAATATAGTCCTATAGACTGGCGCAATATGATTGACATATATTAGGAGGAGTTTTCTTATGCTACAACGGACAATTGGAGTATTAACCAGCGGTGGTGACGCACCAGGCATGAATGCGGCGATCCGTTCGGTTGTCAGGGCGGCGCTGAAAAAGGGGTTCAGGGTAGTTGGGGTCCAAAGAGGCTACAACGGCCTGATCCATGGTGAAATGTTTGAAATGAATATGCGTTCTGTGTCAAACATCATCAACCGTGGAGGTACGATTCTGTACACGGCTAGATGTCCTGAGTTCAGAGAACTTTCCGGCGTTTTAAAAGCAAAAGAGGTTTGTGAGAAAGCAGGTATTTGCGGGATCGTAGTCATTGGCGGCGACGGTTCGTTCCGCGGTGCAGCGGATTTGTCGGCACAGGGGATTCCTTGTGTAGGCGTACCGGCAACAATTGACAATGATATTTCCTGCACAGAATATGCCATCGGTTATGATACAGCAATGAATACGGCTGTCGAGATGATTGACAAAATCCGGGATACGGCAGAATCCCATGACCGCTGCAATGTTATTGAGGTTATGGGCCGCCATGCAGGTCATATTGCCGTCAACACAGGTATTGCCTGCGGCGCGACGACCATTATCATTCCGGAAATCGAGTTCAATATGGACGAAATTATTGATAAACTGAGAACAGCGCATAAGATGGGTAAACAGCATTTTATCGTTCTCGTGGCTGAGGGGATCGGGAAAGTGGATGAAATTGCAAAGCATATTCAGGAAGCGACTGGCATCGAGTCCAGAAGCACGATTTTGGGGCATGTCCAACGGGGCGGAAGCCCAAGCGTTAAAGACCGCGTTACTGCAAGTACAATGGGTTATTATGCGGTAAATCTCTTGGAAAAAAGTATCGGCAACCGTGTAATCGGCATCAAAAATGACCACGTTGTGGATTACGATATTCAGGAAGCACTGAGCATGAAAAAACCCTTTGAGGTTGATCTTTATAATATTGCGAACGAAATTTCTTTCTAAACTTTGAATTTTTTTAAAAGCAGGTGTTTTACGCCTGCTTTTTCTTTACTGGAAAAAAAAAGCATGATATAATAACCGCAGGAGAATTATAAATCTAATTTCTAATTTATGGTATATTTTCTTTTGGAAAAGTTACCCTAATAAGGAATAGGGAATTTATAAATTTATGGTATATTGCCAAGAAAGGAATCCTTCCTTTGGAAGGATACAGGTCAAAATATGGATTATCCGTTAAAAAGCATGACAATTGCAGACCGGGTTACATTTCATTCCGTGATTGATTCCCGATTTAAAACAAACCGCATTTCGGTTTGTTTTATTGTACCAATGCAGGAAAAAAACGTAACTGTTCACGCACTGCTTCCCCAAGTCTTGAAGAAAGGGTTTAAAGACTGCCCTTCTTTTACAGAATTAAGCCGCCGTTTGGAAAATTTATACGGTGCTTATGTCGAAGCTGATGCACAGAAAAGAGGGGACTATCAGATCTTGTCCCTTTCCATTACTGGCATCGATGATCGTTTTGCGCTGAAGCAGGAGCCTATTACTGAAAAACTTGCAGAAATCCTTTGCGGCTTGATCTGGAATCCGCTTCTGGAAAATGATGGATTTTCAGAAAAATACGTAGAATTGGAAAAACATGCGCTGATCGATTATATCGAAGCGGAAATTAACGAAAAGCGCAGCTATGCTATTGGGCAATTAATTCGCACCATGTGCGCTGGGGAACCGTATGGAATCCCTTCTTATGGTTTTAAAGAAAAAGTAAAAGAGATTACTCCGCAGTCTGCGAAGCAGGCTTATGATTCGCTTCTGGAATCTGCACAGATCGAAATTCTGTTTACTGGATGCGGTTCCGCAGACAGAGCTTTGGCGGTTTTCCGCAGTGCATTGGAGGGACAGAAGCGCAGCAGGCAGGATTTAATTCCAATTACTCCCCATCCTGCTTTAGAAAAAGATGTACAGGAAAAAACGGAACAAATGTCGGTATCCCAATCTAAGCTGGTACTCGGGTTTTCCTGCGGCATTTCCGGCAGCGATCCGGAAATACCTGCAGTTCGGATGATGGCTGCCATCTTGGGAGGAACTACTTCCTCTAAGTTGTTTGTTAATGTCCGGGAGAAATTAAGCCTGTGTTATTACTGTATTTCCCGCTATGATTTGTACAAGGGGATTCTGTTGATTGACAGCGGGGTGGAAAATATAAATATCGAAAAAGCCCGCGCAGAAATTCTTGCTCAACTGGAGGCTATCTGTAAAGGGGATTTTACCGAAGAAGAGCAGCGTTCGGCCTTACTCAGCCTGAAAAACAGCTATAACAGCGTGTATGAGTCGGATTCGTCGATCGAAGGCTATTACTTTGGACAAATCCTGAAAAAAACCAGATTTACACCTGAAATGGAAAAAGAAAAGTTGGAAAAAGTTACCCGAGAGGAAATTATCCAGGTGGCAAAAAAGATTAAACTCGATACGGTTTATCTGTTGACCGGAAAGGAAGGTGCTTAAATGATGAAGCAGGAACAAATCCATTCTAAAATTTTAGGGGAAAGCTATGCTTTTTACCGTCATGAATCCGGCTTGGGAATTTTGTTATACCCGATGAAAGGGTTTGCAAGTGCATATGCTTTGTTTGGCACAAATTACGGCTCGATTGATACTACATTTAAAACCCAGAAGGATGCGGAATTCGTCACAGTTCCGGAAGGGATCGCGCATTTTCTGGAGCATAAGCTTTTTGAAAGCGAAGAGGGGAATGCTTTGGAGATGTTTTCAAAGACGGGCGCTTGTGCAAATGCGTTTACCTCCTTTGATAAAACCTGTTATTTGTTCTCTACAACGGATCATTTTGAAGAAACCCTCAAAATCCTGATGGACTGTGTACAGAACCCCTATTTTACTGAGGAAAATGTTTCCAAAGAGCAGGGGATCATTGGACAGGAAATCAAAATGTATGATGACGACCCAAGCTGGCGGGTACTGTTTAACCTGCTGACGTCTCTGTACCATCATAATCCGGTTCGGATCGATATTGCCGGCACTGTGGAGAGTATTGCAAAGATTGATAAAGATTTGCTGTATCGCTGCTACCATACGTTCTATAACCTGAACAATATGGTGATTGCGATTGCCGGAAATTTTGATTTGGAAGCGACCGCCCGCTTCATTGAAGAAAATTTAAAGCAAGCGGAAAAAGTTGAAGTTATTTCTCAAGTTCCGGAAGAACCACGGGAAGTTGTCCGCTCCTTAACAGAGCAAAAGCTTGAGGTTTCCATGCCGTTGTTCTATATCGGGTATAAAGAAGAGGTTCCTTCTGTGGACGATGAACTCAAGCATCAAATCTATTCGGAAATGCTACAATCTATCCTGATTGGCCGAAGCAGCGATCTTTATCGCGTATTGTATGAAGAAGAGCTGATTAACAGTTCGATGCGGAATGAAGTTTTTTGTGGCCGCGGTTTCTTCATCAATATGTTTACAGGGGAATCCCGTAAACCTCAGCAGGTGAAAGAGCGGTTGGAAGAAAAAATTGCCTTTTTCAAGCAGCAGGGAATCCCTCAGGAGGATTTCGAACGGGTGAAAAAAGCAGCTTATGGCTTTGCTATCATGTCTTTCAATGATGTTGAAAGCGTAGCAAGCAACCTGGTGTCCTCCTATTTCTCCGGGCATCCGGTTTACGAAGCGATGGACGTCATTGCTCAGACAACACTGGAGGATCTGAACCAGTTTCTGAAAAATTCTTTTTGTCCAGAATACTCTGCACTGTCCATTATCCATCCCATCGACGATCCGGCAGAATAGTGCCTTTGGAAAAGGATATTTAATATGGAGTTATTATATCAAGGGGCATCTGAGCCCAACCTTCTTTATTTTCCTGGCTTGTTTGGGGACAATCCCATACCTATTTATAATATGATTCAAATTGGGCCTGTCCGTGTTACCTTTTATGGGTTGCTGATTGCCTCCGGGATGCTGCTGGCGATGATCTACGCTTTCAAGGTTTTCCGAAAAGTCGGCGTTGATCCGGACAAAGCAATCGATGCGATTATCGGCGGAATTATCGGCGGAGTATTGGGAGCACGGATCTATTTTGTTGCTTTTAACTGGGATAGCTATGGATTGGATTTTTCCAGTTGGGACAGCTTTTGGTCCACTTTTTTCAGACTATTTAAAACCTGGGAAGGCGGAATGGCCATTTATGGTGGCCTGATTGGAGCTTTGCTGGTTGGCGGTTTGGTTGCAAAATGGAGAAATATTTCTCTTCCTGTGCTCTTGGATGTAGTGGGAATCGGCTTCTTACTAGGCCAAGGGATCGGCCGCTGGGGGAATTTCTTTAACGTGGAAGCTTTTGGCGATAACACCACGCTTCCCTGGGGAATGACCAGTGAAAGTATTTCCCGTTATCTGGCCATACATCAATCCTCTTTGGAAAAAATCGGTGTTTCCATTGACCCGCAGGTTCCAGTCCATCCTACTTTCTTTTATGAATCCGTATGGTGCTTGATTGGATTTGTCCTGCTGGCGCTCTATTTAAAACATCGAAAATTTGACGGTGAAGTATTTCTAATCTATTTGGCTTATTATGGTGCGGAACGGTTTCTGGTTGAAGGGCTCCGTACCGACAGCTTGATGATCGGTTCCCTGCGCGTTTCGCAATTATTAGCCGGGGTTTTAGTTTTGGCCTCTATCCTGGCCATTTTAATCATCCGATCCAAAATCAAAGGGAATCATGATGAAAATTATTTGAAGCTTTTTGTCTTAACTGAAGAAGGGCAGAGGATTGCCCAAAAGCTTCCCCCTCTCAAAGAGGAGGCTGTTCAGGGAAATCAAGACAAAGAGCCGGCAGCAGAGGAGGAAAAACAAGATGGCAGTGATCATTGATGGGAAGGCTGTTTCTGCCCGGGTGAAAGAAAATATTAAAGCAGAGGTTGCCACATTGCAGGAAAAGGGGATTTCGATCGCCCTTGCCGTGGTTTTGGTTGGGGAGGATCCCGCTTCTAAAATTTATGTGCGTAATAAAAAAATTGCCTGCGAAACGGTAGGAATTCAGTCCAAAGAATTTTTACTTCCAGAATCGACTTCGGAAGACGAGTTGATTCAGTTGATCCAGCAGCTCAATGAGGATCCGGAAATCAATGGAATTTTAGTCCAGCTTCCTCTTCCAAAACA
>CANAQK010000049.1 GCA_947363605.1 uncultured Clostridia bacterium | reverse complement strand
AACCGCAAAACATGGCAGATATTACTTCCGACCTTTCAGTTCGGAAGTAATATAATGCCGGAAGCAGGGTAATGGACACCTGTATTTATCCTGCGCATGGGAAACCCTTTAGGCCGGAGAAATTGAAAAATATCTCCCTTTTATAGTCAACGCACTTGAAAAGAATCCAATGCTTCTTTTCAACACTGCGGCATTATGCCGCAGTGGGCAGCGCATTTTATGCCAGGCAAAGCCTGACCCTCAAATCGGGTGCCGATTTGAGGGCGTGCCGACTATATTTCGAAGGTCAGGCTTTACAGGCTAAAATGATTTATGTTATCATATTAACAGGGAAAACAGCCCGTTCAGGCTGTCCGCCGCGGAGCTGCATCAGATCAAACCGTTACGCAAAAAACCTCCCGCTGCAAACCTCCCCCAAAAACAAAATCCTCACACCCCGAGGGGTGATTTCAAAAAGGACGGAATTTCAAGATGAAGCAAGTGAAAATTTTTGATACAACCCTGCGGGACGGCGAGCAATCCCCAGGATGCAGCATGAATGTTCGGGAAAAAGTGAAATTTGCCCTCCAGCTGGAACGTTTGGGCGTGGATGTCATCGAAGCTGGATTCGCCATATCCTCCCCGGAGGATTTTGAGGCAGTCCGGGCGGTGGCGGAAGCCGTTGAAAAGCCGGTGGTCGCTTCACTGGCCCGGATGGTAAAAAAAGACATCGACGCCGCTTGGGAGGCCCTTCAGGGAGCCGCCCATCCCCGGATTCATGTGTTTATCGCCACCAGCGACCTGCATTTGCAGTATAAGCTGAATAAAACCCGGGAAGAGGTACTGTCCGCTGTTTCCGAGCAGGTCGCTTATGCCCGGTCGCTTTGTCCGGAGGTGGAATTTTCCGCGGAGGACGCCACCCGTTCCGATCCGTGCTTCCTTTCCCAAGTGGTGAATGCCGCCGTGCTGGCGGGGGCGGGGATTATCAATCTCCCGGATACGGTCGGTTATGCCACGCCGGGCGAGATTTTCGACTTATTCACTGCGGTCCGCAGCCGGCTGCCAGAAGGGGTTGATCCGGACAAGCTGACCTTTTCGGCCCACTGCCATGATGATTTGGGGATGGGAACGGCCTGTTCGCTGGCTGCTGTGCGTGCGGGCGCGTCGCAGATTGAATGCACGGTCAATGGGATCGGGGAGCGTGCCGGGAATACGGCGCTGGAAGAGGTGGTCATGGCGATGGATACCCGGAAAGCCTTCTACCAGGCGGCGACCGGGCTGAATACCCGCCAGCTTTACCGCACCAGCAAGCTGCTTTCCGCGATCACCGGTATTGCGGTCCCGCCGAATAAGGCGATTGTCGGGGCAAACGCTTTTTCACACGAAAGCGGCATTCATCAGCATGGCGTGATGCAGGAACGCCGCACCTATGAAATCCTTTCCCCGGAATCCATCGGGGTGCCGCAAAGCCGGATGGTATTGGGGAAGCACTCCGGCCGCCATGCGTTCAAGGAACGCTTGGATACGCTGGGGTATTTCCTCAGCGAGGAGGATCTGACGAAGGCTTTCGAAAGCTTCAAGGAGCTGGCCGATAAGAAAAAAACCGTGACGGACAAGGATTTAGAGGCCATTGTCAGCCACAGCGGCGCGATGCAGCATCACCGGGCGTTCCATTATGTCAGCTTTGTCATCAATTCGGGGAATACGATTACTTCTACGGCGGTGGTGCGGCTCCGGGTTGAGGAGGAGGAAAAGGAGCGGGTTGCGACGGGGGATGGCCCGGTTGACGCCTGCTTCAAAGCGATTGACAAAATTGTCAAAAAGGACGTCCATCTGGAGAATTATACCATCCAATCCGTCACAGAAGGGATGGATGCGCTGGGTGAGGTCGTCGTGCAGATTAAATCGGGACAGAACCTGATTACCGGCCGCGGGCTGTCTACCGATATTATTGAAGCCAGCGTCAAGGCGTATCTCAACGCGATCAACAAGGTTCTGTAGGAGGGGTATGGATGAAAGAAACACTGTTTAAATTCGGGGCGGTCGTTATTTTGGCAGCGGTGGTGCTGTATTTCTGGTTTGCCCCGGCAGACCGTCTGGCGCCGTCCGGCGGGAGCTCATCTTCCCCTTCCTCGGCGGAGGAGGCGGAGAGTACGCCGGTTTCCTCCGAGGAGGAATGGCGCTGGCAGCACACCTTCCCCGGGGATTTCGATTCGGAGCAGGAGGGTGCGATGAGCGCCATGGATGCGCTGGAGATTGCTGCGCCCTATGCGCTGGGGTCGGTCTACCGTCTCTCCTGGAGGCGGATGGAATATCCCGAGGGCGGGTATTACTACGCCTCGCCCGAAAGCGCCAGCTTTTATTATTGCTATGGCCGGACGGAATATGACGGCCGGGAATACTACTGCTTCGAGCTGTATGAAGGGGTCGGCGGGCGGAATTCCGGGAATTTTTACCGGAACGGCTACCTGATCCACTATGTCGATACCCTGACCGGCGAGGTGCTTCCCATCTATGACCCGCAGCAGGAAATCCGGGTGATGGACGCGATAAGAGCGGCCGGCCCGGAAATCCAGAAGGACCTGTTCGGGAAGGAGCTGGAGGAGTAGGTCTTTAACTATAGTCAACGCGCTTGAAAAGAAGCCAATGCTTCTTTTCAACACTGCGGCATGATATGCCGCAGCGGGCCGCGAAGCGGCCATGCGGTAGTGCTTCATAGACGGCGCGCAGCGCATTTTATGCGCGGACAGGCAAAGCCTGACCCTCAAATCGGGCGCCGATTTGAGGGTGTGCCGGCTATATCTGACCGATACCATCGATTAACAAGGGGAAACACGCCTTCCAGCGTCCCAAATCGGCGCTGGGCTGCGTTCTCGGATTTGGCGTGCGCCAGCACGCCTACATCCTGCGGCCTTGCCAGCCCCAATTTATGCTTGCTGGCAGGTCCCAAGGAGTTTTTCGGGAGAGAAAATTGTTGCTGACAAGGCGGACGAGGCAGCTGGGCTGACGCCCAGCAACGAGGATAACGATGTCAGCGGAAATTTTAGCCTCGAAAAGCCGTATTGCCCCTTGTCAATCGATGGTATTCAACTGGCATGGGATTTTTTTGTGGAGATCCATGACCGGGGGAAGGGCGGCGGTGCAGCAGCCCCGTTTTTGAGAAGATCGGGTATGGAAGCGGTATTCATTGGTACTGCTGGAAAAGAGGGTAAAAGCGGCCTGGCAGACAAAAAGGCAAAGCGAACCATACAGTTCGCTTTGCCTTTTATGTTTGGATGGGCTGCCCCGCCGGGGGACTTTTCACCATACGAATACCGGCTTGACATGGCAGGGAAGGCAGCTCCGGATAAAATCTTCTTTTTCCTTTTGGGTGCCGAAGGTTTTAAGGTCAGCTTTGATTTTGATCTCGACTTCGCCGGAGTCCGGACGCTCCGTCAGTTCGACTGTGAGACCGCCGGACTCGATGCAGCGCAGGATGCCCTCTTTGGTGAAGTCCTGGTTTGTAATGGCCATCCGTTTTTTCACCAGCTCCGCCACCCGGGCCTTTGACAGGCCGGATGGCAGGCAGTACAGGGTCCGATAGGCTTTCAGCCCATTGGTATCCATGTTTTCCACGAAATAGTTATTAGGCAGTTTCCCGATGTGGGTTTCCAGTATGTCCATATAGGACCCGATCAGCCGGAGCTTGGTTTCGACCATGCTGGTTCCGTCCAGGCGGTAGAGTCCTAACGGCGACAGCGCCTGCCGCATTCGTTCATAGGCTCCCATATTCACACTCCTTTTTATCATGCCGCAGGGGAGTTTCCCGTTTCAAACGAAACGGCCGTATTATTCGGCTGTCAAGGTAATTTTCCCGGCGCTGCAAATTTCTCCCGTACCGATTGCAACCGCTGACACGGGCTGCTGGAAGGAGATGTCAGTCACGCCGTCCAGCGCCAGTACAGCCTTGGCGGCCAGCGCAGGGGAAAACCGTTCCCCGATCCCCAGCCCGTCGATGTAGCTGAGCAGCGCTTTTTCCGCCGACAGCAGTAAGGAGTTCTGGTTCGCCAGGTTGTTAACCCGAACCACCGCCTGGATAGGTACGGCTTTTACGGTTGGACGTTTTGCGGCAACACGGATGTTCAGCTCCCGGACCGGTTCGATTTCCTCCTGTACCAGGGCGATGGTTGCGTCGCTGATCGTCCGGGTATTGTTTTGCACATAAAGGTCGATCTGGTTGGAAACCCCCGGTGTATACACCGCTTTGGCAAGCCAGACCCCGGGGAGGTTCTTGGCGAACTGTTCATAATAAGCCAGGTTGGCCCCGTTGGAAATTTTCCGGAAGGCTTCGATTACCCGGACGCGGAAAGGCTCATCTTCTTCTTCCTCGCAGCCGCCCGCCATTTTGGACGGGTTATTGATGGAAGTGATCCCCGGGATCGGTGCTACCAGCAGATCCAGGTACCCCGGTGCCAGGTTCGCCTGGGAACCGGTCTCCAGGGCTTCCCCAATGACGGTGACCAGGGTTTTCCCGGCCTTGATGATACCGTCCTGGGTGGTCTGGTAGAGCAGGCCCTCCGCCCGGGAGGAAGCGCAGAGCGTCCCTGCCGGGATCAGCAGATCCTCTGCGGGCGGGGTTTGGCATTGGAAGGTGATCTGCCCGGAGGCCTTGGCAGCGGATTTTTTATAAATCCCGCGCACTGCACCGTGCTGCTCCAGGAATTTTCCGGTGGCTGTTGTTGGGAAGATCTGTTTTTGTGCTTCTTCCAGCAGTGTAAAAAGCCGGTCCAGCTCGGCGGCCATAATTTTGAACTGGATGGCAGTATCCGAAGCATCATCCACCTGGCAGTGGGCCTGCTTTTCAAACAGGCCGAGTGTGTTGGCTAGAATCGCGTTATATTGGCTCAAGTCTGATCCTCCTTTTGTGAGATACTGAAAAGCCCGGGCTCTTCTTCCCGGATCTGGATCTGGGAAACGGTTTCCCGCACCTGAAGCTTGGCTTGGATATGCACCCCGTCCGTTTCGGTTGTTTTCGTGACAGAGGCAACCTGTACTTCCGGGATAGGGGCCAGCGCCTCGCAGAATACGGCTTCGATCAGGGAGGAATCCGCTTCTGCGAGCGGGATCTGGTGCAGGGTGCTTCCGATTTCAGGATCCAGGGCAAAGCCGCCTTTCCGGGATTTCAGCCGGATCAGCGCCTGTTCAACCAGTTCCCGGCTTCCTTTGGCCTCCAGCAGGAGCCCGCGTTCGCCAAGGACATAGTCGCCGTTTTCCAAAATGGCGCTCATTCGTTTTCCACCTCCGGAATTCCCGCCGGAAGGGGGGCGATGGTCCCGGCGCAGAGGTATCCTCCTTGGATCGGGAGGATCAGCACTTCATCCCCAGGGGCGGGCAGGCTGCCCAGGCAGCGCAGCCGGGCCAGCCTTGCAGGGCCTTCCGCCTGGACAAAGCCGCCTTCGGTGGCGGAAACGGTAGCGGTAAAAGGGAGCTCCGCCGGTTCGGACAGGCGGAATTGCTGTTGGAGCCACATGGATGGCATTCTCCTTTCTTCATTGGATTATAGTCAACGCACTTGAAAAGAAGCATTGGCTTCCTTTCAACACCGCGGCATATCATGCCGCAGTGGGCCGCGAAGCGGCCATGCGGTAGGGCTTCATAGACGGCGCACAGCGCATTTTATGCGCGAACAGGCAAAGCCTGACTTGAAAATCGATACCCGATTTTCAAGTGTGCCGACTATATACAGGGGACAGGCTGGTTTCCCGGATCATCCGGAGGGTGGTGACAGCCCCGGATTCCGAAACCTCACACCGGATTTCCTGAATGATCAGCGCTTCGGCTTTCTCCTCATCCGGCAGCCGGACCCTTCCGCCGAGCTCTAACAGATGGATTCCCGGAAGCTCGGCTTCACAGAGGAAGCTGTCCTGGTTGGACTGTTGTAAGATGCGCTGGGTTTCCAGCTTGGCGTGTTCGGTAACTACATGGACGGGATGATGGTACCGTTCCCGCTGGACGCGCCGCATCACCGCCTCGGGATTGTCAAAGGTAAACCCGTAGTAGTTCCCATAGGTTTCGGTTGCTGTTTTCATATGGACGCGGGAGATCAGCTTGTCGTTCCGCTGGTGGAATTTCAGCGACAGATAGGGCAGGGCGCCGGCGGCCCGGTTGGAGAGGGCATAGCTTTTCTGCCCCAGGGGCTGGAGGGTCAGCTCCCCGCCGGGCGTCAGGAAGGGGGCGGCGTCGTAGACCAAGTCGCAGAACTGTTCGGTCAGCACCCAGACGCAGGTCCCCTTTTTGATCTGGATAAAATTGCGTTTAGCGGGGTAGGGGAAGTGGGCTTTTTTGACGCCGTAGGGCGCGAGGTACTGCTCGAAAAGCTGGGCGGAGGTCAGCTGGAAATAGAAGCAGGGCTTCAGTTCGTTGTCGAGCAGCAGGGCGGTGCGTGACCGGCATTCCAAGCGGAGCCGGTTCCCCCGGCCGGATTTTTCGCGGATCTGCCGGTCGACAATCCCGTCGAACTGGATGGAGCCCTCCGCGGTCAGGGTCAGTTCGCAGAAGTCCTCCTCCTCGAAACAGAGCGGGACGGTGAGTTCCAGCGCGTCGCAGGGGGTTTCCCGCCCGGCGTCGTAGACCATTTCGATCGGGCTGGGGAGCCGGCGGAGTACGCCATCGGTATTCCGGGCATGGATTTCCAGCTTCATTCCATGCCCTCCTCGGTTTCCTCCCAAAATTCAAAATCATACCGGAATACATCCGGCCCCGCCTTCCGCAGCAGCCCCAGCGAGGCGAAATAGGCCTGCATGGCAGGAAGCCCCGGCAGCTTCAAAACGCCGCAGCCGCCCTCTCGAAAAACCTTCAGCAGCGTTTGATAGTCCTGCGGGGCAGTTTTCCCGAACAGCTCGCCTTCGCCTGAAATCACGGCCGGAAGCCCGCCCAGATCCTGGATCCGGCTGCCTTTTCCGGGCTGGAACAGGCGGACCAGCCGGCGCTCTCTCCGGCATCGAAACGATTTCGGGTTGTAGAGGAATTCCAATGTTTTATAGCGGAATTTGTCGGCCATCAGCTTCTCCTTTCTGTTTGGCTGGTCAGCAGGGTGGGATAGCGGCGGCTTTCCCGTTCCAGCAGCTCGGAAAGTGTGCGGGCAGAGATCCCGCGGCTGTCCTCCTTCCCGCTTTGTTCCGGACGGAAACGTACCGGTTCTGAATACTGTGTCATGTTTAAATCCTCCTTTCAGCCATTCCCCGGATCCGGGAACGGGCGGTAAAGGTCATACTGTCTGTGAAGGAATGGCCGGCCGAAATGGTTTCGGTGATCTCGTCCCATTCGCAGCCTGAATAGATGACCCGCTCTTTTCCCCGCTGGATGGTCAGGGTGAAGTCGGACAGCCCATAGAAGTCGATCCGCTGGTCGGATTCCAGCAGCTGGATCCGCTTGAGGGTGACCCGGTGAAGGGTCTGTCCCGGGATAGCGGCTGCCGGCAGGTCGGAACCGACCTCTTCGATCGGATAAACGGATTGGACGGCTTTGGCCTGGAAGCTTTCGGCCGCTCCGGCCAGCCGCCCGTTGATTTCGATTCGGACGGCGCAGGAGCCGGTTTGAGGCAGTGTCTGCATAAGCATCCTCCTTTCCAAAGGGTTGTGTTTAGAGAGCAAAATTCAAGTCCAGTCGGACTTGGCCGCAGTCCTTTGGCAGGGCCAGCTCCATGGTAAGGATGCCGGATTGCCCGGGCTCCGGGACGGTTACGGTAAGATGATGATAATGTTCCAGTAATCCCTGCTGTGCCAGCTGGAGCAGGCTGCTTTCCGCCGCCGCCCGGACGCCCTCCAGCGGAAGACGTCCAGAGGGGGAAGCGAGGAAGCTTTCCTCCAGCTTTTGGCGAAGATGGCTCAGGATCCGGTCCAGCCGCCGGACGGCGCGGTAATTTCGGAAGGCGGGGTCCGGCTCTCCGGTTTCCGGAGAAGCGGCAGTCGTGACCGCCCGCACGCAGGCCGACCCAACGCCTGCCGGTTCCAGGACCGTGATGCCCCGGGCAAGCAGCCGTTCGATTTCATCCGGCTGGGTGGAGGGTACGGTTGGATAATCGCCCAGGACGTCTTCCCCCCGGCAGTCGCTGTCCGATCCGGAGCAGCGGGAGAGGATTCCGGCCAGCAGGGCGGCGCCCAGCGCGGGATGGCCCCCCGGGATAGCTGGGAAAACCGCCAGTACCCGCCGGCTGGAGAACCGCTCCGCCCATTCGTCGGGATTCTGCCCGCAAGGGACCACCAGGAATTTCCCCGTCTGTTCTGCGGCCTGGGCGGCGGCTTGCAGGATTTCCGGATCCGTCGAACCGCAGAGCAGGAATTCCGCGTCTGATCCCGCCAGTAAAGCCAGCGCCTCCGGATACTGGGTATCCCCGTTTACCCCCACAGCCCGCAGCTCGCAGGGCGAGTTTTCCAATATTGCCCCGGCCAGCAGGGCGAGCTCGGAGCCTGCGCCGAATTGTCCCGCCGCATCAGAAGGGGTCAGGAGCGTTTTCATCTGCCCGAAATTTTTTTCTGCCGAGGCGGCAATTCCGACGGCTGCCCCGGTCAGGACAAAGCTCAAAGGATGGATCATACTGGAAATCGTCAGTTCCGGGCGCAGGTTCATGCTTCTTCCTCCTTCCGAAGGCCGGCCTGGATGACCACCCCGGCGATGGTTTCTTCTTCAGCGTCCTGAGTGAGCAGGACTTCGCAGCGGAATCCGGCCTCCAATTGAAACAGCTGCTCCTTGATGCGGAATTGCGCTTCCCCGCCTGAGAGGGAGTGGAGCCCAAGCTCATTACTGAAAAGCAGGGATTGTCCCAAGGCTTCCAGCAATTCGCCGCAGGCTTCGTCGCCATGAGGGCCTGGACAGCAGAAAACAGCTTTCCAGCAGATCTCTGCCTGACGCCCTTGGATCAGCTCGCCGAAGGTGCCGGTCCCGCAATAATTGCCTAAGGAAACCGAGGCAGCCTCCAGCTTTTGAAGCTGGAGGAAAACAGCCGGTTTAGAAAGCGGGAGATGCCGTCCATCCCGGTTTCGGTCCAACAGAACCTCCGCTTGAGGGAGGGCGGCCCGGATCTGCCGGTGGACTTTTTCTTTAAATTGGCGAAGGGTCATTCTTCTGAACCCCCGCTTTCCGGCAAAGCCTCTAATACGCCGGAACGGCCGAGCAGCCGTTCCCCGATCCGGATTTCCTGAACGGACAGAACGCGGTAACGCTTCTTCAGGGACTGGATCCGGCTGCCGCTCGAAAATTCTGCCTGAGATGGGGCAGTCAGCAGGAATTCCCCGTTCAGGGTTTCGCCAAGCATGGGATAATCACGGCTTCCCCAATCGGGGTCGCTGGTCGTTTTGGGGCAGATCACGCCCCGCCATTCGGCCTCCTGCCCCTCAACCTGGCAGGGAACGCCGTATTGCCGGAAGAACCCGGCAAGGATTTCATCAAGCTTCATAGGTCACCTCCTGATCCGGCGGGAGATCCGGGTTTTCCGGCTGGCCGGGCTCCTCGGCCGCCTGAACTTCTGGCCGGGTAGAAACAAAACAGAAATTTTCATCCGTAAGCAGCCCCTGGACCATCCCGAAGGCTTCTGCCCGCAAAACGGCCAACGTATCCGAAGGCAGGGCGCGGCGGCTGGTGACGGAAAGCCCAGGGGTACGGATGCTCTGCTCAGCGTCCTCCGGGACTAAAAGCCGGTATTGGGAATAGCTCAGGATCCCGCAGAGATATTCCAGCGCGGCTTCCTCTGGAGAGGGTGCTGCCGGAGGATCCTCCGGCTCACCGGGTGCTACAGAAGGCTCCGGGACCGGTTTAGGCGGACGGATTTTCCGCTGGATCTGAAGCAGTACGCCCTGTACCAGTCCCCGGTAGGGGAGGGCTTCCTCCTCAGAAAGCCCGGAAAACAGGCGGAACTGCTCGACGACGCGGGAAAGCTCCAGAACAATTTTTTTATCAGACATTCAGCACCACCGAAGCCTCTTTAAAGATTTTGGCAAACCCGGCGATGGAGGTAATCGCGGCGCGTTCCAGCTGCCGGTCGATCAGCTTGTCATATTCAATGGAAATATCCGCCGCTGTGACCATTTCCAGGGCGCAGTTTTTATCCAGCGCGATCAGCTTGCCGGCCGGGACGGAAGAAGCGCGGTAGAGCGCGGCGCCCAGCGGGGTGCTCAGTCGTCCGGTAGCCTGGAAATTCAGCCCGGTGACGGGATTTTTGAGCTCCTCAATGGCCAGCAGCTTCTGCATAACATCCGGGGAAACGACCATGCGGTTCATTTCGAAATCCTCGAATTTGCTCCAAAGCTGGATCAGGTCGGCATAGGTGACGCTGCCGGCGGTGGTCACATTGACTGTTTCGGCGGCGTTATCATTCCCATCCCCATTGATAAGGACGTCTACCGCGTGTTTAAGCTGGGATTTCGCGATCATTGCGCCGATTTGGCGGAGGGTCACGGTGAAGAGGTCGAGCCGTTCGAACCGGATCGCCTCGTAGGAGGATACCAGCATCCGGCCGGTTTTATGCAGCTTGACCAGGTTTTTCTGCATTTTGATTTCGGTCGCTGGGATTTCTGCCCCTTCGCCCACCTGGACGAGGCTGGGCCCCTCTGCGCCCTCTTCTGCGCCCTCTGTAGAAACCACCGAGGTCAGCGGGCGGTAATCCATCGCATCGATTTTGGTATGCGCGGCGATGAGGTCGCCCAGCATATCCGCGGTCTTGGCGCCCTGCCCTACCGACCGGCGGACATATTCCGGGAATAAGGCGGCGGACTGGGAGGACTGGAAGAATTTTTCCACGCAGTCTGAGCCCCTGCCCTTTACCCGGATGTTGAAGCGCTTGAGCTGGCGTTCGAAAGCGTCCAGATGCTCAAGCTCGGTGCCTTTATAGGCCGCGGAGGGGTCCAGCGCTTCCAACGTTTTGGTGAATGCCTGTCCGTCTGCGCCGTACATACCTTTTTCCAGTGTGAGGTTGTCATAAAAAGCCATAAGTCTATTCCTTTCTATAGATAGGTCGAGGGTTGCTTCTGACGGATGGGAGGGTTACATCTTAAAAAGGTCGGAGGGCTCGGCTTCTTCGCCGCTTGGCAGAAGGGAGGGGACGGGTGAAGGGGCCACCCGGGCTTCATAAGCCTTGCAGAAGGCCCGTAGTTCTTCAACGGAGAGCTTCCGCACAGCGGAGGCCAGGATCCCGCTGTCGAGTTCTTCCCCGGCGAGGAAGGCCAGCCGGATCACTTCCTGTTCCAGCTCGGATTTATATTTCCGCCCCCAGGAAGCGGATTCCTCCAGCTCTTCCAGCCGATGAGCCAGAGCAGCCGCTTCGGCTGGGCTGAGCTGGAGATCTTCCCCTTTGGCGAGGGCCTGCTTGAGCACCGGGAATTCCCGTGCGCCTTCTGAAGCGCCGGCAAAGGACTTAATGACGCCGGCGCGTTTTTGAGCCGGCACCGCAACGAAGGACCATTCGTAGGCGTCGGTGGGTCGGTTCAGGATATGATGGCAGAGGGTGTCCCCATATTTCCGCCCTTTTTGATGCAGGCATCCCGCACCGGTGTCCGCTCCGCAGATCGAGCAGGTTGTTTCCGCAACCGAGCAGGAAATGCTGACCTCTTTTTTGATCCCGCCGTCGATTTCGGCGATCAGGTCCCGGTTGGATGCGCTGCGGACCATGTAGGCTTTGGCTGCCAGCCGGACATAGTCCTCCCCGGCGGCCGTTTTCTGGCCGGGGATGGTCTCGGTGCGGCAGTCGTAAATCCGGGCAGTCTGGTTTTTCCCGGAGGGGTTATGGTCGAATACGCCGGATTTTCCTAAAAACAGTTCAGCCAGTTTTTCCAAAGCGGTATTGGAGAACTGCTCATAATCCCGGTCAACGTCGTTATCGCAGAGGATGACTGAAAATGTGTAGACCTCCTCCGGGGAAAATTTCCTCCGGGTGTAGGCGTTGATCCGTGCCATTTCGGCCTCAGAAGGCTCGAAAGCCTTTACCCGTCTTAATACGGGAGGGGTTTGGCTGCAATTCATGTGTTCAGCTTCCTTTCAGGTGGAGGTTTGTCGATGTTCGTGGGAACAGGCAGCGTCCTTGGCGGCTCCCTGTTCAGAGAGAGGCTGCCCCAGGCTTTGCCGGATCTGGTCAGCCTGAGCACGGTAGAGCAGGGACTTGGCCATTTCGCTTTCGTCCTGCAAATTGATGAGGTTCCAGCTGATTTCGGGGCGGCAGAAGAAGCCTTCCAGCCGCAGGAAGGTTTCGCAGATCCGCAGGATCACTGGGCTGAGCAGGCGGCGGTAGTAGGTCAGCTCGCTGGTCAGGATGTCCGCCTGCTGTTTGCTCATCCGTTCCGTAGTGCTCCAGGAAAGCCCGAGCAGGAAAGGCGGGATGCCCAGCTTGGCAATGATCTGCTCCAGCAGCTGGCGAACCGGCACCTGCGTGTCGAGCAGTTGGTTGTCGGCGCCGATCGCTTTGATCTGAACGTCCCCGATGCTGACAAAATCAGCGATTTCTCCGCGCTTGGCGGCGGACATCCCGGCCTGCCATTCCCGGGCGATCTGCTGGGCGCGTTCCTTGGCGTAGGCCTTGTCCATCCCGTCGTTTTGAGGCTTATAGGTGATCGCGTAACGGACGTTGCCCAGCCGCTCGAAATTCTGCTCGGTGGTTTCGAAGATCCGGAGAAGGACCCGCGCGACAAAGGGAAGCCCCTTGAGGAGGGACTGCCCGGCAATGGCGTCCGGCGTGGGATTCAGGGCAGAGAACAGGATGCGCCCGCCGGTTTCAGGCGGGAGGGAGCGGAAGCCTAGGGCAGAGTCCCGCACTTGGATATCCGGAGCCAGCGGGTGGCTTCCCCGGACGATCCGGATGTCGCGGGGGCTGGCGTTATAGAGCCCGGCCACCCGTTTCCCGGTGGGGTCCAGCAGGATTTCGCCTACCGCGCTGCCGTAGGTGAGCAGATGGTCGAAGTAGGTGCAGATAAAGCTTTCCAGCCCGGATGCGCCGCTGCCGCAGGGGACCTCGAGCACAAAACGGGAGAGCCGTTTTTGGGCTTCCGGATCCGGGCAGAAGACGGTGTAGCCCCCCGTCAGACGGATCAGCTTGAGGATGGCCGCGTCAATGACGGGCACGCTTTCACGAAGGGCGTCATATAGCCGGGCCTGAGGCTCCTGGGCCAGCGCATAATTGTCAAGCAGGGCAAAAGGCGACCGGGCCGGCGCGGTCTGAACACTTTGAAAAGGGAGCGGCGGCGCTTCTTCCGCTGTCTGGGCGGAAGATCGCCGGAAAAAAGGATGTTTCAAAAAGACCTCCTTTCAGCAGTACCGGCGGAGGAGTCTCCTGCCGGCTGGGTTTCCCGCAGAAGGATGAAGGCAGCGAAGTCCTCCGGCTGCGGGTCAAGAATGGTGCTTACAAAGTAACGGATATCGTCCATAGCATGGTCGTGCTCCTTCTTGGGACGGTCGAGCGCCGTATTTTCCTCCCAGGCATAGAGCCCGAATTCCCGGATACTGTCCGCGCAGTGGGAGGAGATCCGGATCCGGCCTTCCTGCAAAGCGGAGCTGACCCGGCGAATACCGTCCAGCACTTCATTTTTTGCTGGGATCACCGGAAACCGGCCCTTTCTCCGAATGGTTTCCAGAAAGCTGGCAGCAGAAGGGTCGGCAACGACCGCCCGGATGGGGAGACCTCCGGCAAGCTGTTCCAGAGCGGCATAGTGTTCTTCATCCGTCCGGCTGGCCTGTTCCCGGCGGGAATCAAAGTAGTATTCCGCCGTTCGGTACCAGACATCGCCGCACCGTCCCCACAGCCCCATCGAGGTGGGGTTGACCGTGCCGTAATCACAGGAGATCACCCATTCGGCACAGGGGGCAGGGAGAGCCTTAAACTGATGCCGTTCGGAGAAAAAGGGATAGACCAGCCCTTCTGCCCGGACCCATTTCCCTAAAATGAAGCGTTCGTAAAACGCCCCGGAATACAGGGAACGGTAGCGGGCTTTCACTTTTTCAGAGAGGGAAGGGTTGTCATCCAGCTCAAAATGAAGCCGGAGAGCGTTTTTTTCTGCGGCTTTGCAGATCCATTCCTGGTAAAGCCAGTGATAGGGGTGCTCGGGATTGCAGTTGAACCAAAACCGGGCCTGTTCAGAGGAGCATCGGGCGAGCGCCTGTTCCACGAAGGAACGGGGCATCAGGGCGGCTTCGTCCAGTAAAACGCCGGCCAGGGTAATCCCCTGGATCAATCCCGCGCTGCTTTCGTCCCGCCCGCCGAAAAGGTAAAACTCCCGACGGTCTTTTCCATAGGAAAGGAGCAGGCGGTTCCGGGAAAGCTGCTCCTCCCACTGGAATCCGTAATGGAGCAGCAGCGGCCGGAGGGGCGCGAGCAGGTTCCGTCTTAAAGAGGCGATCGTTTTTCCGCAGAAAGCGAAACGCTCCTCTTCACTGAAGCCGGAAAAAGCCCAAAGCACGAAAGAGAGGCTCATGCAAAGGGTTTTGCCGCTCCGGACGGCGCCGTCACAGAGGATCGCCGTGTGGTTGGCATAGGGGCTGTCCGGGCACCACCAGCTCAGAAGGGTGCGCTGTTTTTCAGAAAACCGGCGGGGGATCATGGTTTTCCCTGTGTTTTCTTGGCGGGATAGGCCGGATTGGCGGAAGGCAGGGAGCGTGCGCTGGCATTCAACGCGGAAGCCAGGGCGGAAATCCCCTCTTCGCCGGTTCCCTTTTCACCTTCGCGCGCCAGCCTGCTCAGCAGCTCCAGCGCACGGAAGCGGTCGAAGAACTTCAGCTCCAGCCCTTTTTCGCCCAGCTTGAGTTCGCTGACATGGGAAAGATCCAGATCAGCGCTTTCTTCCACGCCGGCCAGCCGAAGCAGTTCGCCGTCTTTGGAAAAAGCGGAGTGTTCCAGGCCATCCACTACTTTTTGCAGCAGGGCTTCCTGCTTTTTACGTTGATTGGATTTACTCAGATAGAAAACCTCCTTTCACCTGTCCGGATAAAAGGCAAAAAGTTTCATAGATGAGTGCAACTGAAAGAAAAAATTATTTCGAAAAAGATCGAAGAAAAGTATTGACAAATGGGTATGGATATGGTAATATAAC
>CANAQK010000048.1 GCA_947363605.1 uncultured Clostridia bacterium | reverse complement strand
CGCTCTGCGTGGCCGCTTCCGTTCTTTTCCTTTCCGGCGGCGAAGCCGCAACAGCGGGGCCCCCACGCAAGCCCAGCGAAGCGGGTTGCGTGGGGAGAGGAGGCACAGCGCAGCGAGTGAGCTTTGCCGCTTGCGGCGAAGCGAGGGATGCGGAGCTTGCGCTGACGAGGGGAGGGGGCGAAAGGGAGGGAATGGAATGGGTAATTGATGGGTCAGTAATAGCTTGGTCTTTAGTTACTCTATCTTTATTTAATTGCGTTGGATTTCCCGACGGCGGTTTTTCCGTTGTCGGGTTTTCCGACAACGGTTTATCCAACGACGGCGGCAAAGAAACGGGCTGTTCGTGGATGATGTACTCGTTGCTGCTGAACTTGCCGCCCTCGTCCGTGGTCTGGTGGCGCTCGATGTACCCGGCCCGCTCCAATTCGTTGACGGCGGAACGAATAGCGTCCTTGCTCTCCCGGTTGATATAGCACAGGCCGGACAGGGTATAATCCCAATCTTCCGGGAGGCTAAGTATCTGCGACAGCAGGCCCTTGGCTTTCAGGGACAGGGATTTGTCCCGCAGGTGGTAGTTGGACATCACCGTGTACCCCTTGTTCCTCTCCACGCGGAATACTGGCATGGTTCTCCGCTCCTTTCGGTGTCTGGACATGAAAAAACGCCGCAGACTTTTTCAAAATCTGCGGCGTTCGCCGGGGCGCAGAAACGGGCGGTGTCTTGCCGACATCGCCCGCTTTCTGTGCTGTTGTTCACTTGTTTGCGCCGCCCCGTTTTCCGCTGCCCTTAAAAAACATTGATTTTACTGGGATTTTCCATGTTTTCTTATGGCAACGCCCTTAACCGGCGGTCGTTTTTTATACTGGATGGATATTATTAGCCTTATCTGCGTGATCTGCGTCGATATTGAACATCTTATCGCGGCGTTTTTCGAAGAATTTTACCGCAACCTGTCCGAACTGTGCATAGCTCAGAACATCCTCATCCTGGGTCAGCCATTCCGCACATTCCTTGCGGATGGTATCCAGCTCCGGCTTGATCAGGTCAGCCGGGCGGCAGTCGATCGGGTCGGTATCACCGATGATCTTCTTGCGGAATTCCGGATCAATCGCAACCGGGGTCTTGCCGTACTCGCCACGAACCAGGCCTTTGAATTCCTTGGTAACGGTCTTATAGCGTTCGCCGGTAATGACGTTAAAGACGGCCTGGGTGCCGACAATCTGGGAAGTCGGGGTAACCAGCGGCGGATAACCGGAGTCTTTACGCACACGCGGAACTTCTTTGAGCACTTCTTCCAACTGGTCTTCCTTGCCTGCCTGTTTGAGCTGGGAAAGCAGGTTGGAAAGCATCCCGCCCGGAACCTGATAAATCAGGGCGTTGGCGTCGGTTGCCAGCATCTTGGGGTCAAGCTGGCCGGACTTGATATACTTCTCCCGCAGCTTCATGAAATAGCCGCGGACTTTCGTCAGCTGGATCAGGTCGAGCCCGGTGTCGTACTCGGTACCCTGCAATGCAGCGACCATTGATTCGGTCGGCGCATGAGAGGTGCCCAGCGCCAGCGGGGACATCGCCGTGTCGATGATATCTGCGCCAGCCTCTACGCCCTTCAGCAGGCACATCGAAGCCAAGCCGGAGGTATAATGGGTATGCAGCTGGATCGGGATTTTGACCACGGATTTGATATCCTTGACCAGCTGTGCGGTGTTATAGGGGGTCAGCAGGGCCGCCATATCTTTGATACAGATGGAATCTGCACCGGCATCCTCGCAGCGTTTTGCGTAATCCATGTAATATTCGTTGGTGAATACGTCGCCGGTGGTGTAGGAAATCGCGATCTGAGCATGAGCGCCTTCCTTCTTGGCCGCGGTGATAGCGGTCTGGAGGTTGCGGATATCATTCAGAGCATCAAAAATACGGATAATATCAATCCCGTTGGCAACGGATTTCTGGACGAAATATTCCAGGACATCATCGGCATAATGGCGGTAACCCAGCATATTCTGACCGCGGAATAACATCTGCAGCTTGGTGTTGGGCATATTTTTACGGATAATACGCAGGCGCTCCCACGGGTCTTCATCCAGGAAGCGGAGGCAGGCGTCGAATGTGGCGCCGCCCCAGACCTCTGCGGAATAAAAACCGACTTTGTCCATTTCCGGCAGGATCGGAAGCATTTCATCTAATGTCATACGGGTAGCGATCAGGGACTGGTGGGCATCCCGCAGAACGGTTTCGGTCACTTTAACTTGAGCCATGTAGTTCTCCTCCTTAGACTATATTGAAAGATGCAGGAATCTTACGCGATGGTTGCCAGCGCGTCGTTGGAGTTTACGGTGTCGCCCTTTTTCACCAGGATCGAGGTGATGGTGCCGTCAACCGGAGCCACGATGTCATTTTCCATTTTCATTGCTTCCAGAACAAAGATCTGCTGGCCGGCTTTTACTTTGTCGCCAACTGCTGCTTTTACATCCAGGATCGTACCCGGCATTGGAGCTTCCACCTTGGTGCCGGCACCGGCAGCCGGGGCTGGCGCTGCGGCAGGAGCAGGTGCAGGTGCGGCAGCGGGAGCAGGTGCTGCTGCAACAGGAGCGGCTGGAGCCGCGCCTGCAGCCAGTTCTTCTACCTGTACATCATAAGCTGTACCGTTTACAGTGATATTGAATCTTTTCATGGTGATTTTCCTCCTATGTCGATCAATGAAAATTTATACCGTTGTGTGTTTTTTCGGAAGCTTGCTGTCGCGTTTCCCGGCCAGCATATCCAGAAGCTTGATCAGGGTGTTCCGGGTTTCCTCCGGTGCGATAATGCTGCCAATATTGCCGGATTTTGCGGCTTCAAACGGGGAAGCTTCGGTTTCTATGTATTCTTCCACCAATGCGGCGCGGGTAGCGTTGACGTCGCTGGTGCCTTTGAAACGGTCAGACCAGAGGAATTCCACAGCAGTTTCCGGAGCCAGCGCGCTGATCTCCGCCTGCGGCCAGGCAATCGTCAGGTCTGCCCCGGCGTTTTTGGAAGCCAGCGCCACAAAAGCAGAGCCGCAGGCCCGGCCGGTGATCACGCTGATCTTTGCCGTGGTTGCTTCGGCATAAGCGGAAGCCAGCTTCGCCGATTCCTTGATCAGACGGACATCTGCGGACAGTTCGAACCCTTTGGAATGAATGAAGGTCAAGACTGGTACATTAAATGCGTCGCAGAATTTAACGAACCGTGCGATTTTTGCGCAGGCGTCTGCATCCAGCGGATGCTCCTTGCTGGTGGCAACGAAAGCGGCGGTTACGCCTGCCATGGTCCCCAGGAAGATGGAAGCGCCCTTGCCGAACTCCGCATTCAGCTCCAGGGTTGAACCTGCGTCAGCGATAGCCTTTACAATCTGCTTCTGGCAGCCGTCCGGATCGATTGCGTCGGTATTGTCGGCAAAATCGAACAGCGGCAGGGATGCCAGATTGTTCTGGGGAAGCATGGAGATCAGCTTCCGGACTTCGGCCAGCGCAGTGGCTTCATCCTCGCATACCAGGGAAGCGATGCCGGATTTTGCGGCATTTTCCGCAGTGCCTGCACCCTCGGCGGAGTCGCCGTTCGCTTTGGTGATAAACGGTGCGTTGAGGAACAGCTCGGCCTCTTTGTTCATGACAACAAAATCCGCCCCGGCGGCCAGCATGGCCGATACGCCTGCACAGGTGCCCAGCACTACTGCAATCTGCGGGACAACCCCAGAAAGGTTATTGGACCATTGCAGCATTTCGGAATAAGCGGCCAGCATATTGCAGCCCTCGTCCAGCTTTGCCCCCTTGGAGTCATAGATGCAGATGACCGGGCATCCGTTTTTGGCTGCCAGCTCATAAATCTGGGTTGCCTTTTTGGCATGTGCCACGGAAACGGCGCCGCCTTTTGCAGAAGCATCCTGGGAATAAGCGTAAACCACACTGCCGTCAATGGTGCCCCATCCTGCGATAATGCCGGCTTCATCCTCTCCGGCTTTCATAAACGGGTCCAGCTCTACAAAGCTGTCTGCGTCGAAAAGCGTGGTCAAACGGGTTTTTGCCGGTTTCGCCTCGTCCATGTCGGCAAGCAGAGCTTTGAGCTTGTCGTTTTTGTTTGTCGAACTCATTTTTGTTCCTCCGTTTCTGTATGTTAAGAATCTTACTTAATTAGAATCACATTCAAAAAATATTATACACAACCGTTAGAGAAATAACAAGCCGTTTTTCGAATTTTTTTTACTTTTTACAGCTGGAGCAGGAGAAGAGAATCTTTTCGATGTCCGGGCACAGGGATTCCCCTTTTTGAACGAAACCAAGCCCCTCCAAAAAGGAATGGTCCAGCCCTTCCCCAAACTGCACCCGGGAGATCCCGGCGTCCAGCAGGCTTCCCATCGCCGCCCGGAGAAGGCCTTCGGCAGCCAGCCTGTCCGGCGCGTCCAGGGCGAGGATTTCGCCTTCCTCCGGCGTCAGGTTGTAGAGCAGGCAGCCGGTTTGCCTGCCGCCCTCCAGAAGCTGGTAGCCCAGCCCGCAGGAAACGCCGTACTGCTCGTTTAGGGACCGGATAACGGCAAGGTCCCGGATTGGAAGCATTGTCAGCATTGCGGCTCCCTCCTTACCGGCGGGGAGCCGTCTTGGCGATCGCTGTCCGGATGGCCTTGAGCTCCTCTTTATTCAGGGGGCGGGTTTCGCCCGGCTTGAGCATCCCCAGCCGGAGCGGGCCGATGGCTGTGCGTTTCAGCCGGGCAACCTCCAGCCCGACGCTTTCGCACATTTTCCGGATCTGGCGGTTGCGTCCCTCCCGGATAACGATTTCCATGACTACCCGGTTGGTTTCTTTATGGAGGATCCGTACCTCCGCCGGAGCGGTCAGCCGGCCGTCTATGTAGACCCCGGAGGACAATTTGGCCGCTTGCTCGTCAGTGATGTCCGGGCGGACAGTTACGCGGTAGGTTTTGGATACCTCGCGGGAAGGGTGCATCATATCGTTCGCAAATTTCCCGTCGCTGGTGAAGAGCAGCAGCCCTTCGGAGTTGAGGTCCAGCCGCCCAACGGGATAGACGCGGAGTTCGGTTTCCGGCAGCAGCTCGGTGACGCAGCGGCGCCCGCGGTCGTCTGACATGGAGGTGAGGTAGCCTCTGGGCTTGTGCATCATCAGATAGAGGTGCTCTTTTTTCCGCTGGAAATAAACCCGTTCCCCATCAATGGTAATCAGGTCCTTGGCCGGGTCGAGCTTCTGCCCGATCAGGGCTGGATGCCCGTTGACCTTGACCCGGCCGGCCCCGATCAGTTCTTCCGCTTTCCGGCGGGAGCACACGCCGCTGTCTGCAATAATTTTTTGAATTCTGATTTTTTCCAAAAGTATTCCTCCTAACCGTTTCACAACGGGGTGTTTTTACGCCGGAAAACGGCGTGTTCGATTGCCTGGGGAGCGCGGGCTTTATGGGAGGGCCCCCGAGCTGTCGGGACGTTCCTCCGACCTTGATTTGTGGGGCTGCGCGCCCCACACCCCGCCCTATTTCTTTGGACGCCCAAAGAAATAGGGGAAAGAAATGCGCCAAGGGGGTCCCTTTGGATCCCCAATCAGCGTAGGCGACTGGGTTGAAGGCCCTGGAAACCTCTGCTTCTAGGGCATCAAAGAAGGCAGGCCTGGGAATTGTCACCCGTACAAGCCAGTCCAGAGGGGCACAAGCCGTAAAATGGACAGCACTCTGAAGCCCCGGGAGGTTTACCACGGGAACATTTCCGCGCTTAGATCGCCTAGGGTAAAAGTGTCCGGGGGACTGGGGGAGGCCACCCCCCAGCGGTTTTCTTTTCCTCCCTTTTCTTTGATCGGTCAAAGAAAAAGGAGTGCCCGGCGCGGGGTGAAGCCTCATGTTAAGATCGCGGCTTTGCCGCGGAAGCGCGGGTCATATCCGCAGATATTTCCCCCAAAAATCTTTCCATTTCTGCCAGAAACCCTTTTTCGGCGCTTTTTCCTGAACCGGCGCGGAGCCCTCCGCTGTCAGCAGCGTAACCGCAACCACACTGCCCTGGTATTTCCAGCGGATTTCCCCAGCCAGATCGCCCGGCTGAACCGGTGCATAAACGAAGCGCGGCAGGTAAACCTCCTGCTCCAGTTCGGGTTCCTGCTCAGGCGTTACGGCGGCAAAAGTGCGCCCCAATGGACGGACCGGCAGAGATTCGGTCAAACTGCCGGCTATGGGAAGCCGGAGCCCTTCCGTGTCCGGCGAAAGCTCCCGCAGGGAAACCTGTGAAAAGCCCCAATCCAGCAGGGACGCGTGGTCTTTCCAGTCGTTCGGGTCATTTAGCGTCACACAGATTAGGGTTACGCCATTCCGCTTTGCCGCTGAAACCAGGCACCGGCCGGCTTTTTTGGTGAAGCCGGTCTTCATCCCAATACAGCCTTCATAGCTGCTGACCAGCCTGTTATGGTTCTTCAGCGAGCGGGAATAGGGCGGGTTCCCGAATTCCAGACGGATGGAGCTTTTCCCGCAGATGGCTGCGAAATCCTGGTTTTGCAGCGCCAGCCGTGCCAGCAGCGCCATATCGGCCGCTGTGGAATAATGCTCGTCATGCGGCAGTCCGGAGGGCGTTACAAAGTGGGAGTCCGCCATGCCGATCTCCTCCGCCTTCCGGTTCATCCGCTGGGCGAATTCTTCAATGCTTCCATCAATCCGGACAGCCGCCGCATTGGCTGCGTCGTTCCCGGAGGGCAGCAGCATCCCGGCCGCCAGATCCCGCAGGGAGGCAAAATCCCCTTCCCGCAGGCCCATGGTGGAGCCCTCCGTCCGGATAGCAAGGGAGTCTACCTGGAATTTTTGATCCAGCTCCGGCTGTTCCAACGCCAGCAGCGCGGTCAGGATTTTGGTGGTGCTGGCAATGGGGAGCTTCTCCCGTTCATTTTGAGCGGCCAGCGTCCTTCCGGTCCCGGCTTCGATGAGAATATAGGCTTTTGCGGTAGTCCCCGGCGCTTTCGTTTCCGCTGCGAACGCTGTTCCCGGAAGCAGCAGGAAGCATGACGCGGATAACAGCGCTGCAATCCATTTTTTCATAAATGCTTCTCCCCTTTTTCTGATGCAGTCCTCTGGTTTTCCAGTTTATGCAGCGGATAGACTGTCCCAGAAGCGGCCTGCCGGGGAGAAACAGCTTTTAGGCTTCCTCTTTAGCGGGAGCCTCCGAGGGGGCCGGCTTTTCTTTTTTGAACAAATCCCCGATGGATTGGATCACATCCGGGACAATGCCGACCATCCGGTTGGCGGTATTTTCGGTGGTATCCAGCTTGAGGATCTGGACTTCCCCGTTAGAAACGACCAGGAAAGCCAGCGGCTGGATGGAAACGCCGGCCCCGCTGCCGCCCCCGAACAGCTTCTGCGGCTGTTTGGAGGGCCAGTCCGAACCGCCTGCCGCAAAGCCGAAGCCGACCCGGGATACCGGGATAATCGTGGTTCCGTCCGGGCAGGTGATCGGGTCCCCAATGATAGTGTTCACATCCACCATTTCGCGGATTTTTTCCATGGTTGTGCCCATCATTCCCTGAATCGGATGCTGTTCATTCATAATCAATTCTCCATTCTGCCGTTTAACGGCTTTCTTGTGTGGGCCGGGCTTTTGAGCGCTGCGGTTTTTTATCGATCAGCACGCGCACCGCTTGGAAAAGGATACAGAGCCCGCCCCAAAGCAGGCAGGCCAGCCGCAGCTTGACCCGGAAAGAAATGTGGTACCGGCTTTCACCGGTAATAAAATCTGGTTGGATATCAACCGACCGGACTTTCAGCGTCAGCAGCCCGTCCAGCAGGGCCAGCAGGTTATAGGCTGCCGTACAGGCCGCGCCGTAGGCGATGGCGGTTTGATCGGCCGAATCGGTTCCGATGGAAATGGCCGCCCTCATCCGGGTAATCCGCAGATGGGAGAGAAGATACCGGGTGCCCGGCAGGACAGCCTTAGCCATCCGGAGGGCGAATTCGACGGTTTCCCCGAAGGTCCGTTCGGAGGGCGGTTCTTGGGTCAGCCGGCGCCCCTCCTCCCGGAGCTTTTCCCGTTCTTGCTTTTTTGTGGTTTTAGAGGGAGCCGCCGGGGGTGGCTGGCGGGGAGGGGAAGCGGCTTCTTTGGAGGGAGGCTTTTTGGCCTGATCCGGCGGAGGCTTTTTCTTCCCGTCGGGCGAAGGTTCCGGCTGTTTTTCGTCGGGAGGGGGTTCCTCTTCTTTTTTAGGGCTTTTCTCTGAAAAATCCAGCTTATATCGGAACCCGAAGGCTCCGGCCCAGAACCGGGTTTCTTCCCCGATTTCCACGCCCAGCACCAGGCTGAAGGACAGCACAAGCCCCAAAAAGGCCAGAATCCCCCCGATTATCCACAAGGCTGTCATTCCGTTTCCTCCATAACCCTTTCATCGAAAATTCCGTGTGCGGCATTTTAGAACCTGTATGTACAATCAAAGGATGCCAGATGCCCGAGGTTTTTTTCGGGCAGGCAAGGCCATTTTTGGCAGGCATCCTTGCCGTATGGCAAGGAAAATGAACGCAGTCTGCCTGAAAAAGCACCGGGCAGATCGTGTTCGATGGTTGTGCATACAGGTTCTTAGGCCGGATCGTCCCTGCTTTCCGGCAAAGGCGGCAGTTCTTCAATGGACTGCATCCCAAAACTGCGCAGGAAGAGGGGGGTTGTGCGGTAAGCCAGCGGCCTGCCCGGCAAGTCCAACCGGCCCGCTTCTTCTACCAGCCCTTTTTCCACCAGCGCAGTGACGATCTGGGAGGAATCCACCCCCCGCACCTGTTCGACAAAGCTCCGGGTGACCGGCTGGTTATAGGCAATCACGGACAGCACCTCCAGCGCGGCGGCGGAGAGAGGTGAGCTGCGTTTCCAATCCAACGCCTCCCGGATCTGCCCGGAGAGCTCCTCCTTGGTGCAGAGCTGGAAGTTCCCCTCCAGTTCTGCCAGCCGGAGCCCGCTTTCTGGGCTGTCATATTTATCCTGCATCTTTTTCAGCAATTTATACGCTGCTTCTTCGGAAAGCTCCAGTGCCTGGGCCAGCCGTTTCAGCGGGACCGGTTCCCCGGCGGCGAACAGCACGGCTTCCAGCAGCGCCGTTTGTTGTGTTACTTCCATGATGTTGACTCCTGTGGGCTGTTTTCCGGGCCGCGATTGAAGTAAACCCGGCGTTGATCGTCGCTGACCCGGATCCGCCCGGACTTGACCAGTTCCAGCATAGCCAGGAAGGTCGCGACCAGCTCGCTGCGCTCCTGCCCGAGGAACAGCGCCTGGTAGTCGGCTTCACCAGTGCGGTAAAGCGCGTCCAGCAAGTAAAAAATCCGGGATTCCACCGTGACGATCCGACGGGAAACAATCCCGTTAAAAGCGGTACGGGGCGGGGGAAGCTTCCGCTTTGCCTTGCCGACAGCGGCGAGATAGGCTTCCCGCAGCTGTTCTTTGGGATGGGTCAGGCGGTAAGAGCAGTCCTTTTCCAGCTTTTGAGGCTTCCGGGAAAAGCTTTCCTCGAACCGGCAGCGTTCCCGCAGTACTTGAGCGACCAGCTTGCAGAGATGGTATTCCAGCAGCTGGCCTTCCAGTTCCCGTTTAAGCTCGGCCGTTTCTTCCTCATGCTGGGGCAGCAGGGACATCGTCTTGATATAGACCAGCCGCGCCGCCATCGCCAAAAATTCACTGGCGATTTCCAGGTCAGCCGCCTGCATCTGCTCTATGAAGTCCAGGTACTGATCCAGCAGCCGGGTGATCTCCACATCATAAATATCCAGCTTGTGCCGCTGGATCAGGTGGAGCATCAGGTCCAGCGGCCCTTCAAATCCGTCCAGGCGGAATCTCAGCGTTTCCATCCCCGGCTGTTATACCATCCGGGCGAGCAGATCCACAAACCCGGTCAGGAACTGCACCAGCCGGTTTACCAGCCCGGACAGGAAGGAAAGCGGGACGTTCAGCACCGGCGTGAACATCAGCAGCGCGAACAGGATAAAAGCGATCTGGCGTTCGTACTGCATGACGTTCCAGTAAATCCGGTCAGGCAGGAAATACCCGAAGATTTTGGCCCCGTCCAAAGGAGGGATCGGAAGCAGGTTAAAGACCGCCAGGCTGATATTGATGCTGGCCATCAGGGAAAAGGCCGTCGCCAGCACGCTGAAAAAGGTCTGGTAGGGCAGGAAATAGGCAATACATTTATAGACCAGTGTCCAGACGATTGCCAGCAGGATATTCGCTGCCGGGCCGGCCAGCGCCGTCAGGGCCATCCCGCTTTTGCGGTTGCGGAAATAGGAGGGATTGATCGGCACCGGTTTTGCCCAGCCATAGCCGGTCAGCAGCAGGCAGGTGGTCCCGATCGGGTCGAAATGCTGCAAAGGGTTCAGATTAAGCCGCCCCATATGCTCTGCCGTGGGATCGCCCAGCTTCCGCGCAACCCACCCATGGGCATACTCATGGATGGGAAGGGCGGTGAATACTACGATCAGCCGGATAAAAACCGAAAAGAAGAAATTTCCCATAAATGCTCCGTTCTCTGCGGGAAGCCCGCAGGTTTGATTAGGGGCCGGGCCCGGAGAAAACCCCTCCGGATATAGTCAAAACACTTGAAAATCGGTAACCGATTTTCAAGGCGGGCAAAGCCCGCCAGGCCATTTCATGGACCGTGTTTTAACTATGAAGTCCACCACAGGCCGCTTCGCGGCCCTGCGGCGCATTTGCGCCGCACTTCAAAAGAAGTGATTTTCTTCTTTTGAAGTGCGGTGACTATAAAACGCCCCCATTTTAGAATCTATGCTTCTATTATACTGGCCTTCTGGAAAAAAGGCAAGCTTTCCCACTGCCATTTCATGCCAAATTTTGATTCCGTTAAAAATTCTTTGAAAAAAGCTTGATTTTATTCCCAGGATCTGATATAATCTCGTTTGTTAGACTTTTTAGCTTTCAGATTCCGTAACATAAAGGAGGTGCAGATTATGGCTAAATGTGATATCTGCGGAAAAGGTGTTACTTTCGGGATTAAGGTTTCCCACTCTCATAGACGGTCCAACCGTGCATGGAAACCAAATGTAAGAAAAGTCAGAGCGATTGTCAACGGCAAACCCTGCCGTGTAAACGCCTGCACCCGCTGCTTACGTTCTGATAAAGTAACCCGCGCCGTTTAATTTCACTAGACAAAAAAAGGAAGTATCCAATCGGATACTTCCTTTTTTCTTGCTTTTTCCGGCTCAGGCCAGTTCGAAATCAATATTTCCCTGGCTGACGTCCGCTTTCACGCAGCGGACCTTTACCGGGCTGCCAATCCGGTAGGAAACGCCGCCCCGCAGGTTCTTGAATTCCAGCCGGCCGTCAAACTCATATTCGCCCTCCGGCAGGCTTTCTGTTTTAACCAGCCCTTCCACGGTGTTGGGAAGCTCGACATACAGGCCGTGGGGAGCCGCCGAGGAAACCACCCCTTCGAAAATTTCACCCACATGGGATTTCATATATTCGGCCTTATAGCAGTCCTCGCATTGCCGCTCGAGGGTCATGGCGTTCAGTTCGGTTTCAGTGGACTGCCGGGCGGCTGCGATTACGGCTTTCCCGAACCGGGCTTTGAGTTTTTCGATGGAGCGGCCCTGGATCAGCGCGCTGAGCACCCGGTGAATCATCAGGTCCGGATAACGCCGGATCGGGGAGGTAAACTGGGCGTAATCCCGGAGTACCAGGCCATAGTGCCCTATCGGCTGTTCATAGTATTTTGCTTTGGACATGGCCCGCAGGACGAAAATATTGACCAGCGGGGCAGCCGGGGTTCCCTTTGCCTGGCGCAGGAAACCGGCCAGGACAGAGGCCGGAAGGTTCGGGCGGATTTCCTGGGTCTGGAAGCCCAGCGCGTTCAGGATTTCGCGGAGGTTTTCCAGCTTGTCCTCGGCGGGAGGCTCGTGTACCCGGTAAACGAAGGGGATCCCGCTGGAGTGGGCCAGCCGTGCGGCGGCCTGGTTAGTGATGAGCATGAATTCCTCGATCATCATTTCAGCGGTACCCCGGGTACGGGGGCGGATATCCACCGCGACAGAATGGCTGTCCAGCAGGATCAGGCTTTCAGTGGTTTCGATCTCGGGCGCGCCTCTCCGCAGGCGGTTTCCGGTCAGGATCCCGGCCAGCTCCTTCATTAGCAGGATGCTTTCGGTCAGACCGCTGTATTTTTCCCGCAGCACTTCCCCGGCCTGGCCCTCCAGAAGGGCATTGATCTCCTTGTAAACACCCTTGACCCGGGAACGGATCACGGATTTCATAAATTGGAAATCGGCCAGTTCCCCCTGTGCGTCGATTTTCATGACGCAGGAAAAGGCCAGCCGGTCTTCGCCGGGGTTCAGCGAGCAGATCCCGTTGGAGAGCTCGGGCGGCAGCATGGGGATTACGCGGTCTGCAAAATAGATGCTGGTGCCGCGGTGAAAGGCTTCTGCATCCAGTGGGGAGCCGGCCGGGACATAATGGGAAACATCCGCAATATGAACGCTCAATTCATAAAAATCCCCGGATTTCCGGATGGAAACCGCATCGTCCAGGTCTTTGGAATCCGCCGAATCAATCGTAAAAACCGGTTCCTCCCGGAAATCTGTGCGGCCTTTATAATCCTGCGGGAGGATACCGTTTCGGGAAACCTGCCCTGCCTGCTGCATGACGGCTTCCGGGAAGCCCTGTTCGATGCCGTTCAGATCCAGGATCGCCTGCGCGCAGTGTACGGCGGTCTGGCTGTCACCATAATTGGCGATGATCTTGGCTGTATGGCCAGCATGGTTCAGGCCCCGCTTAACAATCCGGCAGAGCACCTTGTCCCCGGCGCGGACACAGGCAGCTTCCCGGAGGGAGAGGGGGAGGTCGAAGCGGATCAGGCTGTCCGGCCGGAGGAACAGCCCCTCCGGCGACTCTACCACCGCCCCGGTGAATTGGGAAGGCCCCTCCTGTACGATTTTCAGGATCTGCCCTTCCGGGGAAACGCCGCGCGAGGGCAGTGGGGCGATCAGCACCCGGTCCCCCGGGAGCGCCCCCATAAAGTACCGGCCTGGGATAAAGACTTCCGTTTCATCGTCCGAGAAACGGGCAAAGCCATAGGTTTTATTCAGCCGGGTCACAACAGCGGGCCGCAGGCTGAGTGCTTCGGAAAAATATACCCGGCTGCGATTGTCCACCGCCAGCCCTTTGCTTTCCAGCCTGCGGATGCAGTCGCGCAGCCTGCCGCTTTGGCCCTGCGGAAGCTTGCAGGATTTCATGAGGTCGCGGAAGGTGACGCCATGCTTCCCGGCCCGTTTCAGCGCGTTCAGCGCCGTATTGAGTAAAATTTGATCCATAATCGTCCTTTCTAAAGAGCGCTGCCTGGGGAACGCCCGGCTTCGGCTAATGAAAAAGCCCTGCACGGTCGGCAGGGCTTTCGGAATCCTATTTGACGTAGCGGATTACCAGGTTCATCGCAATGGATAACACGAAGAAAACAACGACCAGCACACGGGTGGTGTTGGAAAGCTTTGCTTCGAGGGTTTTGCCCTGGTTCTTGCTCAGGTAAGAATCGGTTTGTCCCGTCAGCGCGGACATTCCGCCCGGCTGCTTGCTTTCCTGAAGCATAAAAAGAACTACCATCAGTATGCTCGAAAGGGCGAGCAATATTCCGCCGACAATTTCTAATGCGTTCACAGTACTGCCTCCATTTTATCGTTTTGGGTTGTATTTTTGCAGCCATCTTTATGGCTGTCCAACTTCCGTATCTTTTATATAATAGCACATAAACTGCCGGTAAGCAAGTTTTTTTCGAAAAATCCTGGCACAATCCGGATTTTAACCTGAAATGCGGAAGGCTTTCGGCTTTTTCTTCCCAAAACTTACGGCTGTCCCGTGATCCCATAAAGCGCCTGGGCGTTTTGGGAAAGGATCGCACGTTTGTGATCCTCCGGCAGGTCCATTTCGAGAATCCACGCCGCCGACCGGGCCGGGTTTTCCCAAGGGCAGTCGGAGCCGAGCAGTACCCGGTCAGCGGGATGCCGCAGGATCAGGCGGTTGATCTCTTTCTGATCCGCATAACTGGCGCAGAGGGCCGTATCCAGCCAGACATTCTGCCCGATCAGCCAGCGCTCTGCTTCTTCCCACTGCTTCAGCCCGCCAAAGTGTGCCAGCACGATCTTGAGGCTGGGGAAAGCGTCGATCACCCGGCGGGACGCCCGGGGCGGCGCATGGATCAGGCTGGGGCTGTAGCAATCCCAACCGGCGTGGAATACAAGAACCAGGCCGAGCTCCGCGCATTTTTCATAGATCGGGAAGAGCCTGGGGTCGTCGATCCGGAAGCCCTGGTAATCCGGGTGTAATTTAATCCCGGGGATATGGGCCGCATGGATCTGTTCCAGCTGCGCGAGAGCGTCCTCCGCCTGGAAATGGACGGAGCCCAGTGCGGTCCATCGCTGGGGGCTGGATTGGTTAATCTCCGCCGCAGAGTGGTTGATGGAATTTTGCTGACGGGGGGAGGTAGCGATGTTCAGCAGGACAGCGCGGCCGATCCCGCAGGCTTCCAGCTTCTCCCGGGTATCCTTCAGGGTTCCGTTGGTATAGGGCGTGATCTGCGAGAGCCGGGCCAGTTTGCCGACGGCTTTTTCGGCAACGGCGTCCGGGAAGGTATGAACATGGGCATCGATGATGTCCCAGGATTGATCGTTCCAGATCATAGGCGGTTATTCCTCCTTTCGGACAGGGTCTGGATGGGCGGGTGACAGGCGAGAGGGGGAATCCCCGTATTTTTTCCGGTAAGCGCGGTAAAAAGCGGAATAGTCCTTGAAGCCGCACCTCAGATAGGCTTTGGTAGGCGGTATGCCGGACAGGATCAGCTTCCGGGCGTTTACCAGCCGCTTTACTGTGATGTATTCCCATACGGTGGAGCCGACAGCGTTCTTGAAGGTACGGCAAAGCTGGGATTCGCTGATAAAGAACTTATCACAGAGATGCGCCAGGGAGAGATCCTCCGATACGTGGTAGTTTACATAACGGACAATACGGTAATCCAGCGGATGCTCCGTCTTGGATTCGTCCAGGTTTTGGAAGGAGTGGTAAATCTCATACAGCAGGGGCGGAAGGTAAGCGAGGGTGTGAAGACGCTGGTCGGGGCTGCGTTCCAGGATCCGGCTGATAAAGATCTCGGCGGCGTTTGATGGAAACGCCTCAGCGGGGTAGCGGTTCAGAGTGCCGGCTTCCCGTTTGTCGAACGGGAGGAGGAGTTTCCCTTCGGGATCGATTTCCTTCAAAAGCTCCGGCTTGAAATTGATGGTCAGCCGGGTATAGGGTACGCTGCCGTTTAGGTCGATATAATGCGCTTCTGCCGGGCGCAGGATCAGGATATCGCCCTTTTCAAGCGGGTAGGGCGTCCCCTCCACCCGGTAAATACCGTTCCCGCCTGCGAAATAAAACAGCTCGTAGGATTCGTGGGTGTGCATTTTAAAGTCCGACGGGGACGGCTGACTGTCCCGCTTATAGTGGATATTGACCATGCGGTCGGAGTAATGAAAAAGCTCGTTCATATCAATCCCCCTCGTTACAATAGCATAAGATGGCGGGATTTGCAATATGGACTGGCGGCTTTTACAATTTAAGAGCCTTGGCGATTCGATTATAATAAAAAGGAAGGGCCGGCGGGCAAAACCGGCTGATGTTTATATTACTTCCGACCTTTCAGGTCGGAAGTAATATATGCCATGTTTTGCGGTTGCCGCCGTTTACGGCGGCGAGCAAAACGGCTCAAATCAAATATATTATTTCCGAATTTTTAATTCGGAAATAATACCATCGATTGACAAGGGGCAATACGGTTTTTCGAGGCTAAAATTTCCGCTGA
>CANAQK010000047.1 GCA_947363605.1 uncultured Clostridia bacterium | reverse complement strand
CCAAACAATTTTTCAAATAGCGGTTTAGCTGGGAAACGGTTATCGCTTGGTTCACAATCCTTGCTCCTCGATTAAAACTCCCTTTGCGGGGAAATGTCTATTGCCTAAGGGCTGAAATGGATATAAAACGAATTTCACCATTCGACAGCGCCGTATTTCATCGCCGCCAGAATAGCCGGGCCGGAAGCGTTGTCGGAAGAAAACCGCGGTTCGGCAAACCGACCGCCGTACTTTTCGCTGATCCGCTTGGAAATCAGCGAATTTGACATCACCCCGCCCGCATAAAGCAGAGGCTTATCCCCATAAGCCGCCAGCACCCGCTGAGTCATCCCCTCGACCGCCATCCCAACATACTCCACTGCATACCGGGCGACTGCTTCCCGCGGCAGCCCTTTGGCCAGCAGGTCCCGGCACTGGTTTTCCGCGCCTGAAAAATGGCAGTCCAATCCCCGGAACGACGGCTTCGGTTTGGGAAAATCCGCCTTGCAGGAAACAGCCAACCGGTCCAGCTCCATCCCGCTTGGAAAAGCAAGCCCCAATATCCTGCCAACCCGGTCAATCAATTGTCCGGCATTCAAGTCCAAGGTTCTTGCAATAAGCTCAACCGAAAACAGCTCTTCATCCGGACGGGCCAACAGGCATTCAGTCGTCCCGCCCGAAACGTGGAACGCATAAAATTCATGGTTCAAAAGCTCCATCCCCTGGGCGGAATAGAGCGCCGCCAGGATATGCCCTTCCTGATGGGAACAGGAATATACCGGAATCCCCAAGAAGTGCCCGATCAATTCCGCTGCACATTTCCCCACCAGGAAAGCCGGCATATACGAGCCTTCCTGGCTCCGAGGCCGGGTGGACACACAGGCGGCTTTCAGCGAAAACCTCCGCCCCTCCGTCAGCCGGGCTACAACTTTCGGGAGCTGCTTGACATGGGCAAAAACGGCATCGCTCTGGCGCAGGCCAAGCTCCTGCTCCGCTACCGGGAGCAATTGTTTTTCGGAAAAAAGCATACCATTTTCGGTATCATAAACCGCGGCAGAGGTGGTATAATTGCTGGTGTCAATCCCAAGGAACTGCGCCATCAGCTTTTCAGTGCCTTGGACACACTTGACAGCACACCGTTTACGAAGGAAACATCTTCTTTCCCGGTAAATTCTTGCGCGATTTTTACCGCTTCGCTGATGGCTATATCCGTTTCCACATCACCGCAGAACAGGATCTCATACATAGCCAGCCTTAACACCGACAGCGAAACCTTGGAAATCCGCTGGATCGTCCAATTTTTCAAGTATTTCTGAATCTCTGCATCCAGCAGATCTTTCTTCTCCTCTACCCCGCGGAACAAAGCAGCTACCCGTTCGTCCACCTCTACGGTCTCACATTCCTCCGCCGCTTCCAGGATTTCTGCCAGCGGCTCCTGATTGAAAATCCGCTCAAAAATAAGCATAAATGCGTTTTGACGCATCTGATGTCTGGTCATAAATGCTGTTACGCTCCCCATATGGAGGAAGCGTTTTCCTTCCTTTTTAAAATATCCTTTTTTTCATGGAAAAGCTGTGCCAAAAACAGAATTTTCGACAAAAACCCGCGAAAAACGAACCCCCTGCTTTCAGAGGGTTCGCTCCGGGTTACTCCTGCCCTGGCAAATGCACGCCGGTTACAAAGACATTGACCTTGGACACAGCGGTTCCGGTCATATCCTGTATGGAGTTTTTCACCGCATTCTGTACTTGTTCGCATACCTCGCGCAGACGGTATCCAAACTCTGCGACAATCCCGATGTCAAGCTGGGCCACGCCGCCCGAAATCCGGACCTTTACCGGCTTTTGAGCGAACTTCGCCGGCAGCCCTGCCAAGCGATGAATTCCTTTCAGGTCACGGATCGCCTCATTTGCTACCGTAGCCAGCACTTCTTCAGAAATATGCAGGCTGCTTTGGGTTTGGGGAATTGGCTGATTCATAAAATGGCACCTCCGGCCTCGAAGAAGCACAGGCTTCTTGCTATAATAAGAACTGTGAAATTATTCTGCCATGGAGCGCGGCGGAATGGCAGAACCGGCCATCGGGGTGGGAGTGAACAAAGTAAACGCATCGCCCCGGCCATCGCGTATAATAAAGTGTTTGCATTTATTATACCATGATTACCCCCAATTTACAACCCCGAAAGGAACGTATTTTCGAGAGTACCTGGTCTGTCCTTCAAAATATAGCCAGGCCTGATTGAACCTTTCGGCTGCGTAAGCTCTTCCTGCTTTTTTATGAATCCAGATACATAAGAGCTTGCAAAAAGCGGGAGCGTCTGCCCCAGCAAACATTCCCGCTTTTTCGAATTACTGAACCTCGGTAATCGTGACGTTTTCACCTTTGATGCTGCCTTCTGCTACCACGATATTCTTGATCTGGGTAGCCTGGTCCTGGTCCAATCCTTCGCTCTTAACCACCACATTCGCGCTGTCCGTGGTGATATAGACCACACATTCCTCAAACCCTTTGGCTTTAATCAGGTTTTCGATACGGCTCTCCGCTTCGATCACCTCAGTCAGTGCAACCGCCTTTTCACTGGCCTGCTTTTTATCGGCCTCGCTCAGCTTCTCCCCATCCAGAATGGTGGAAATCGTCTGAATCGCTTCATCCCGGGATTTGCTCCGTGCCAATTTAGCCGTACTGAAGTAAGTTTCACTGGCGATGGCATGGGAAGAAACCAGCTGTGCATCCCCCAGCATTTTGACCTTTTCCGTTCCATCCGGATCCTGTGCGGCTTCCTGGCCCTCTGCCGCAGTAGTATTGGCCGGATCCTCCGCTGGTGCGTCTGTCGGCGTATTTTCCTGGCTTTCCGTTTCCAGAAGCATCCCTGTCGCTTCCAGCTCGCCGTCAGCATTCGCAAACTGCCAGTTCAGGTAAACCGCCGCACCCAAAATCAGCACCAAAGCCGCCAGAATAACCTGCTTTTTCCCTAAAATAAAATTCGCTTTCATCGCCATATCCTCCTTATAATCCGGGCCGATACGTTCAGCCCGCTATTCGTTCTGTTACGCAGATCCGGCTGCTCCCGATCCCCAATGCAGCCGACACCGCTTCAGTCACCCGTTCGGCTACCCGAACATCTCCCCCGCCTTCACAGACTACCACGACGCCTCGCACCTTCGGCTCCTTTGTCGTGCGAAGCAAGGCGGTCTTGCGTCCGTTCTGATCCTCTACCAGGAGGGTTTTGCTTTCGCTTTCCGCCCGGGTACTGCTCTCGCCATCCGGAGATTCCTGATTATTGCTGTTTTGTTTTTCCTCCTTTACATAAACGTATTCAACCCCGGTATCCAAGGTCACGGTCACCTGGCTTTTCCCCACTCCGGCGATCTGCTCAACCAAGGCAGAAACCTTCTGCTGATACAGCTCCTCGTATTCCCGGTTGGTCAATCCGGCCGTTGGTTTTGCCGATGGATCCTCTATCGGGGCAGAGGCCGTTTTTTCACCGAATAAACCGGAGCAGAAAAACAGCAGCACCCCGCCAATCCCGGCCAGCACCAGCCAGACCCGTTTCCGATCCCGCCTGAAAAATTCCCGGATTTTTTCTGTTTCCATCTGTTTTCCTCCTTGCAGGATCAGGCTTTAATCCTGTTCCCCACGCAATCCTTAACCGCCAACAGGTTGGCTATACAACATCCACTTCAGCTTCCGCGCCGGTTTCCCTTTGCAGGAGATCGGCTGCTTTCTGCCGGTTCCCTTCCTCTGATGAGGGAAGGGTCACTCGTACTTGTTTTATAGATACGCGCTGATCCCCGGTAATATGAATCGAAACGTCAACTTTTTGCGGACGAACTCCTTCTGCCCGCAGAAGCTGTTCCAAAGAGGCTTCCAAATTCCGTTCCGCCAAACTGAGAAACTGCTCCTGCGCCTGTTTTTCCAAAGGGGAAACCTGGAATTCTGCCTGAATCGGACTGAAATCGAATATGGGACCCAGCTCCCCAGCCGCAAATGGGGCAGCCAAACCCGTCAGGAAAAAAAGGCTGATGGCAAATTTTACTGTTTTTTCCAGCTTGGCATCCGGCATCAGCATGGTAAAAATAGCCGTAATCACTGCGGTCACACAAAGGGAAAGGCCAAGCATCCGAATCGTTTCCATCATGCCCCGCCTCCTCTGGATACCGCAATCAGGACTGAAAGCGACAGGATAAACAGCATCCCAAATACCACGACAATCCCGGTCAGGATCGACAGCACCGACGATGCAGAACGGAGCAGGTCGGCCAGCCGCCCTTCACCCAGGAAATCCCCTCCTCCTGCCGCCAGATTCAGCGCCAACTGATGCAGCAGGAGGGATAAAATTCCAGGAAGGAAGCAGGCAGCTACCGCAAAAATACCGAATCCGCCTACAACGGATTGGATCATGCCCATGCCGCTCTGGATGGAACCCAACGCATCACTCACCGCCCCGCCCACCACCGGCAGCAGTCCCGCCGCAAATTTCACACTTTTCAGCAATACGGTATCTGCCGCCGCCGTAATACTGGATTGAACCGAAAGCAGCCCGATAAACACGGTCATCAAAAAGGTCAGTATCCCGATAACCAGGTTCCGTACCAGCTTGGTCAAGCCCGAAAAATCCAGCACGCCGCAGGCGGAAGTCACCATTCCAACCGCCAGCAGAACCGTCAGCAGCGGCACCAGAACCGTACTTGAAATCCGGGAGGTGACCTGCGCGGTTCCCATCAGCGCAGTGGAAGCCGCCAATCCGGAGGCCGGCCGGCCGGAAGCACTGACAATCCCCACGTAAACCGGTACAAAGCTCAGCATAAAATCGCTCATCCCAGCCAGCAGCTCCGCTGTCCTGCTAACCAGCCCTGAAATGGGGATCAGAACCGCTGTGCCCATCGATAAGGAAGCCACTCCGGAAAAGCTTTTTTCCAATGCAGCGCCCCCAAAACTGCCTTTCATTGCCGAAAAAGCTGCTGCCATCAAGAGGACGCCTATGGAAATCCCCAAGAGCCGAAGCGGCTGTCCAGCCATTTCCGTCACACTGACCCAAAGAGATCTCATCACCCCCGAAAAACTCACGCCCATCAGTGCATCCGGACGAACACCATCTACTCCGGCCCCCTCTAAAATCTCCCGGCCTTCTTCCGGGATCCGGCTGTAAAGATCCTCCGCCCCGCTCCCCTCCAGCAAGGACTCCGTCAGTGTATCCATCCCAGCATCCGAAGATTCTGCAAAGGCTTTCCCTCCCCCTGCCCAAAACAGCAGCAGGATCAGAAACATCAGGAAACCGGCTCGTTTCATATCCTTTCACTTCCTTTTCATTCAATCCCCATCAAATGGCAGGCAATCTCGATCAGATTCTCAAATAAAGGCAGAGAGAGCAGCAGGATCAGCACACGGCCGCAAAGCTCTACCTTTCCGGCAATTGCACTCTGCCCCGCATCCCGGCAGGAATCCGCCGCAAGCTGGGTTACATAGCAAATCCCCAGCGCTTTGACAATTGCCGCCGCATAGGGCCCGCCAACCGCCGCTTTCTGCATTAGCCCGTTCACCGTCTGCAAAGCAGGGGTCAAGCTCGCCAGCACTCCGCCAAAAAGCAGCACCCCGCAGCAAACAGAAACCAGCATGGCATATTCCGGCTTATATTGCTTCAGCAGCACGCAGAGTACCCCGCCAACCAATGCCAGCCCAGCTAAAGTAAAAATATCCAGTTCCATAATCAAAGGCTAAAAACGTCTTTGATGACGTCAAACAGATCTTTAATTTCGTAAATTATCATCATCAGCACCACGATCAGCCCCGCCAAGGTGGTCATCATCGCCTGTTCCTCCCGCCCGGAGCGGACCAAAAGCTGATTGAGCACCGCGACGATAATCCCAATCGCAGCAATCTTAAAAATCAATTCCACATCCATGCTTTCTTCCTTCCTTTCCCGATCATACCAGCAAAATGGCCAGCGCGATTCCTCCCAAAATTCCAAGCGAACGGCTCAGCCTGCCGTTCGTGAATTGGTTTTGCTGGGCTTCCTCCCGTTTTTCTTCCAGCAGGCTCCGCAGGGATTCCAATCCCCGTTCCTGTGTTTCCAAATCATAAGCACCCAGCAGGTCTGCGAGGGTTAGCAGCAGCTTCTGATCCTCCGAACGCAGCTTAGAGGATGAAGCTTCCACCGCCCGGCGGAATACCGTAGGAAATTCCGGACAGGAGGACAGCTGCTGGGCGGTTTCCTCGACAAAGGGAAGCCGGGAAAATTCCCCCGAATCGGCCAGACGCTTAAACAAAGCAGCAAGCGGCAAGCGTTCTACAGTCAGCAAGGTATGGATCCGGCTCAGTAAATGCAGACAAAGGGTTAGTTCTTCCGTACGGGCCCGGTAGCGTTCCGCGATCCAAAAGCCAATCCCTCCCCCGCCCAGCACAGCAGATAGGGGAAGCAACAGGTTCAGCATAAGACCAACTCCTTTGGGCTGAATATTTCCGACACCTCTCCTGGAGTCCCAGCCCCTTTCAGTAAGACGATCCGGCGAAATGCACCGGTTTGGAACAGCTCCCGAAGCAGCGGACGGCTCATCAGCTCGTCCAGCGTAGAAGCATGGATACTCGCAATGACGGCGGCTCCAGCGTTCAAGCACTGCCGGATTGAGCGCATTTCCGCTTCACCAGCGATTTCATCCAACACGATCGCCTGGGGGGTCATGGCCCGGATAGCTTGCAGCATCCCGATTTCCTTGGGATATCCGTCAAATACATCCGTCATCACACCGACATCATTTTGCGGGATTCCCCGGCAGACCGCCGCCAGTTCCCCCCGCTCGTCGATCAGGGAAACCTTGACAGGCCGGCCGGTTTCTCCATCCGAAAGGCCCCGCGCCAAATCTTTCAGCAGGGTCGTTTTCCCTGAGGCAGGGGGCCCGGCAATCAATACTGAACAAAGACCTTCCTGAAACAGCCTCCGAAGAAGGACGGAGGAACAACCCCGGATCTGGCGGGCAATCCGGAACGTCACCGAAGAAATCTCCCGGATTGTCTGCACGCCCTCCTGTCCCCAGATACAGCTTCCCGCCAGTCCAGCCCTGTGCCCTCCCTGCACCGTCAGAAATCCTGCCCGGATCTCCTGTTCATAGCTATGCAGGGAATACCCCGTTAAAATCCGCAGGAATTCCGCCAGTTCAGCTTCTTTTACCCGATAGGGCCGAACCGGGATTCCGGAAGAAAACCGCCCGTCCTCCCCTAAAAAAACCGGGCCGTCAAAACGGCATACCGCCAGCGGCCGCTCCGCCCGCAGGCAGATTTCCCGCACACCTTCCTGTTCCCTGGCAGGGAACTGTTCCAGCCTGGCCCGGATTCCCGGCGGGAAAAACCGAACCGCTTCCATATAAGCCTGATCCATCTTTATGCTCCTTGTCCTTTTGAAGTCTTTTACCCAAGGATATGCAGGAGGGAACCAGGCTAGAACCCATTTTTCAGAGAAATTTTGATCCGGGCTTTTCCCAACAGCCATCGTTCCGCTTTCGGAGAAAACCGGTATTTTTCTTGACAGTTTCCGTAAAATAAGGTAGATTTATTTTAATGAACTTAAGATAGGAGAAGCTTATGAAACCACTTTCCCCTGACCGAAAAAAAGAAATCCGCCATAATCTGATCGCAGCAGCAGCCCTCGAAGCCCTGTATGCTTTGCTGTTTTTCCTGTTTCGGGAGCAGGTCAGCTCTTACGGTTATTTCCAAGCAGCCGCAACCCTTGCAGGAATCGGGCTCGTCCTGCATCGGCTGGAACCCGTTTATTTTTATGGAACCATCGGCTTTGCTGCTTTTGCTCAATGCGGCGGCGCGATGTTCCGGCTGTACGATATCATCCCGGTCTATGACCTCCTGCTCCATCTTGCCAGCGGGATTCTCTTAACCTTTGCTGGGCATTATCTGCTTGTCCTGCTTCTGCGCCGGCATCCGCAGGCAGAGCTTCCCCGCTCAGTGGAGCTGGCCTTTTCCTGGCTGTTTGCAGCGGCCAGCGCCGGCGTATGGGAAATCTACGAATTTACCGTTGACCAGCTATTCGGGCTGGATTCCCAACTAGGAAGCTTGACAGATACCATGGGGGATATTATTGCCGGAACGATCGGCGGGCTGCTCGGGCTCGGGCTATTGACGGCCTATTTGAAAAAACGGAAGAAGACAAACTGAACTTCAACAAAGAAATTAACTGCAAAGGAGAATTGACGGGAATGATTTCCACCCTAACCTTGAACCCCTCCCTGGATTACCTGATGAAGCTGGAGGATTTTCATCCCGGCGCGGTCAACCGCTCCAGAAAGGAACAAATCTATCCCGGCGGGAAAGGGATCAATGTTTCTTTGCTGCTGGCCCAGCTGGGCGTTGCTTCCTCGGCACTTGGTTTTCTGGCAGGCTTTTCCGGCCGCGAAATCCAGGACCGGCTTTCTTCCCCGCTGATCCGGCCCCAGTTCATCGAACTGAAGGAGGGGCTTTCCCGTATCAATGTCAAATTCAGCGACAACCAGAAAGAAACAGAGATCAATGCTTCCGGCCCGGAAATCCCTCAGGAAGCCTACAATGCCCTGCTTCAGCAGCTGGGGCGGCTTCCTTCCGGCAGTATACTGGTGCTGGCTGGCAGTATCCCACCCAGCCTGGATTCCAACTGTTACACCGAAATCCTCCAGCAAACCGAAGGGAAAGGGATCCTTCCCGTGGTTGATACCTCCGGTCCTGCGCTGAGTGCTGCACTCTCCTACCGTCCGTTCCTGATCAAACCGAATCACCACGAACTGGGCGAATTGTTCGGGCGCTCGCTCACCCGCCCGGCAGAAGCGCTGCCTTATGCACGGGAGCTTCAAGCCCAGGGAGCCCGGAACGTCCTGGTTTCTTTCGCTGGGGAAGGGGCGTTCCTGTTGGACGAATCCGGAGCCCTTCATACGGCTGCTGCACCGAAAGGGGTAGTGCGGAACTCGGTGGGAGCCGGGGACTCCATGGTAGCCGGGTTTTTGGCAGGATGGCGGGAAACTGCGGATTATGAGTCCGCATTCCGGATGGCAGTCGCCGCTGGAAGTGCTTCCGCTTTCAGTGAGTGGATGGCTTCGGAGGAAGATATCCGCCGATTATCCGAACAGGTCGTCATCCGTTGCGAATAAACTCACAGGTAAATCTGCCTAAAGATGCAAAACCCCTGCCCGGATGGATCCCAGGCAGGGGTTTTTTATCTGATTTTACTTTTTCTGATAATACCGTGCAAAATAAGTGATAAATTCCAGCACAGTTGGATTTCCCTTCCCCGGCTGGATCGCCTGTGTATAGTGCTTGCTCAGTTCCTCCGGATCCCCTACCAGCCAGGCTTTTTCAATTACTGTGCGGATATCCCTCTCAATATTAGCGGGTGTAATCTTTTCCCGTTCCGCCGGGTCGTCTGTCCGCGCACGGAATACTTTAACCACATGAGGATAAACATCCTGTTTTAAAACAATCCTTCGGCGGGGATGCTCCGCACAATGCCGGATTGCCTCCACCAGGTAACTGTGCCCGACCCCGGACATAATCCCAATCTTCCCCATTTTCTCTTCAATCTGCTCCAGAAGCGGCGCAGTATTCAGCTCTGCGGCAGGCAGGCCAAAAACCCGGTTCCCAGGAGCCGGAAAAAAATATTTCTCTAACTGGAGCAAATGGTCAATCGCAAAACGAGGGCTATAATTTTGCAGGCTTTTCGTTAGAATAAATCCGGACCCCTTTTCCCGGGCAAACTGCAAAGTCGCCGGATGAATCGTGCAAGTCGTCACCAGTATAAACGGCAGGCGTTCCATTCTGCTTTCCTGTATCTGGGCAAGAAATTGTATCCCGCTCCCCTCTTGCAGCTCCAGGTCCAGAATCACGGCGTCCGGATTTTCCTGTTCTATCAGTTGTAACGCTTGAGTCGAGCTTTCAGAAAAGCCGATCAATTCGATTTCAGGCTTCTCCTGTAAATATTGCTGAAACAACAGGCATTCCTGGGGATTATCTTCAACAATCAACAGCTTCATCAGCGCTCTCCTCCTCCATTTTATAAGCTGATTATAACATACTTCTACCTAAAATAACAGAGGATTTTCGACATCTTCCGAAATTATTTTTATCCCTACAGGTATCCAATAAGCGTTTTTAGGGGGTCAAAAAATCGGCGTAAAAAAGAAAACCTTTACAAAGCATTTCCTTTTTTACGCCGATACCGTCGCTTCTATTCTTCGATCGGATTTTCCCAGTTATGCCAGACTTCCTGGACATCGTCGTTGTCGTCCAGGCTTTCCAACAAACGGCCCATCTTGGCACGCAGATCCTCTTCTGCAATTGTCGTATAGGTCGAAGGGACCATTTCAATCTGAGCCGAAGCAAAAACATAGCCCATGCCTTCCAAAACATCCCGCACTTCCTGGAAATGATTCGGATCCGTCGCGATTTCCACAGCGTCTTCCCCGAATGTAAAATCATCCGCGCCTGCTTCCATGACGTCGTTCATAACTTTTTCTTCATCCAAGCCCTCGTTTTCGATTACAATGATCCCCTTGCGCTCAAACATGAACGATACGCAGCCTACCTGTCCCAGGTTCCCGCCAAACTTATCAAAATAATGCCGGACATCCCCAGCCGTACGATTCCGGTTGTCCGTCAGGGTTTCCACGATCACGGCTACGCCGCTGGGGCCATAGCCCTCGTAGGTCACGGTTTCGTAGCTGTTTTTATCTCCACCGCCTGCGGCTTTTTTAATAACGCGGTCAATATTATCATTCGGGACATTATTCTGTTTGGCCTTTTGGATCAGGTCGCGGAGGCGCGGATTGGAAACCGGATCAGGGCCGCTCTCCTTGACACAGACTGTGATTTCGCGTCCGATTTTGGTAAAAATTTTGGCTCTCTGGGCATCGTTTGCCCCTTTTTTACGTTTGATCGTACTCCACTTGGAATGTCCAGACATCAATTCTCATCCTTTCAATTTCATAACATTCTGAAAATTTTTCCAAACAATCGGTTTGGTATAGAAAACCTCCGCCCGGCAATACTATTTTCGGAAAGAGGTGAATTGCAAATGAGCAAGAAAAATAAAGCAAACAGCAACACGACTTCCAGCACAAACAGCCTGAATCCGCAGGATAAGGCACAGAACAAGCAGCAGTCGAATGCATTCCAGAACAAGAAAAACGACTCGATGAACGACTGCCGTTAGGGCTTGCCGGAAAATCAGGCAGATTCCGATTTTCCAAACAGCCCTTTCGTCCTTTCCTTCTGAAAAACAGTAGGCGGGGCCGGATGCCGGCGGGAGGATTCCTCCCCCTGACGTCCGGCCTTTTGCCCTGCCTAAAACCTATTTCTCAGGTCAGCGGGCGGTTAAAGCCGTTTCCAACAATCTCGGTTGCACTGGTAATAATCACGAACGCACGCGGATCCGTGCTGTAAATCAGCTTATTGATCCGGTAGTATTCATTTTGGCGCACCGCTACCATAACCGTAGGGCGGCGCTCACGGGTATAAGATCCATATGATTCCAAAATCGTGGCGCCGCGGTTCATTTCTATATTGATCCGCCGGCCGATCTCTTCTGCATGGTCAGTGACAATATACATCAGCTTGCAGACATTGAACCCGTAGAGCACAGCGTCCAGCGCCTTGGAGGAAAGGAAGATCGTAATAATCGCAAACAATCCCGGCTCAACCTCTCCATAAGCTACCATGGAAAGCGCAATCAAGATCAAATCCGACGTCAGAACAACCTGTCCGATTTTCAAATGAGGCAGACGGCGCTGGATAATCTTATTGACAATATCCATCCCGCCGCTGGAGCCTCCGCGGGACATTAAAACCCCAATCCCGCCGCCCATCAGTACACCGCCGAAAATTGCTGCAACAACAGCGTTATTGGTATAAACCGGAAAAGGCACCAGCAGGTAGTCCACGCAAACAGTGTACCACAGCAGGGAGATCAAGGTCTTGATCATAAAGCGCTTGCCCAGCTTCAAAAAGCCTAAAATTGCAATCGGCACGTTTAGCGCCAGGTTGACAATACCGATCGGCAGCCTCCCGCCGGAAATATAATTGATTACGGTAGAAATACCGGTCACCCCTCCGGGCGCAATGTGATTCGGCGCAGTAAAAAAATGGGTGCTTGCGGCAAATATACTGGTACCCAGCAAAACCAGCAGAACATCCAGCCCCCAGGTTTTTATCCCGGATATTAGGCTGGGCTTTTCCTGGCCTTCGGAGACCGTATAAACCGGTTTTGAACTTTTGCTCATGGACAAACCACCCTTTCTGATTCAATCAAGCAGCCAATGGAAGCCGGCTGTTCCAAAAGTTCCTACACAGCCTGATTCAAGGGCTTTCGTCCCTATCCTCCGAAGAAAACAGGCCATCCGGAAGCCCCTGCCAGATGATCTCATACAGCTCATGCAGCCGCACCATTTCCCCGCAGAGATACAGATAGCCGAACAAAGCTTCCAACCCGGTAGCCCGGCGGTAAGCCTGCAAATCCGCATTTTTGGGAACATGACCGCTGTGGGCATTCCGGCCCCGCCGGTAAACGGCCTCCTCCTCCTCGCTCAACCGATTGAGCAGGAGCTCCATCGAAGCGGACTGCGATGCCGCACAAACCACCGAAACCGTCAAGCGGTGCAGCTTATTTACCGGCATATTCCCGCGTTTAATCATCCGGGTACGGGTCATCAGCTCATAAATCCCATCCCCGATATACGCCAGTCCCAGCGGACTCAGCTGTTTGATTTCCTGTTTTGTCATTCCTACTCCTTCCGGACCGCTCCGGCGTCCAGGATTATTTTACAAAGTCAAATTCAAAGCCCCCGATACAAACCGTATCGCCTTCCTGGATCCCCATTTTCTCCAGCTGGGCGATCACACCGCTGGACCGGAGCACTCGCTGGAAATATTGCAGGGACTCGTAGTCCTCCATATTCGCCGTCATCAGGATATCTTCCAGAAAATCAGCTTCTACGAAATAAGCCCCGTCTTCCTGGGTGATTTCAAATTCCTGCGGCCGCGTTTCATTGGCCTGACGCTCTGCTTCAGTAATAGGCTGGGCTTCGAATTCCCGGATGGGAGGAAGCGTGTCCAGCTCGGCGGCCACACGATCCACCAGTTCTCTGGCGCCTTGGGTGGTCGCAGCGGAAATTTCGAAAAGCGCATAGCCTCGTCCTTCTACAAAAGCACGGAATTCCGCAATCTGCTCCGCAGAGGCCAGGTCACATTTATTCGCTGCCACAATCTGAGGACGTTCCGCCAATTCCTCACTGAAATTGGCCAGTTCCCGGTTGATAATCGCGAAATCCTCTTTTGGGTCACGGCCCTCTGAACCGGAAACATCCACCACATGGACAATCAGCCGGCAGCGCTCTACATGGCGCAGGAAGTCATGGCCCAATCCAACACCATCGCTGGCCCCCTCGATCAGCCCCGGGATGTCCGCCATGACGAAGCTTTTCCCTTCATCAATTTTGACCACGCCCAGCACTGGGGTCAGAGTGGTAAAATGGTAGTTGGCAATCTGGGGTTTGGCAGCACTGACAACGGAAATCAGAGTGGATTTCCCAACGTTCGGGAACCCGACCAGCCCGACATCCGCCAGCAGCTTCAGCTCCAGCGAGAGGGTAAATTCCTCCCCCGGCTTGCCCGGCTTGGCAAATCGGGGGATCTGCCGGGTCGCTGTAGCAAAATGCTGATTCCCGGCTCCACCCCGGCCCCCGACAGCCAGCACCACCGGTTCTGTCCCGGAGAGATCTGCCAGCAGCCGCCCGGTTTCGAAATCCCGCACCAGGGTACCTTTGGGGACTTTAATGACCAAATCCCGTCCACCCTTGCCTGAACAGCGCTTGGCGCCGCCCGGCTGGCCATCCTCCGCCACATATTTTTTCTTGAAGCGGAAATCCACCAGCGTAGACAGGTTGGGGTCCACCTCAAAAACAACACTGCCACCCCGGCCGCCATCACCGCCGTCCGGCCCGCCTGCCGCAACATATTTCTCCCGGTGGAACGACACCGCCCCGTTGCCGCCCCGGCCCGCCCGAATATAAATTTTAGCTTTATCTACAAACATGATCGATCGGTTCCATTTCTCCGGACTGCACCGGAATTTCATCTCTATACAACTTTTATTTTACCAAAAAAATGAAAAAATATCAATTCACTTTTTTGAGAAAAACTCCGCATTTCAGAGAGTTCAGTTTCGTTTTCCCAGGCTTTTTTGTGCAGAACCTCCAATCCCATCCACATTTGGCCTCATAGAAATCCAGCACATAAAAACCCGGCGACGGAACAACCCATCGCCGGGAACGGTTCTGCTTAAAGCGGAACGCTTATTGCTGTGCATAAACGCTGACTTTTTTACGGTCGCGCCCCATACGCTCATATTTTACAATACCGTCGATTTTCGCAAACAGGCTGTCGTCGGAACCCCGTCCAACGTTTTCACCCGGATGGATGTGTGTTCCGCGCTGTTTGTACAGGATGTTGCCCGCCAGGACGAACTGGCCGTCCGCACGTTTCGCACCCAAACGCTTCGATTCGGAATCACGGCCGTTTTTCGTCGAACCAACGCCCTTTTTGTGTGCGAAGAACTGCATAGAAAGTCTTAACATTCGTTACACCTCCAGATCAATTATACGTATATTTTCAGGAAATTCCCGGGCCAGCAACTCCAAATGCAAGCGCAGCGCTTGAATAAAAGCGAACCCTTCCCTTGAAGACTCCCCCGGCTCTTTCCCTGATTGCGACAGCAGCAGCTTGACTTCATTTTCAAACAGCTCCACCGCAGCAGGAATTTTCAGAATCTCGGTAATCCCGTTCGCAGCCATTTCCACCGCAGAAGTGACCGACGCACAGGCTATATCCCGCCCAAAATCAGCAAATCCAGCGTGTCCCCGGACACTGAACCCGATCAGCTTTTCTTCCTGCAAATAAAATTCAGCTGTAATCATGCCTTACGCTTTGATGCTCTCAATACGAACCTGTGTGTAAGGCTGTCTGTGGCCGAGCTTACGGCTCGAACCCTTTTTCGGCTTATAGGTAAATACTGTAATCTTTTTACCTTTGCCGTTTTTCACAGCGGTTGCTTTGACCTCTGCACCCGATACATACGGGCTGCCGACTGTCAAACCGTTTTCATTGGACACCGCGATCACTTTGTCGAAGGATACCGCGTCGTTTTCGTTTACTTCCAGTTTTTCGATGAAAACAACGTCACCTTCTGAAACGCGGTACTGTTTCCCGCCGGTTTCAATAATTGCATACATCTTCTACAAGGCACCTGCCTTTTCTATAATCTCGCTGTTTACGGGGCGGAGCAGACTCCGGCTTAAACCCTGCACAAGCGGCTTTTATATTTTAACAATTCCTGAAAGGCTTGTCAAGTGTTTTGCAGAAATTCGAAAGAAGACTTCCACACTATCCCTATAAAGCGCGATTTCCCCCAAAGGCGACAATCCTCTTCAACTCATCCGAAGAACGTCGAATAAAAAAAGAAACTTGTCGGCACAGTGCTTCGCGTTCCGGCAGGCTTGTGCGGTAAGTGTCGTCCAAACGAGGTGTCTCATTCTTCCCTGCCCTATTTCCATTTTTAAAAAAGAGGGCCGCATACGCAGCCCTCCCATCCCCAGGCGAAGCCTCCAGTTCGCCTTTTCGTTTTCAACCGCTATTTCCTGCTGAAGCAGCGCGTCAGATAGGTTACCATTTCCAGCACAGTCGGATTCCCTTTCCCCGGTTGAATTGCCTGTGTATAATGTTTTTTCAGATCGTCCGGATCCCCTACCAGCCAAGCTTTTTCCAGAACCGTACGGATATCCCGCTCAATACTCTCATCATTGATCCGTTTCTTTTCCTCCGGGTTCTCTGTCCGGGCTTGAAAGGTCCTAATCACATGAGGGTACACATTGCGCTTGAGAACAATCCTGCGGCTGGGATGATGGATGCAATACCACGCTGCTTCCACCAGATAGCCGCACCCAGTTCCGGTTACAATCCCCATTTTCGCCAGTTTGTCTTCGATCTGTTCCCTCAATGAGCGTGCCGGGATCAATTCGTAAGGATATCCTGCTGAAGCC
>CANAQK010000046.1 GCA_947363605.1 uncultured Clostridia bacterium | reverse complement strand
CCGGCCGTTTTTCACATCCAAACAAGGGATGATCCGTTTCGAAAGCATAGCCCTACCTCCCGTTACTCTCTCGTAGCTTTCGCCGGACGGTTTTCCGACTTTTTAGGCCGGGAAGCCCGGACAGACTTAGCTGGAGGCGGGATCGTTTCTTCCCCTATCCGGATTGCTTCCGCTAAATCCAGCGTTTTATGATAAAGGGATTTCCCACAGATGGCCCCCTGCATCCGCAGCTTGGCCAGTGCACGGATATCGTCAATATTGGAAATGCCGCCGGAAGCGATAATCCCCAGCTGGACACTATCCCGCAGCTTTTTCAGGTCGGCCAAATTCGGGCCCGTCAATGTGCCGTCCTTGGAAATGTCGGTATAAATGATCTGCCGCACGCCGATATGAGCCATTTCCTTGGCAAGGGTCAGGAAATTCACCCGTCCGGCCGCCAGCCATCCTTCAGTTTTAACCATACCGTCCTCCGCGTCAATGCCGACGACAATCCTTTCGCCGTATTCCCGCACCAATTCGGCCAGCAGCTTTGGGTTTTTCACGGCAATGGACCCCAAAATGACCCGGTCAATTCCATGCTCCAGATAATAAGCCGCTGCGTCCTGATCCCGGATGCCGCCGCCAACCTGCACCTTCAGTCCGCTTTCCGCCGCCACCGTGACGAATACCTCACGGTTCTGCATCCGGGCGGTTTTGGCGCCGTCAAGATCCACCATATGCAGGTATTCCGCCCCGGCCGCCTTAAATTCCAAAGCGGTTTTCAATGGGTCTTCCGCCACCCTTTCCGCAGTTTCAAAGTTCCCTTTCGTCAGACGGACGCATTCGCCGCCCTGAATATCAATCGCTGGATAAATAATCATCAATACCGGCTTCCTTTCTTTTCAACATCCTGGACTAATTGGAATAACGGATAAAATTATGCAGTATCCGCAGCCCAGCCTCCCCGCTCTTTTCCGGATGGAACTGCGCGCCAAAAACATGGGCGTTCTGTACCAGGGCAGGGACTTTCACCCCATAGTCACAGCAGGCGGTGACATACTCCTCCGGCGTGTATGCCATAAAGGAATGGACAAAATATACACAGGATTTTTCTTCAATTCCCTTTAATAAAGGGGAAGGGTTTTGAAATTCCAACTCATTATATCCCATGTGAGGAATTTTATATGAGGTCTGGATCCGGTCTACTCGGCCGGGAATCAACCCCAGCCCGGCGGTTTCAGCAAATTCACTGCCGGATTCAAACAAAATCTGCATTCCCAGGCAGATCCCGAGCAGCGGCTTCCGCTTGGCCTGCTCCTGAATAACCGCCGTCAGTCCCAGCTGGTTCAGCTTCTGCATCGCGTCCGGAAAGGCTCCAACCCCTGGAAGGATCAGCCGGTCCGCCTGGGCCAGCACCTCAGGATCACTGGTAATGACCCCTTCTTCCCCTAAATGTTCCAATGCATTTTTGACAGAGAAGAGATTTCCTGCCCCATAATCAATAATCGCAAGCATAGCAACGCTCCTTCATTCAATAAATTACCACCGCGCGGGAGCCCATCTTTTCAAACGGCGGGAAAAAATAATCATAAGATCTGGAATGATGTCTTCCTCCAGTGTATCTGTCAAAAAAATTTTATCCGGCCCGTACCCCTGAACCAAAAAGCAGTGCAGATTGCTGTAAGGCCGATAAAATTCCCCTGTTTCCGAAAAAAGCCAGCTTTTATCACTGTACTTCAGTTCCCGGTCCTTTCCATCCCGGACAGACCAGACAATAACCGGCCTCCCCTGGTCCAAATGGCTTTTGATCTCCTCCAGCCCCGCCCCGGTGATATCGTAAGCCCGTTCATCTGCCCCAACGGATTCCAGGTACCGGTTGGCCGCCCGGACAATCGGTACCTGATAGCAGTAAAACCCCTCTTTGCTTTTGGGGTTTCCCACATAAACCTCCTCCGGGTTCCCGCCATACTTCACGCCGCCCCGGATCACAAATTCCTGTTTATCCAGGAATTCATCCGACAAGGTCACTTTATCCACCGGGTAGCCCCAATAATTCAGTACCGTCGCCAGGGAAGTGATTTCACAGCCATTGGGCAGCTCCGGATTTTGGCTGAGAGGCAGGATATCCAGATAAACGGTTTCCTTCGGCCACTCTGCCAAAGCACTGGGCAGCGTTTCAGCAGAAACTTGCCTGGAATACACCAACAGCAGATTGGACGAAATCAGCAGCGCGATAAGGAGAAGCGCGTTCCACCGGAACGCGCGCACGGGTCGAGCCATTGCCTATAACACTCCCTTGGTCGAAAGCGCCTGACCGGCTTCGCTCCGGACAACCGCTTTCCTGAAAGCATGGGCAAATGCCTTGAACAGAGCCTCCACTTTGTGGTGATCGTTCCTGCCGTAAGGGACGGACAAATGGAGGGTCAGCCCAGCCTGAAAAGCCACAGCCCGAAAAAATTCCTCCACCATCTGGGTATCCATCCCCCCAACCTGATCCGCAGTAAATTCCGCCTGAAACACCAGAAAAGGCCGCCCGCTGATATCCAGGATACACTCCCCCAAGGCCTCATCCATCGGGATGCGGGACTCCCCATAACGCAGGATCCCGGATTTATCCCCCAGCGCCTGGCCTAGCGCCTGCCCGAGCACAATCCCAGTATCTTCAATCGAATGGTGGCAGTCTACCTCCAAATCTCCTTGGCATTTTATTTGCAGATCCAGCCCGCCATGGATGGCGAAGGCCGTCAGCATATGATCGAAAAAGCCGATACCAGTGGAAATTTCCGCCGCCGCAGGCCCATCCAGCCCCACCCAGGCAGAAATCTCTGTTTCCTTGGTTTTCCGGCTCACTTTCCCGACACGGGTCCGTTCCATGTTCTTCATCCTTTCATTCCGGAAAGCTCCTGAAATATTTCCTCAAGCGCCTCAAACAGCCGCTCCATCTCATCCTTGCTGCCCGCGCAGATCCGAAGATAATCCCCCATATACCGGATCGCAATCGAGCGCGTTTTCAGCGCCTCAAAAATGGGTTTGGCATACCGCGTCCGGAAATACACAAAATTGGATGCCGTCTGGTATACCTCGTCAATCAGCTGATATCGGGCGTACAGGGAGAGGATGCGGCTATAGAGCTGATCCCGCGCACGGATCAGCTCTTCGGTACATTCCTCCAAAAAAGCGCGGTCGGACAATACCTCCCGGCCAATTACCTGGGTCAGGCTGTTGACGTTATAAGGGGATTTCACTGACTGAAGAGCACGGGTAAGCAATTCTCCCGCCACGGCAAAGCCCAGCCGGATCCCCGCCAGCCCAATAGCCTTGGAACAGGTTTTCAGCACCATCAGATTATCATAGCGTTCAATCTCTGACAAAACGCTTTCATCCGCAAAATCCATATAGGCTTCGTCTACCACAACCAGGCAGTTCGGCAGCGCCTGCACCAATTTTATTACCTGCTTCTTTTCCAGGCAGATGGAGGTCGGATTGCAGGGGTTCGAAAAGATCAGCCCCCGTGCGCCGGTCCGGCTGGCATATTCGATCAGCCCTTCCAGGTTGACCGTCAAATCCGGACGCTTTGGGAAAATCGAGGTCGTCACCCCGCTGACCTCCCCATAAAACCGATACATCGAGAAATCCTGTTCCAGGGTAATCAGCTCATCCCCTGGAACAAAAAAAGCGGAAGCAATCAGCGCAATCAATTCATCCGACCCATTCCCCGCGGTGCAATGCTCCGGACGGACGCCGTAATAGCCTGCAAAAGCCCGGCAAAGCTTCTCCGCCCGTGGGTCGGGATAACGGTTCAGCGGCTCCTGCATCGCTTTGGAAAACACCGCCCCCAATTTCTCCGGCGGCAAAGTAAGATAGGACTCGTTCGCGTCCAGACGGACGGCATACTCCCCCTCCAAAGGTGCATAGGGCTTCAATTCCCGGATTTTCTGATTTAATTCATAAGACATATAAAATCCTCCTGAATTCCGTCAAAAACGTACCCGGACCGAATTGGCGTGCGCCGTCAGCCCTTCTTTCTCCGCCAGGCAGACAATATCCTTTTCCGCTTCAGCCAGCGCTTCTTTGGTATAATAAATGTAGCTCAGCTTTTTCACAAACGCATCTACCGAAAGAGGGGAGAAGAACCGCGCCGTACCGCTGGTCGGCAGGACATGGTTCGGGCCGGCATAATAATCCCCCAGAGGTTCCGGAGAGTAAGCGCCCATGAAGATCGAGCCGGCATTATCCAGCTGGCCCAAATACTGCATCGGGTTTTCCACCATGATCTCCAGATGCTCCGGCGCAAGCTCGTTTGCCAGCTGGATCGCGCCCGGCATCTGGTCACACAGGAAGATCGCGCCGTAGTCTTTCAAGGAAGTCCGGATCATTTCCTCCCGGGAAAGGGAGGTGACCTGTTTTTCCAGCTCCGCCTTGGTTGCTTCTGCCAAACGCTCCGAGGTCGTCACCAGGATCGCCGAAGCCAGATTGTCATGCTCTGCCTGGCTCATCAGATCGGCCGCCACAAAAGCCGGATCCGCAGTATCGTCGGCCACGATCAGAATTTCGCTCGGGCCGGCGATCATATCGATATCCACTTCACCGAAGAGCAGCTTTTTGGCTGTCGCTACATAGATATTCCCGGGGCCTACAATCTTGTCCACCTTCGGGACGGTTTCCGTACCATAGGCCAACGCAGCGACCGCCTGCGCCCCGCCCAGCAGGAACACCCGGTCTACCCCGCAGACCGCAGCCGCAGTTAAAATGTCCGGGTTCGCCCGTCCATCCTTCATCGGAGGAGTGACCATGATGATCTCCTCAACGCCGGCGATCCTCGCCGGGATGGCGTTCATCAGCACGGAAGAGGGATAGGCGGCCGTTCCGCCCGGAACATAGATGCCAACCCGTTTAAGCCCCCGGATCCGCTGGCCCATCAGCACGCCGTTCGGCTTCGCATCGATATAGCTTTGCTGCTTCTGGCGCTGATGGAAATCCGAAATATTTTCAACCGCGCTCAGGAGAGCATTGATAAACTCCTCCTCCGCATTGGAAAGCGCCTCATTGATTTCGTCCCGCGGCACTTCAAATTCTGCCGGGCAGCCCCCGTCAAACCGGAGTGTATATTCCCGTACGGCCTCGTCCCCTCTCAAGCGGACATCCTTCAGGATTTCCGCAACCCGCCCGGCAACTTCCTCATTCACCGAACCCGCGCGGGCCTTCAGCCGCTGGAGGAACTCGACTTCATCCTGTCCATTTACTCGAATTGTTTCAACCATTTCCCTTACTCTCCTTTATTCTTCAGGTCCAAAGCCTGTTCCATCCGGTGCAGCAGGCCTTCAATTTCCGCTTTCCGCAGCTTCATGCTGACCGTATTGACAATCACCCGGGCAGAAATCGGGGCGACATCTTCAATGACCTCCAAACCATTTTCCCGAAGGGTGGTTCCGGTTTCCACGATATCGACAATCCCATCCGCCAAGCCCAGCAGCGGCGCCAGCTCCACGCTTCCCTCAATCCGGACAACGCGGATATCCATTCCCTTCCCCTTAAAGAAACCGCGGGACACATTCGGATATTTGGTCGCAATCGTTTTTTCCCCGTAGCCGGCATAAAAATCGGCGCCCTTTTTCCCAGCCAAAGCGAACCGGCATCTCCCGAAGCCCAAATCCATGACCTCGAAAAAGCTGCCTCCATATTCCATGATGGTATCTTTGCCGACGACACCCAAATCACAGACTCCGTTTTCGATATAAGTAATGACATCCGCCGCTTTCGCCAAAACGACCTCCAGCCCGGCATTGGGGATGGACAAAATCAGCTTCCTCCCCTTTTGAAGCAGTTCGGTGCAATCCAGCCCCATCTGCTCGAAAAGCCGGGTCGTATCTTTTTCCAACCTGCCTTTTGTCAGGGCAATCCGAATCGGTTTCATTGCACTTTTCCTCCTGATGAAGACAATCCCGGCTTCTCCAGCCTGGAAATCCCCCGTTTTTCCGCATATTCCAGGCTTTCCTCCCAAGTGGAGAACAGGGATAGCTCCGCCTTGACCCCCTGGGAGGTCAATTCGTTCAAATAATGGATGGCCTCCATTTCCCGGCCCGGCTCCGCGAAAATCAGCCGCTCTGCCGGAGGGATCCGCACCTCCTGCTCCCGCATCAGCGTCCGGGCCGCCGCATCAATATGGACGGCAAACCCAATCGCCGGGGCTTCTTCCCCAAAGGAAGCCAGCAGGCGGTCGTACCGCCCTCCGGAAAGGATCGGTTCCCCATAGCCCTCCAGGTAACCTTTGAACACAACGCCGGTATAATAGTCGGTACGGTTGACAATCCCAAGATCGACGCTGACCTGGTCGCCCAGGCCAAGCTTTTGAAGGCTTTCATAAAGCTGCTGGAGATAGGACAAAATCGGGGCGGCCTCACTGTTTTCAATCAGTGCGGAAGCCTGCCGGAACACTTCCTCCCCGCCAAACAGCCGGGGCAGCTGTTTCAGGATCAACGCTTCTTTCCGTCCGGAGAACCGGTCCAGGATGTCCCCTACAGCCGGATAGTTTTTGACTTCGATCAGCAGGCGGAGTTCCTCCCGAGCCGCCGCATCCAAACAAAGGGAATCCGCCAGAATATTAAAAAATCCGATATGCCCGATTTCGAGCCGGAAGCTCGGGCTCCCCAACTCCTCCAGCGATTTCAACGCCAACGAAAGAATTTCCAAATCAGCCAGCTTGGACTGTACCCCGATCAATTCCACCCCAGCCTGCTTAACCTCATCGCTCCGGCCGCGCAGAGCCGGATTGGAGGAGTATACTGCCTGATTATAATACAGACGCAAGGGCAGCAGTTCGCCCTTTAGGCGGGTTGCACAGAGCCTTGCGATCGGCAGGGTGGAGTCTGGACGGATCACCAGAAGCCGCCCCTTAGGGTCGGTCAATTTAAACATATATTCAGTTGGGATGGAATGTCCCTCAACGGAAAACACATCCAGAAATTCCAATCCCGGCGTAACAACCTCAGCAAACCCGCGCTTTTCGAATAATCCGCAAAGACGCTGTGCGATACGGCGGCAAACGGACGCTTCTTCAAACAGGTCGTCCTTGGTGCCCTCCGGCGTAATAAGCTGATTTTTGAGCATGGAATCCTCCTCTGTCGCTTTAGCTTGCTAACATGATATCATAATAAATCAACAGTGTCAATTCTTTTCGGCAGGAAGCCCACGCCTGTCTCATAAAAAAGCAGTATCCTGAAAGGCTCAGCAGAGCCGCAATCTGAATGTGAGGCTCATGCTGCCCCAAACCAGGCACCTCTTTTTCTTTGAGCGGTCAAAGAAAAGGAGGAAAAAGAAAATCGCCCAGGGTGGGATCTCCATCTCCACATGGTGGACAGAAGGGGAACATTCCTGCAAAACTGCCCGCTTTCCTCCTAAAAGAAAGACAACTGGCTGGTTTTCGGCAGATCGCCGAACGCACCCGCTTCATCTAAAGTTTCAATGACGGATTTCGACACACCGGAACGGGTCTGCACCTCATCCACGGAAATGTAACGGCCTTTGGCAGAAGCTTCCTGGAGGCTCCGGGCCGCCGCTTCTCCAACCCCTTTCAGCGCTGTGAAAGGCAGACGGATTTTTCCATCCTCAATGGTGTACGCCAGCGCGTCCGATCGGTACAAATCCACCGGAAGGAATTGATAGCCCCGGCAAAGCATTTCATTGATGACCTGCAGCGTGGTATAGGTATCCTCTTCCTTTACAGTCCGTTCGTTTCCTTTGGAACGCAGCCCTTCCATCCGCATACGGAGCACATCCAGCCCTCGGACAGCACTGTCCGCATCAAAATCACCGCCCCGCACCGTAAAGAACGCGGCATAAAACGCCAGCGGATAATAAATTTTGAACCATCCCAGCCGGCATGCGGCAATCACATAGGCTGCCGCATGAGCTTTAGGGAACATATATTCAATTTTCATGCAGGAATCCACGTACCATTGCGGGACATCATGTTCCTTCATCGCGTTGAAATGTTCTTCGTTCAGCAGCTTGGATGCATTGCCTTTCCGGGTGATTTCCATGATTTTGAAAGCCATTTTAGGCTCTAAGCCCTTATGCATCAGGTAGGTCATAATGCTGTCACGAGTACCGATGACTTCAGAAATACTGCAGGTTCCGTTTTTAATCAGGTCCTGTGCATTCCCAAGCCAAACCCCGGTGCCATGGGAAAGCCCCGAAATCTGAAGCAGGTCGGAAAACTTGGTCGGATGGGCGTCGATCAGCATCTGGCGGACAAAATTCGTCCCCATTTCCGGAAGCGCCAGTGTCCCGGTTTCACTGTAAATCTGCTCCGGCTCCACCCCTAACGCCTCAGTAGAAGTATACAGGCTGATCACCTTTTCATCAAAGGCCGGAACATCGGTAATGGAAACCCCGGTAAGATCCTCCAAATGCTTATACAAAGTCGGGACATCGTGCCCCAGCTCGTCCAGCTTCAGGATCGTATCATGAAGGGAGTGGAAGTCGAAATGGGTGGTAATTACCCCGGATTCCTTCGAATCCGCCGGATGCTGCACCGGGGTAAAGTCATATACCTCGTACTGGGAGGGAACGACGACCATCCCGCCCGGATGCTGCCCGGTTGTCCGCTTTACGCCGGCACAGCCCAGCGCCAAACGGTTTTCTTCGGCTTTATGTACCGTCATCCCTTTTTCTTCCAGATATTTCATGGCAAAGCCATACGCCGTTTTATCCGCAACGGTGGACACCGTACCCGCCTTAAATACGTGGTCTTTGCCAAACAGCTCCTCGGTATAACGGTGCGCCCGGGATTGATATTCCCCCGAAAAATTCAAATCAATATCCGGAGCTTTATCCCCGTCAAATCCCAAAAAGGTTTCAAAAGGAATGTCGTGCCCGTCCCGGTTCATTAAAGTCCCGCATTTCGGGCAGTCCTTGGCAGGAAGATCGTAGCCTGAGCCGACCGAGCCGTCCGTGATAAATTCGCTGTAAGTACAACGAGGGCATACATAATGCGGCGGCAGCGGGTTTACCTCTGAAATCCCGGCCATCGTCGCCACAAAGGAAGAACCCACCGACCCCCGTGAGCCAACGTGATAGCCGTTCTCTTCGGAATTGGCGACCAGTTTCTGCGCGATCATGTAGAGCACCGCAAACCCATGTTTGATGATGGATTCCAGCTCGCGTTCCAGCCGGGCCGACACCAGCTCCGGCGGGTTTTCCCCATAAATTTCCCGGGCTTTGCCCCAGGTAATCCTCCGGAGATCCTCATCTGATCCTGGGATTTCCGGTGTAAACGTCCCCAGCGGGATCGGGCGGATGTCCCCATCAATCAGATCGGCAACCTTATTGGGGTTGGTAATGACAATTTCCCGGGCTTTTTCCTCGCCAAGATAGGAAAACTCTTCCAGCATTTCCTCAGTCGTGCGGAAATACAAAGGAGGCTGTTCTTCAAAATCCCGGAATTTCATGCCCGCCAGCAGGATTTTTCGGAAAATCCCATCCGATTTGTTCAGGAAATGTACATCACAGGTAGCCACAACGGGAATCCCCAGCTTTTCGCCCAGGTTGACAACCGTGCGGTTGAAATCCCGAAGCTGTTCCTCGCTTTCAACAGTTCCCATACGAACCATAAAGCTGTTGTTCTCCACCGGCTGAATCTCCAGGTAATCATAAAACCGGGCCAGGTCACAAAGCTCTCCCCAGGGCCTCCCGCTGACAATCGCCCGGTAAAGCTCCCCTGCCTCGCAGGCGCTTCCCAGCAAAAGCCCTTCCCGGTGCTGCATCAGCACGCTTTTCGGGATGCGCGGGCGTTTGAAATAATAGTCCAGATGGGCATGGGACACCAGCTTGTACAGGTTTTTCAGGCCTGTTTTATTCCGAACCAGGATGATCTGATGATAGGTGGGCGCCTTTTTCACATCAACACCCGCACAAGCGGTATTGATCTGCTGGAAATTTTCGATCCCATACTCCGTTTTTAACTGATCCCGCAGCTTTAAGAAGATCCTGGCCAGCATCCGCGCGTCGTCTGAAGCCCGATGGTGATTAAAATCCCCCAAACCCAAATGTTCCGCTACCAGATTCAGCTTATGCTTTTTCAGCTCCGGCAGCAGCTTCCGGCAAAGCGGGACGGTATCCAGCGAGGTATATTGGATATTGATTTTTGCCCGGCTCAGCGCCGCGTTCAAAAAGGCCATATCAAAGGGAGCGTTATGTGCAATCAGGATTTTTCCATTACAAAATTCCGCAAATAAGCGGACGGCTTCCTCTTCCGTGGGCGCATCCTTGACCATCTCGTTCGTGATGCCGGTCAGTTCCGTAATTTTAGCCGGGATCGGCTTTCCCGGATTCACAAAGGTGTTAAACTCCTCTACAATCTCGCCGCCCCGGATCCGTACCGCGCCGATTTCCGTCATCCGTTCAATCCCAGCCGAAAGCCCCGTGGTCTCCGTATCGAAGACGATACATTCACCGTCCAGCGGCTCGTCCCGATCACCGGTCACGATCTCCAGCCGGTCGTTGACGAAGTAGGCTTCTACCCCATAAATCACTTTGAAGTCCCCGCCGTTTTTCCGGATTTTTTCCACCGCGTTCATCGCCGCAGGATAGGCCTGCAGTACCCCATGGTCCGTAATCGCTACCGCCTTATGCCCCCACCGAAAGGCGGTATTCACTGCGTCTTCCACCCGGGTAGTTGCATCCATGGCAGACATGATGGTATGCAGATGAAGCTCTACCCGTTTTTCCGGCGCTTGATCCATGGTTGGGACTTTTTTATACACCATAATATCATAGGGTCGGATTGTAACCTCGCGGTCATATTTATCATAGTTCGCCTCGCCCCGGGCAACCAGAACCGAGCCTTTTTGGACGGCGTCATAAGAGGATTCTTTTTTTGCATCGTCAATAATTTTCAGGGTGTTGGAGCCGGTATAATCTGTAAAATCAATCGAAAGGATCAATTTGGAATTGTCCCGGCTGTAACGGACATCCTTCGCAAAAACTTCCCCGCAGACCACTACTTTCCCGCTCTCCCCGCTGACTTCGGCCAGTGTAATGGGTTTTTCTGCAATAGATTTCCCGATCACCACTTCCCCCTCGCCACACTCAAACGGCAGGCGGGAAAGGTCCAGACGGGAAGCCGCTTTTCTGGAAGCCGTAGTTTTCCTTTTTTTGCCTGACGGCTTGGGTCCCGCGGAAGGAGGGCTTTCCGGTTCAGCCAGAAGCTCCTCAGGCAAAGACATCTCCCGTTCCGGAGGGGGTTCGCCGAAATCCTCCGTATAAACAGGCGCAGGAGCAAATGCCTCCTCTTGAATCTCGCGCACTCCCGCAAAACGGACCTGAGGGGTAAAGGAAAATTCCTTTGCAATGTAATCCGCTAATTCCCGGTCCACCCCGCATTTTTCCAGCAGCTCCGCCCCACCATGCTTCAGTTCCACGGTCAGCAGACGGTCTTCCAAGGTGCAGGCCGCCCCATCAAAATAGCCGTTGATCATCGCCACGCGGCGTTTCAGTACCGCCGAAATTTCCGAAAGATAGCTGCATTCAAACTGAGTCGGCAGGTATTTGGTATCGATTGTCACTTTTTTCAGCTTCAATGCTTTTGCTAAAAGCGGCTCCAGCTCGGCAAGATCCCTTTTCAGCAATAATTCCGCCGGCTTGAGAGTAATAACCAATTCCTTGCTTTCATGAAAAGCGTCCAGGAACAATATCTCCGCGGCTGCAATCTTTTCCGGAACCTCATTTTTCACATATTCGCCAAAAATAGCAGAGAATGAATTATTCAACTCTTCTTCCCTTTCTTTTTCAATATCGTTCAATTTCTTTCAAAAGCTCAGGCAAAATCTCAGATTCCGGTACCTGCCGGAGCACTTCCCCTTTCCGGAAAAGCACGCCGCAGCCTTTTCCGCCGGCTACTCCCAGATCCGCTTCCCGGGCTTCCCCCGGCCCGTTCACGATACATCCCATCACTGCGACCCGGATTTCTTTCCCGCAGCCCTCCAAAGCCTGTTCAACCTTTTCCGCCAAACCGATCAAATCAATCTGGGTACGGCCGCAGGTAGGACAGGAAATAATTTCAACGCCCCGCTTCCGCACACCCGCCGCCTTCAGGATATCATAACCTGCACGCACTTCCTCCACCGGGTCGGCCGTCAGGGAAACACGCAGCGTATCCCCAATCCCATCCAGGAGCAGGCTTCCGATGCCGATGGCATTTTTCAGCATCCCCATCCGCACTGTTCCCGCTTCCGTTACACCGATATGGAACGGGTAGGGGCACTGCCCCGCCAATAAGCGGTAAGCTTCCACCATCGTTTTTACATTGGAGGATTTCATAGAAACCACAATTTCGTCAAAATCAAATTTTTCCAGCAGACGGATATGGTACAACGCACTTTCCGCCAGTGCTTCCGGAGTTGGGGAATGATATTTTTCCAGGATATGCTTTTCCAGGGAACCGCCGTTTACGCCGATCCGGATTGGAACGCGCGCCACACGGCAGGCATCCGCCACCTGCTTCACTTTTTCATCTGAGCCGATATTTCCCGGATTGATCCGGATTTTGTCAATCCCTCGTTCAATGGCGCCCAAAGCCAGCCGATAATCAAAATGGATGTCGGCAACCAGCGGCATACAAACTGCGGATTTCAACGCTGGGATCAGTGCCAGTGCCGGCTCATCCGGGACAGCGACGCGCAGGATTTCACATCCAGCCGCCTCCAGGGCCTTTGCCTGCCAAACATTTGCTTCCACATCTGCCGCCGGCACGGAAAGCATCGACTGCACCGTTACTTTTCCATTTCCCAGAAAATACGGACCTACTTTTACCTGCTTGATCTCCCGCTTCTTCCCCATGATTCGATTCAACCTTTCTCTCTTTGGGTTTAATCTTTTTATTGATTCAGCTTCTAAAACAATTGAAAAATATCCTTTGCCGTCACCAGGATCATCAAAGCAAACAGCAAAATCAGCCCTGCCGCATTGACATACCCCTCCCATTTGGGATTCAGCGGCTTCCGGCGGACAGCCTCAATCAGCAGAAAAATAATACGGCCTCCATCCAGCGCCGGGAAAGGCAGCAGGTTGAACATCCCTATACTGATTGTAATAAAAGCGGCTAAATTTAGCACATTCTTCATTCCTACCTTCGCCGCTTCGCCAACTACCTGGCCTACGCCGACCGGGCCGGACAATTCATTGAACCCGATTTTCCCTGTAATCAGGTCCCCTACCGAACTCCAGGAGCTCCGGGCCAGGGACAGGGTTTTGCGCCCGGCCTGTGAAAGCGCATTCCCAATCGAGGCTTCAACAGCCGCAACCTTGAAATCCAAGTAGATCGAACGGTCTTTCCCCTCACCGCTCATTTTGAAGCGGACAGCAGGAAGCGTTACCCGTTCTCCTTCCCGGATTACTTCCATCTGAATGATACCGTCCTCATCCCGGACAATTTCATATACAATATCCTGGTCGGACCAGATAGAAACCCCGTTCATTTTGACAATCCGGTCCCCTACCTGAAGCCCGCTTTCCGAGGAAGAAGAGTCTTCCTTAAAAGCCGCTACCGTTGTCGAGCTGTAATATTCTGCCCCAGCCAGTACTGAAAGCAGGATCGCAAACCCCAGCACCAAATTCATCAATGCACCCGCCGCACAGATCAGCAGCCGCTTAGGGACCGACTTTTTGCGGAAGGAGTTCTCATCCTCCGAGTCCTCTTCCTCCCCTTCAAAGGCACAATACCCTCCGATCGGGAAAGCCCGAAGGGAATAAAGGGTGCGTTTTCCCTGACGCTTCCAAATGGCCGGGCCCATCCCAATCGCAAATTCATTTACGGTGACGCCGGTGCAGCGCGCGGCCAGAAAATGCCCCAGCTCATGAATAAAAATGATGATACCGAAAATCAGCACTGTATAAATAATACTCAACGTTTCTGCTCCTTCTCTGCAACCTTGGCGCGGACATATTCCCGCGCGAGGGAATCCGCCAAATGGATATCCGTTTCATCGAAATCCTCACACTCATATTTCAAGCTAAGCGAGCCGTATACCAGCTCCCCGATATCCAAAAAGCCAATCCGGTCCTGCAAAAAGTATTCTACCGCCTGTTCGTTCGCCCCGTTTACAATCGCCGGATATAAGCCCCCGTTCCGCATGGCCTCTTTACAGGCCTTCAGGCAGATAAAGGTATCTTCATCCGGCTTTTCAAACGTAAGGCTGCCAACCTGGGTCAAAGACAGGCGATCGGTCGGGCATCTCAGCCGCTCCGGATAGGTCAGCGCATATTGGATCGGCAGCTTCATATCGGGAACCCCCAGCTGGGCCAGTACCGCGTAGTCATCAAATTCCACTAAAGAATGCACGACGCTTTGCCGGTGTACAACAATCTCAATTTCCTCCGGCGATTTGTCAAAAAGCCAGCAGGCCTCGATCAGCTCCAGCCCCTTATTCATTAAAGTAGCCGAATCCACCGTAATCTTAGCCCCCATCGTCCAGTTGGGATGCTTCAATGCGTCAGCCTTGGTAACCCCTTCCAGCTCTGCCCTCGTCCGCCCGAAGAAAGGCCCTCCCGAAGCGGTTAAAATGATCTTTTTCACCTGGGATGCCCGGCTCCCCTGCATCGACTGGAAGATTGCGGAATGCTCGCTGTCCACCGGGTAGATCTTTACGCCCCGGCGCCTGGCTTCCTCAATGACCAGCTTTCCCCCGGTTACCAGGGTTTCCTTATTTGCCAGCGCAACATCCTTTCCCGCGCGGATTGCTGCCAGGGTAGGCCGGAGCCCGATCATCCCAACCACCGCGTTGACCAAAACGTCCGCTTCCTCCTGCCCGGCCAAGCGGCAAAGCCCTTCCATGCCAGTCAAAACCTCTATATTCCTATGCGCCAGGCGCCGCCGGCATTCCTCCTCCAGGGAAGCGTCATAGATACAAACCACCTTGGGGGAAAACTCTGCCGCCTGCTCCACCAATAATTCCACATTATGGTAAGCCGCCAGCCCAGTTACCTCGAAGCCCTGTGCGCGGCATACCTCCAGTGTCTGGGTCCCGATCGAGCCGGTCGAGCCCAAAACTACAATCCGTTTCACTCCCATTGTATTCCTTCCCCCAGGCTTAAAATATGGGAACGCCCCCGGCTTCACTGGGACACAGCCGGGGGCATCCTTGTTTCATTTTAATTTCTGCTCCCCATCCGACAGCAAATCAATCCTCTTTCCCTATGCCGCCGGCAGATAAAGCAGGATCAGATAAAAAAGCGGCGCAATGAAAAAAACGGAATCAAACCGATCTAAGATGCCGCCATGCCCCGGCATAATCGTGCCGAAATCTTTCAGCCCATTCTGCCGTTTAATCACAGAGGCAAACAAGTCCCCTCCTACCCCTACCAAGGAAAGCAGCGGGGTGATAATCAGCAGCGGTACCCGCTCCAGCCAGCCTTCCGCCGTCATTCGGCCGGTCAGGAACAGATATCCCCAGGTGATCAGCACGACCAGCACCAACGCAGAAATAATCCCGCCGACCAGGCCCTCTACCGTTTTATTGGGGCTGATTTTAGGGGCAAGCTTCCGCTTCCCGAAAAAGCGCCCGGCAAAATAAGCGCCGGAATCCGCACCCCAGGCGCTGGCAAAGATCACCAGCGTGTAGAACAGCCCCTGCATCCACCCAAAGCTGTCCCGGATATGGATCAGCGCATAAAAGGAGAAGGGGACGATAGCCGCGATGAAATAGGCCGTCGCCACTGTTCGAAAATCCAGCCTGTCGTGTTGTTTCAGCATCAAAAGAAAGCCAAGAAAAACAGAAGCGGCGTATAAAGTCACGCTCAGGCTGAAATAATCCTTCGGGGTCTGGGTCAAAGGAGTAAAGAATGGGATTGCTGCTGTCAGCAAAGTCAAAACTGTCAAAGGGATATTCTTTGTTACCTTCATTGCCAAAAGCAATTCATGCACAGCAATCAGCGTGATTATGCAGACCGCCCCATCATAAACCGGCGTTTCATAGCAAAACAACACCACTGCCAAAAGCGCCAGGCCAATCACCGCAGTGATAATCCTCTGCTTCATTGTCGTTTATCCTTTAGTATTTTCTTTAGCAAACCACCGAAAATACCCTTTCTTTTGGAATGATATAGTCGGCACACTTGAAAACCGGCGCCCGATTTTCAAGTCAGGCTTTGCCTGCCCGCGCATAAAA
>CANAQK010000045.1 GCA_947363605.1 uncultured Clostridia bacterium | reverse complement strand
CGCGCGGGGCGCTTCATGCTATAATAAGCGCAAAGCGCTTATTATAGTTGATGGCTGGTTATACCATTCCGAGTGGAGCGTTTCACTCTATAATTACAGTTCGGGCAGCAAGGTCACTCATCCGAACGCTTTTTGAAACAGGGGTGCCGATATGAGGATTTTACTGGTGGAAGATGAAATACGGATGGCGCAGGCGCTTTGCGAGATCCTGCGGCTGGAAAATTACGAAACAGATCATTATGCAGACGGCTGGGAGGGCCTTGCCGCATTGGAAAGCGGTGTTTATGATATCGCGGTGCTGGATGTGATGCTGCCCCGGATGGACGGCTTCGAAATCGTCCGGAAAGCCAGGGAATCCGGGATCCGGACCCCTGTTTTGATGCTGACAGCCAAGGGCGAGCTGGACGACAAGGTCACCGGGCTGGACAGCGGCGCGGATGATTACCTCATCAAACCGTTTATGACGAAAGAGCTGCTGGCCAGGCTCCGCGCCCTGGGCAGACGGGCCCTCCATACGCCGGACGGCTCCCTGCGCTACGGGGATATTTCGTTGGACGCTTCTACCCTCACCCTCTCCTGCATCCCGTCCGGGCAAAGTGTGCGGCTGAGCGACAAAGAATACCGGATCCTGGAATACCTCATTGCCAACGGCGGGCAGATCCTGACCCGGGAACAGCTGGCTGTAAAAATCTGGGGCTTTGACAGCGAGGCGGAATATAACAATGTGGAGGTTTACCTGTCCTTCACCCGGAAAAAGCTTGCCTTTGTCCAGTCCAAGACCGAGATCAAGGCGGTCCGTGGAATCGGCTATGAATTGAGGTACGCTCATGTTTAAAAAATCCCAGCGGAAAATCGTAGCTGCCATTATGTCAGTGCTGATACTTCTTTGGGTCGGGACGCTGACCGGAATCTACGCCTTCAGCTATGCGGAAATGTCGGAGAAAAACCGTGGGATGCTGAAGGAATACGCCGACCGGTATGACCTGTACCACCCCTTTGCCCTGCCGATGCCCGGCAAGCCAGCCGGGAAACCGCATGATCCGGGTTTCTCCGTGTTCCGGCTCTCCACCTTTTACACCGTCGCCATGGCCGATGATGGAAAAATCCTGGAAATCCAGAACCCGCAGCCAGCCGTCCATACCGACGAAGAACTGGAAACCCTTGCCCGCACGCTGTGGGAAAGAGGCAGAACCCACAGCGTAAAAAACAACCTGGTCTGTTATACGGTAGATAAGGGCAGCTACCGGCTGTCTGTATTCAAGGACAATACCATCCTTCAGGAAAGCATCAATACCCTGTTCCGCTATACCCTGATGGTCGGCGGGCTTGCTGTGGCTGCCCTTTTTTTCCTGGCGGTCTATCTGGCCAGGAAGATCGTCAAGCCGCTCGAGGAAAGCTATCAAAAGCAGAAGCAGTTTGTTTCCGATGCTGGGCATGAACTGAAGACACCGATTTCTGTCGTCAGCACCAATGCAGAACTCCTTTTCAGAGAGATCGGGGAAAACCGCTGGCTGTCCAATATCCAATACGAAAATGAGCGGATGGGGCTGCTGGTGGCCCAGCTGCTTGAACTTTCCCGCGCGGAAAATACGGCTCCCCCGATGGCGCCGGTCGATTTTACCCGGATCGTAAACGGGGAAGCGCTCCCTTTTGAAAGCGTCGCTTTTGAAAACGGGCTGGCCCTGCATTGCTGCATCACGGATGAAATAACCGTCCAGGGGAATGGGATGCAGCTCAAGCAGCTGGTTTCCATTTTGCTGGACAACGCTATCCGTCACAGCAGCGGCAAGGAAATCCGGCTGGCCCTCCGGGCGGAGCATGGAATGGCCCGGCTGTCCGTCTTTAACGCGGGCCCGGAAATCCCGGCAGAGCAGCGGGCGCGGCTCTTTGAGCGGTTCTACCGTGCGGATCCTGTTCGGAACAGCCAGGACGGGCATTACGGTCTGGGGCTGGCGATCGCCAAAAGCATCGTTTTATCCCATGGCGGAAAAATCAGCGTCCATTGCGGTGAGGGGCTGGTTGAGTTCCGGGTTCAAATCCCCCTGCGGAATTTTTCGTAGCGTTTCAATCAAACTTCAATCTTCCTCCTGTACAATGAGGCTCATCAAGTACAGGAGGCTTTTTTATGGAAAAAGGCGAAAAATTGAAATACCGGCATGAGTGGAAACACGAGATCAATCACGGTGATCTGTTAGTGCTCCGGCAGCGGCTTTCCGCAGTAACCAAACGGGATACCCATACCCTGGATGGGAAATATGAGATCCGCAGCCTTTACTTTGATACCCCCACCGACCGGGTACTGCGGGAAAAGATCGACGGAGTCAATATCCGGGAAAAATTCCGGCTCCGCTATTATAACGGCGATCCAACCTTTATCCGGCTGGAAAAGAAAAGCCGGCGGAACGGGATTTGTTTAAAAGAAAGCGCACCCCTGACCCGTGGGCAGGTACAGCGGCTGACAACGGAAAGGGACTATTCCTGGATGCCGGGAAGCGGTGCGCCTCTGGTGGAGGAGCTCTACAGCAAGATGCTGAGCCAGGGGCTCCGTCCCCAGACCATCGTGGACTACACCCGGGAACCTTTTGTTTTTGCCCCCGGGAACGTCCGCATCACACTGGATTACCACATCCGGACCGGGATGCGGAACACCGATTTCCTGAATCCGGCCAGTGTGACGATCCCGGTGAGGGACGACCTCATTATTTTAGAAGTCAAATGGGACGAATATCTTCCGGATCTCATCCGGGACGTTGTCCAGCTGAAAAACCGGGCGGCCGGTGCATTTTCCAAATATGCCGCAAGCAGGATTTACGGCTGAATCCTGCCCAAAACAGCATCTATTAAAACTGATACAAAGGAGTAAGCATCATGACCTTCAACGACATTTTCAAATCCAGTTTTTTAGAGAATATTTCCAGCGTCAGCATCCTTGATATGGCTTTGGCCTTAGTTTTGGCCTTCGGGCTGGGGATGTTTATCTTCCTGGTTTATAAAAAGACCTGCCAGGGCGTTCTGTATTCCTCCAGCTTCGGCACTACGCTGGTGGCGCTCACCATGATTACCACCGTTGTCATTTTAGCCGTGACTTCCAATGTAGTTCTTTCCCTTGGTATGGTGGGCGCGCTGTCTATCGTCCGTTTCCGCACAGCGATTAAAGAACCGCTGGACATCACCTTCCTGTTCTGGTCGATCGCAGTCGGCATTGTGCTGGCGGCTGGGATGATCCCGCTTGCGGTGATCGGGAGCGTCCTGATCGGGCTGATCCTGCTGGTTTTTGTCAATCGGAAATCCCATGTCAACCCCTATATTGTCCTCTTGTCCTGCACAGACACCGCGGCCGAGAAAAACGCGGAAGCCTTCCTGAAAACGATGGTTCAGAAATGCGTGGTAAAAAGCAAATCCGTACAGGGTGGCCGGATCGAGCTGAATCTCGAAATCCGGCTGAAAAATGACAGCACGGATTTCATCAACCTTCTGTCGGAAATGGAGGGGGTAAACAGCGCCGTACTGGTCAGCTATAACGGGGAATACATGGGCTGATTTCTGGATAAAAAGATGTTAATCTTTTTATCGCGGCGTGATACGCCGCCGAGCCTGCGGCTCGCCAAGAAAAGTATTGACAACATTCTTGGCGGCTGTGCCGCCGGACCGCATTCTGCGGCCCAACAAAACGACTGCATCGTTTTATGAAGAATTAGTATAAGGAGGCCGATGATGTCAACACATAAGCACTTGGAAAAAATATGTGCGGCGGTGCTGGCGGCGGTACTGCTTCTGACCCTGCTTTTTGTCAATGCCGAACGCCTGGGCGTCCAGCCGGCATCGGCGGCAATAGGCTATGAGTCCCGGCTGTTTGACACCTCTTTGGTCCATCACCTGGATATCGTGATGGATGACTGGGAGGAATTCTGTGCGAACGCCCAGAATGAAGAATACACCGCCTGTTCCGTTGTTATCGACAATGAAAGCTATAAAAATGTCGCAATCCGGGCGAAAGGCAATACTTCGCTGACCCAGGTGGCCGCCTACGGAAACGACCGGTACAGCTTCAAAATTGAATTCGATCATTACGACAGTTCGAAAACCTATCATGGGCTGGATAAGCTCTGCCTGAATAATATCATCCAGGATAATACCTATATGAAGGACTACCTGGTCTATCAGATGATGGGGAAAACAGGAGCGGCATCCCCGCTTTGCAGCTATGTCTATATTACGGTAAACGGGGAAGACTGGGGGCTGTATCTGGCCGTGGAAGGCGTTGAAGAAGCTTTCCTGCAGCGCAATTACGGAAGTGATTACGGCGAACTGTATAAACCCGACAGTATGAGCATGGGCGGCGGCCGGGGGAACGGCGGGGAATTCAATATGGAGGATTTTTCTGCTCTTTCCGGGGAGCAGGATTCCCAGGGCGCAGAGCCGGGACAGGAAGAAGGGCGGTTCCAGCGGCCGGACAGCGGCCGGGGGAAGGGTGGAAAATTCACTATGGAGGATTTTTCTGCTCTTTCCGGGGAGCAGGATTCCCAGGGTGCAGAGCCGGGACAGGAAGAAGGGCAGCTTCCGCAGCAGGGGGACAATCGGGGCTTTCGGATGGGCGGCAGTGAGGATGTTCTGCTGAAATATATCGACGAAAACAGCGGCAGCTATCCCAATATTTTCGACAATGCCAAAACGGATGTTTCCAAAAGCGATCAGGCCCGGCTGATTGAGTCGCTGAAAAAGCTCAGTGCCGGTGAAGATCTTCCCGATACGGTTGATGTGGAGGCGGTTATCCGGTATTTTGTGGTCCATAATTTTGTCCTGAATTTTGACAGCTATACCGGATCCATGATACACAATTACTATCTTTACGAAGAGGATGGCCAATTGCAGATGATCCCCTGGGATTATAATCTGGCATTCGGCGGGTTCCAGTCTTCGTCCGGGGCGGCGGAATTGGTGAATTATCCCATAGATTCCCCGGTATCCGGAGGCAGTATCGAAGACCGGCCCATGCTGGCTTGGATTTTTGCCAGCGAGGAATATACGGAATTATATCACCGGTACTTTTCTGAATTTATTTCGGAATGGTTTGACAGCGGCTTTTTTGAGGAAATGATAGATAATGTTGTTTCCTTAATTCAACCTTATGTGGAAAAAGACCCGACCAAGTTTTGCACTGATGAAGAATTCCAGACAGGAGTATCGACCCTGCGTGAATTCTGCCTGCTTCGTGCCCAAAGCATCAGCGGCCAACTGGGCGGGACCATCGGTTCGACCTCCGATACCCAGGACAGCGCTGCCTGGATTGACGCCGGGGATTTACAGATCACGGATATGGGCACGATGAACAACGCCGGGAATAACCGGATGCCGGGGAACGGAGCAATCCGCTTCCCGGGCAATGAAAACAGCGAAGCAGAAGGCCGGGAACCTCCCGGCGGCAACGAAGCAGAGCCGGAATTTCCAGGGCAGCCCGATTCTTCATTCGGGAATCCGGAACCCGGAAACGACTTGCCAACAGCCGGGAATATACCGGAAGGGGTTCCGCCGGGACTGCCGGATTCTCCGCCTATGGACATGGAGGAGGGAAGATGGAGTCCGAACGGAAACGGTGCGCCTGCCTTCCAGCAAGCGGGCTCCGCATCTGGAACGGTTTGGTCTTGGATGGGGATTATCGCATCGGCGGCCGTCCTGGGCCTGGGAATTGCAGCTGCGGCTGGATTCAAACGCCGCAGATAAAGGATTCCTTGTTATGCTTTCAATCCCTTCCGTGCATGGTTTCTTAACGCTAGGACAGAATGGAATGTCATTTTCGGGAACTGGTGATACTTCAATAGGTAAAGATAAGATGGATTTTGTCAAGGTGTTTTTGAGTTCTTTTTTCTTTATAGTCAACGCACTTGAAAAGAAACCAATGCTTCTTTTCAACACTGCGGCATATCATGCCGCAGCGGGCCGTGAAGCGGCCATGCGGTAGAGCTTCATAGACGGCACACAGCGCATTTTATGCGCGAACAGGCAAAGCCTGACTTGAAAATCAATACCCGATTTTCAAGTGTGCCGACTATATCGCTGATGGAATAGCGTATTTCCGTATTACAGTGATGAACAAAATAGCTCAAACAAACGCGCTTGGGAAAGGGTTCCTGTATAGAAAGCCGCTTATCACATATATTAAAGTGAGGTGGTTTTTTGAAAATCCAATGGAAAAAATGTATCCTGTGCCTTGCTGTTCCTTTAGCGGCAGGGGGACTCTCCGCGCTTCTGATACGCGATGGGATGGAAACTTTTCAGTCGCTGAACAAGCCGGCGCTTTCCCCGCCAGGATGGCTGTTCCCTGTAGTCTGGAGCATTTTATATCTCCTAATGGGGATTGCCTCCTATTTGGTTCTTACGTCAGAAAAAACAAGCCGGTCTGCTTTAACCGTTTATGGAATACAGCTGGTTTTTAACTTTTTTTGGCCGATTCTGTTCTTTAACCTTGGGTATTACCTGTTCTCTTTGATTTGGCTGGTGATTTTGTGGGGTCTGATTCTGGTGACAATCCTTTTATTCTTTCGGATATCCAGACCCGCTGGATATCTCATGCTTCCTTATTTGCTGTGGGTCTCCTTCGCCGGATATCTGAACCTTTCCATTTATCTGCTGAATTGAGCCGCTCCTTTTAGAGCCTGTTCAAGACCTACACGGAGAGATTTTGAATAGGCTCTTAGAACCTTATTCACAACCATCGAACACAGTCTGCCGGCAGTTTTTCATGCAGTCTGCGTTCATTTTTCTTGCCATACGGCAGTATGCCTGCAAAAAATGGCCTTGCCTGCCCGAAAAGCCCCTCGGGCATCCGGCAGATTGTGAATACAGGTTCTTAGACAAAGAAAACCATCCTTCCATTCCGGAAGGATGGTTTTTTCAGGATAAATCTAATTTTTTGAAATCGGTCTGAGGCGAGCGGCAGGAGCCGTTTTCGCATAAATACCAGACAGCTTGATCTGATGCCGGATAAGAAGAGGTAAACGGGGCCAGCCCGGCCAGTTCCCTGCCGTTTTCCTCCGACTTAAAAAGGAAGCTCAAATGATGCGCCGGGAATTCCCGTAAATAGGCAAACAGATCTTCGGGGGGCTGGCTTCCTGTGCAAAGCAGTTCCTTGCGTGAATAGAGCGGCTTTGCCATCGCTATCAAAGCAAAGCTGTGCGCAGCCGGATAGCCTTTAATCTGGCCCGCCATAAACTGATGCTGGCGGTTGGCAGCCTCTTGGAACCGGGCTTCCCCAGTCAGGGCGGACAGCTCTTCCAGCACGGCTTCCGCCACAGCATTACCAGATGGAACCGCCCCATCATACGTTTCCTTTGGACGGTCAATCAACACCTCTGCATCATGGGCTGTCCGATAATACCCGCCATTTTCCTGATCCTCAAACCAATCCATCATCTGCACCGCACGGAATATCGCTTCTTTCAAAAACCCGGCTTCCAGTGTACAGCGGTACAGTTCCAGCAGCGCCAGCGCATAGACCGCATAATCATCGAGCTGGCCGTCATGGGCTGCTTCCCCGCCGCAATACCGGAGAAGCAGCCGGCCCTTTTCATCCGTCAGGGTTTCGCGGATAAATCGCTGCGCTTTTAACGCCGCATGGGTATAACAGGGCTTGCCAAGAATCAGCCCGGCTCTGGCCAATGCGAGGACTGCCCAAGCATTCCAGGACAGCAGGATCTTATTGTCAAGAGAAAGGATGGTCCGTTCTTTCCGGTATTCACGAAGGCGTTTTAACCGGGGATCCCCCGCGTCCCAGGCCCTGCCGGTTCTTCCGATCCGGTTGGGAATGCTTTTGCCCTCAAAATGGCCTTCTTCCGTGATGTTATACATCCGGCAGAACGCTTCGCCATCCTGCCGTCCAAGCACCTGAAAAACCTCATCCGGAGTGAATACATAATACTTCCCTTCCACCCCATCGCTGTCTGCATCCTGCCCGCAGTAAAAGCCGCCGCCTGGGTCAGACAATTCCTCCAGCATATAATCCGCTGTCCGCTCCGCCACATCAGCATAAAAAAGCTTCTTTGTCAGCTGGAAGGCCTCCAGATAGGCCAAAATCAGCAGGGCGTTATCAACCAGCATTTTCTCGAAATGCGGCACAAGCCATTTCCGGTCGGTGGAGTAACGGGAAAACCCGCCGCCAACCGCGTCGAATATCCCGCCGTTTGCCATGGATTGCAGTGTGACTTCCACAGCGCGCAGGGCTTCAGGAATTTTCTCCCGTTCATACATCTGCATCAGGAAAAGCAAGTGATGCGGGGTGGGGAATTTAGGCGCCGCGCCGAACCCTCCCCCATCCGGGTCAAAGCCTTGCAGCAGCAGACGGCAGCCCTGAGTCAGCAAGGCTTTATCCGGCTCTTCGGAAACGGACGGGGAATCTTCTTTTATAGCTGCTGTAATTTTTTCGCTGGAATCCAACAGCCTGCCCCTCTCCTCTCTCCAAAGACGGGATATCTGCCGGAGCAGATCCATCAGCCCCGGCTGGCCATACCGGCTTTGCTTGGGGAAATAGGTGCCGGCAAAAAACGGCTTCTGTTCCGGCGTCATAAAAATAGTCAGCGGCCAGCCGCCCGAGCCTGTCATGGCCTGGCAAACCGACATATAAACCGAATCAATGTCCGGACGTTCCTCGCGGTCAACCTTGATACAGATATATTCCTCCAGCAGCCCGGCGACCTCGGGGTCCTCAAAAGATTCATGGGCCATCACATGGCACCAATGGCAGGTGGAATAACCGATGCTTAAAAAGACCGGTTTATCCTCTGCTTTCGCTTTTTCAAAAGCATCCCTGCACCACGGATACCAATGGACTGGATTGTCCTTATGCTGTGCCAAATAGGGGGATTTTTCGTTTGCAAGCCTGTTTGCCATTCGAACACCTCATTCCTGTATACAAAATAGTATACCCTGAAAACGGGAGGCTATTTTGTCCGGCGGCCTGGGCTCTTTTTATCGTCAACGCGCTTGAAAAGAAGCGTTGGCTTCTTTTCAATACTGCGGCAGGGCTTCATAGACGGCGCGCAGCGCATTTTATGTGCGGACAAGCCAAGCCTGACCCTCAAATCGGGCGCCGATTTTCAAGCGTGCCGACTATATCAGGAATCCTGCAAAGGCGTCAATCCCTGTTATAGTTGAAACACTTCAAAAGAATCATTTTGATTCTTTTGAAGCCTGCGGCGGAGAACCGCCGCAGGAGGCCGCAGACGCGGCCTCGGTTCGGACTTCATAGTCAACATAGGTGTGCGGAGCACACAGTCGGCGAGCATAGCCCGCTGACTGAAAAAACGCAATTTGCGTTTTTTCAAGTGTGTTGATTATATTCTACAGCAAACTGGCTGTAGTAAAGCTTCGCATAAAACCCGTCCTGCTCCAGCAGGGAGCTGTGGGTTCCCTGCTCAATAATCTGCCCGGCCTTCATCACCAGGATCCGGTCGGCGGATTGAATCGTGGAAAGCCGATGCGCGACAACAAAGCTGGTACGCCCCTGCATCAGCTTTTCAAAGGCGCGCTGGATCAGCATTTCGGTCCGGGTGTCGATTGAGGAGGTTGCTTCATCCAGGATCAGCATATCCGGCTGGCAGAGCATGATCCGCGCGATACAGAGCAGCTGCTTCTGTCCTGCGGACAGGTTCCCGCCGCCCGGGGTAATCACGGTATCGTATCCCATCGGGAGCCGTTTGATGAAGCTGTGGGCATAGGCGGCACGGGCGGCCTCCTGAATTTCAGCGTCGGTGGCGTCCGGCTTGCCATAGGCGATATTCTCCCGGACTGTCGCATTTTTCAGCCAGGTTTCCTGGAGCACCATACCATAGAGCCGCCGCAGCGAATTCCGCCTGAGTTGATTGATATCGACCCCATCTACCGAAATAGCGCCGGAATTGACCTCATAGAACCGCATCAGTAAATTGATAAGGGTCGTTTTTCCGCATCCCGTTGGCCCTACAATCGCAATCCGCTGGCCGGGCCGGACTTTCAAATTGAAATCTTCGATCAGCGGCACATCCGGCCGATAGGAGAAGCAGACCTGATCCGCTTTGACCCGGCCTTCGCAGGATTCCGGAGCCAGAGCGTCCGGCGCGTCCTGGGGTTCGGCCGGCTCGTCAATCAGGGCAAACAGCCGATCCGCACTGGCAACGGCGGACTGAAGCTGGGTCAGCACGCCGGTGACTTCGTTAAAAGGCTTGGTATACTGGTTGGCATAGGTCAGGAAGGCGAACAGCCGGCCGATGGAAAAACCTCCGCCGACCACGGTCAGCGACCCGATTACGCCCACCGCCGCGTAAACGATGCTGTTGACAAACCGGGTACCGGGGTTCGTGACCGAGGAATAAAATACGCTTTTCAGCCCGGAATCAAACAGTACCTGGCTGATTTGGTCGAATTCCTCCATACATTCTTTTTCGTAGCCGAAGGATTTGACGATCTGCTGGCCCGAAACCATCTCGTTGATATAACCCGAAAGCCGGCCCTGTGCCGCCGACTGCTGACGGAACAGATGGGCGGTCCGTTTCGCCACAAACCCGGCGAAAAAGATGGAAAGCGGGGTCACCAGCACGACCACCAGCGCGATCAGCGGATGGAGAACCAGCATGACCACCAGGGTGCCCAGGATGGTTGCGATACCTGGGAAAAGCTGGGTCAGCCCTTGAAGCAAACCTTCAGAAACGGCGTCGGCATCATTGACCATCCGGCTGATGATATCGCCATGGGAGTGCCGGTCAATAAACTTCAGGGGCACGACATTGATTTTTTCAAAGGCCTGCTGCCGGAGATCCTTAGCGGCCAGGCTGGAAATTTTGCGGGTAGCGACACTCATGACCCATTGAGATGCCGCCGCGGCCAGCACCGTCCCGCCCAGCGCCAGCAGTGCGTAGAAAATCCCCTGGAAATTTATCCGGCCCGGCTCGAAAATTTGGTCGATTGCCAATCCGGTTAATACGGGCCCCAGCAGGGTGAACAGGACATAGAAAACGGCTCCGGCAAAAGCGGCAATCATTGAGCCGCGGTAAGGCCGGGTATAGCCCAGCACCCGTTTGATGGTTTGACTGTTTTTCATGCGTCCGCCTCCTTCGTAATCAGCCCCTGGGATTCGCAGATCTCACGATAAACCGGGCAGGATGCCAACAGCTCCTCATGGGTACCAAGCCCCGCCTGGCAGCCGTCGTCCAGCACCAGAATCCGGTCCGCATTTTTGATCGTAGACGCCCGCTGAGAGATCATCAGGACGGTGCGTTCCCGATTTTCTGCCTTGAGGGCGCGGCGCAGGGCGGCGTCTGTCGCATAGTCCAGCGCGGAAGCAGAATCATCCAGCACCAGGATCTCTGGATCCTTTACCAATGCCCGGGCAATCGTCAGACGCTGTTTCTGCCCGCCGGAGAGGTTTTTCCCGCCCTCATCCAATCGGGTATCCAGCCCGTCCGGAAGGGCTTCGGCAAATTCCTTCCCCTGAGCGACCTCCAAGGCGTGCCATAATGTCGTATCGCCAGCCTCCGGATCCGCGATTTTCAGGTTTTCCCGCAGGGTGCCGCTGAACAGCCGGGCTGCTTGGGGTACCAGCCCAATCTTCCCGCGCAGATCCTCCAGACGGTAGTCCTGAACCGGGATGCCGTCTACTGAAATCGATCCGGAGCCCACATCATAAAAGCGGTTCAGGAGCTGAACCAGCGTGGTCTTCCCACAGCCGGTACCCCCGATAATACCAAGCGTCTGCCCTCTTCCCAAAGAGAATGTAATACCCTCCAGGGCATTTTCCGTCCCATGATAGGAGAAGCAGACATCCTGAAAGCGGATTTTCTCCTCAGAGCCCGGCGCAGCCGGCGTTTGCTCCGGCGCAGCCATCGAGGGCTGAAGATCCAGCACCTCGCAGACCCGCTTCGCACTGGCAATCGCTTTGGTAAACAGGACGATCAGGTTCGCCAGCACGATCAGGGCCAGCAGGGTCTGGCTCATATAATTTACCAGCGCCGTGATATCGCCCGAGGCCAGGATCCCCAGGTTGGCATATTGCGAGCCCATCCAGACGATCGCCACAATCGCCAGGTTGACGATCACATAGGTGATCGGGTTGAGCGCGGCGGAAATCTTCCCGACCCGGATTGTCACATCGGCCAGTTCGTTCCCTGTTTGGTCAAACTGCCGGATTTCACTTTCCTGCTTGGAGAAAGCCCGGATAACCCGCACACCCTCCAGGTTCTCCCCAGCCAGCCGGGAAATACGGTCCTGCTTCTGCTGGATCCGGCCATAAAAGGGGACGCTCCGGTTCATAATGATATACAGCACCAGCACGATCAGCGGAGTGGAGATCAGGAAAATCAGCCCGATTTTCAGATTGATGGTCATGGCCATGATGATCGACCCAATTGCCAGGAACGGCGCCCGGATCGCCAGCCGGATGAACATATTCACGCCGGTCTGCACCTGGTTGACGTCGTTGGTCAGCCGGGTTATCAGGGAGTCTGTCCCGATTTTGCCGTATTCCCGTTCCGAAAGGCGGAATACATGATGAAAAAGCTTTTTCCGCAGGCTGTATCCAAACCCCTGCGCCACCCGAGAGGCGAAATACTGGCAGGTGAGCGCGGCGGCAAGCCCTAAAGCGCCCAGCAAAACCAGCAGCAGCCCGTTTTGGATGATATAGCCGGTATCCTTATTCGCGATGCCGATGTCGATCATACGGGCCATAATCAAGGGGACAAACAGCTCGAAAACCGCCTCGGTCAGTTTAAATACCGGCCCGAGGATCAGTTCCTTGTAGTACCCCTTGAAATTGGACATCAGTTGTTTCAACGTTGCTTCCCTCCTGCAATATTGGAATAGGGTTATTTTACCACAAAAAAATCCCGGATTCAATCCAGGATTTTGGGCGGCAGCGTTCGAACGGGGAGATATAGTCGGCACACCCTCAAATCGGCGCCCAATTTTCAAGTCAGGCTTTGCCTGGCATGAAATGCGCTGCGTGCCGTCTATGAAGCCATGCCGCAGTGTTGAAAAGAAGCCAATGCTTCTTTTCAAGTGCGTTGACTATAAAAAATCAAAGCTGTCTTTATCCTTCTTCCTTGATTTTTTGAAGGAATTATAGTACAATAAAAATAAGAAAGAACAATCATTCTAAATGTGGCGGCGGCGATTCCGAAGGAGGTGTACAGGATACAGGCCGGGCAGTAAGCAGAAAGGAAGTATGATTCTTGACAAAGGCTCAGCTGAAACAAGCCCTTAAAAATTATCGGAGTATTTGTGCAGAGTTACAGGATTTGACGGATCAGCTTGCCCGACGCCGGTTGGAGGAGGCGGGCGGCGCAGGCTGTTCCAGCGCGGATTTTCCATTCGGATCCGACCCGGTACGGACGGAGGGGTATACGCCTGGCGCGAACCTGGAACAGCAGATCCGGCACTTACAGAAGGTCTGTGCGGATGTTCTGGAAGAGGTCAGCCAAATTGAGGACAGTCTGGTCCGACGGATTATCCGGTACCGGTATTTACAGAAATTTCCCCTGAGCTGGGAGGGGATCAGCCGGCGGATGGGCTATCACAGCGAGAGCACCGTCCGCTCTATTCTGAGCAGGTATTTTGTGAAAACCTGAAAACTGCGCGTTTTGCGCGAAATTTCCATGCTATAATAAAAATATAAGGGAAACGTCGTTCGCACCTGTGCAGGCCCGCACAGGTGCGATTATTGTCTTGGAGGTGTATGGGTTGGGGTACTGAAGAATGAAGGTTTTCAAGAGACTGTGCGCTGAAAAAGCCAAAAAGGAGGGAAAGGTTCCGTGAAAGAAAAGACAGGCCGATAAAGCGGCAATCATCCAGGCACGAATCTAAGAGCCTATTCAAAATCTCTCCGCGTAGGTTCTGACGATGTATTTTCCGCCCTGACTGCGTTAAAAATCCACGGAATCCGGCAAGGGCTCCTGCGTTTTTTGCCTTGCAGGGTAAAAAATCCATCCCGCCATTCCGTATACGCTGAGCTCTTGAACAGGCTCTAAGAAAACGCCGAGGAAAAAAGATAGACTCCCTTTCTAGGATGGAATATCACCCTAGAGTCTGTTTTAAAACTCCGAAAAACCGTCTTTTTGCCCAGTGACAAACGGTTTCTGTGTTAAAAATCCTCGAAAGGCGACAGCCTTTCTTGCGGTTTTCGTCTTGAAACCGCCCGCCCTGAACAAAAATACTGGCATTTCTCTGGTTTTAAAACAGACTCTAGAAAGGGAGTCGGGAAATGAAAGGAGCACAGTGGATGGATATCCGAAGCGACAGGCAGAAGAGGCTGAGCTATGTGGAGCTGGGAAAGAAGTACCGCATAGGCCCGCGGACGGCGAAGCGGTATGCGGAGTCGCCACAGAGACCAAAGTACACATTGACAGGGCCAAAACCGACAAAGCTGGATCTGTATGGATCTGAACAAGTAGATGAAAACCTCCACTTGAATGCAGTTAATACAAACTCCAATATTGTGAATGTATCCTTAATTCAAAATGCCTCTGACAGAACGAAATTTATGGTAGGTGTTCCTGTAGTAGTTTCCATTAAACCAACTAAATATCTTGATTTTGACGCTAATTTATAAAGAAAGGGCTGATTCCTATAAAAACATTTTTAGATAGCCTTCTGCGGAACCCAGCGGTCATTCTGCTGGCAGTTACGCTTTCCATGGACATGATCCTAGGGATACTCCGCGCGATTAAAGAGCGGGAGTTCAATTCCTCCGCCGGGATTGACGGCGGGATCCGGAAAGCGGCGATGCTGCTCTGCGTCGTCGGGTTCGGATGGGTGGATTCGGTGGTTCACTTGGACTTGATCAATTTGCTTCCCAAAACCTGGCAGGCTGCGGCGGATCTGCCTAAAGTAGGGCTTTGCGAGCTGTTCGGGATGCTGTTCACCCTGTTTGAGGTGGCCAGCGTGCTGAAAAATCTGGTGCTTTGCGGGGCGCCTGTTCCAGCACGACTGAAAAAATGGGTGTTGGAATTTTTGTCCCAGATGACCCAGGAACTACCGGACGGTCCGGAAACCAAGGTGGCTGCAGATGACCAGAGATGATTTTATTGAGGAAGTAGGGGCACTTGCCGTATCAGACTATCCGAAAAGCGGAGTGCTGCCCTCTTTGACCATTGCCCAGGCAATCCTTGAAAGCGGCTGGGGAAAATCTGGCCTGACCGTCAAGGCAAATGCGCTGTTCGGGATCAAAGCAGGGAAGGACTGGAGAGGAAAACGGATCAATAGTAAGACCTTTGAGTATTACGAGGGGGAGCGGGTGGACAGCATGGATTGCTTTCGGGCCTATGACAGCTGGGCAGAGAGCGTAGCAGACCACGGGGCTTTTTTGGCAGGGCTGTCCCGCTATAAGGCGGTTATCGGGGAGCGGGACTATCAGGAAGCCTGTCGGGCGATCCAGACGGCAGGATACGCAACAGCGCCGAACTATGCCGAAGTTTTGACTGGGCTGATCGAACAGTATAAGTTGACTCGGTTTGATAAAGCTGTCCTCCCCGAGAAATATGGGCTGTGGATCGGGCATTTTGCAGAGGAAGAACGCGCCATGAGGATTTCAGGCGCCCTCTCGGAATTGGGAATCTACAATAAGGCAGCCAAGGAAACAGGCGGATATGTAATCCGGGTGGGGTGGTATACGGACAAGGCGAAAGCAGACGCACTGGCTCTGCTGTTAAAGGAACAATGTTATTCTGAGATGATCTATATGTCCTGACCAATGCCTTCAAGTGAATTTTTGCAGTGATATTGGTCTGGCAGCATAAAGCGGCGGATACAGTTTAGGCTGTCCCGCTGCTTTTATGGGATTATTTTTTGATTCTCGCAGTCCGTATACCATTATGGAAATAAAGATGTCCGGTGTAGATTGATCGGGTGGAACGAATAAAAAAACCACTCGTTTATGACAGCTGCTCATAAAACAGTATCAACCAACAAACTGAAATAGGGTAATTGCCGTACAGGGTGCAGAAAAAGACAAGTAAGAAACAAACCGTTTCTTACTTGTCTTTTTCATTTTGTTACGCAATAGAACGCCGTTTTTGAAGGCAGACATATAAAAACCCTTGCCCCGTCATTTTTCTGTAGCGAGTAGTCGTTTCCAAAACTATTGCTAAGGAAAAGTGTGGAATTTAGGTTGTAGTTGCTTGCTTTTTCTTATGATCCTACTGCAAGAAGTGAAGAGCCAGGGCAAGGGCGACGATTCCCACAATCATCAGCACCAGCGCCACACTGATGATTGTGGACATGATGTTGATGGCGCTTCGGCTTTCCTCACTTTTTACGCAGATCACGGAGAGCAGGAGGCCCGTCAGTGCAAGGACGATGTTGCAGACCGCCCAAACCGTGCGTACACCATCCGGCAGGGTGATTTTCAGAAATACCGGGGCAAGGGTTGCCAGCGGCAGCAGACTGACGATCAGCGCCGCCAG
>CANAQK010000044.1 GCA_947363605.1 uncultured Clostridia bacterium | reverse complement strand
GCAGCCTTTCGGTCAACGATGCAAAACAGCGGAAAGAGGCAGGGAAACCGCAGGATCCTCCGTCGCACCCGCCCGAAGAACGGCCCGAGAAGGAAACCCGATGCGTCGGCGAGGGGATCTGCCCCTGCTGTCAACAGCATTTTGATGCGGCAAAAGCCGTTCATTACAGCACACGGGGAACACAAGGGATCGGGCCGGTACCCTGCCCTCATTGCGGCAGGCTTATCAATATTCGGTGTTCCGTGAAATATATCTGCTCGGTTCCGGAAAGGGAGTGAATGGAATGGATCGGGATGCAATCCACTATCCTAGAGGACTGAGGAAGGCCTCAATTGGCAGGCGGATTTTGATATCATGGATTGGGATTGCCCTTTTCTTTTTCCTCTTGGGGTTCGGGATGGGGATGCTTTGTTCAGGAAGCAACAACCCCGAAGAAGCCGAACCGTATCCAGAGGTAGAAAAGAGGCGGGATTTCAGTTACAATAGATCTATACTACATAAAGGGAGATGCAGCAATGGGAAAGATTTATAACGGAATTATGGGGCTTGTAGTTGGAGATGCGTTAGGGGTTCCGGTGGAATTCAGACAGCGGGATACTTACAAAATAACCGATATGACCGGATACGGGACTTATCACCAGCCGCCCGGTACCTGGTCGGACGACAGCAGTCTGACGCTGGCCACGCTGGACAGTATGGTGAAGCTGGGGAGGGTTGATCCGGAGCGGATCATGCAGAACTTCTGCTGCTGGCTGAATGAAGGGCATTTCACCCCTTACGGCGAAGTGTTTGACGTAGGGGGTGGGACCAGGAGGGCTATTACGTCCTATCTTGACGGAAAGGATATTTCGGAATGCGGCGGCAAAACTCGGATGGATAATGGGAACGGGGCATTGATGCGGATCCTGCCCATTGCGATGCTGCCGGACTGCACCGAAAAGCAAAGTGAATTGTTAAGCGTGGCGCACCTGACACACGCCCATTTTATTTCCGATTTTGCTTGTGTAGTGTATATGGCAGTCGTTGAAAACCTGATGAACGGTATTCCGAAGAAAGAAGCTGTTTTGTATGGGATCCAGCGGTTTCAGGAGCAGATCGAAGAGGATTCCATGCTTGAGGATTATCTCCGGCTTCCCACGGTTCAGCAGCTGGAGCGGGTGGAGATCAAGAGCTCAGGCTATGTGGCCGATACGTTGGAAGCAGCCCTGTGGTGCTTCCTGAATACGGACAGCTATCGGGGCTGCGTGCTGACTGCCGTGAATTTGGGGGAGGATACGGACACCGTGGCAGCGGTGGCTGGAGGGCTTGCCGGGATCTATTATGGCTGCGGTGGTGAAAAAGGTATTCCTGATGAATGGATCGCCCGGATTCCCCGCCGGGACTGGATCGAATCCCTATGCGCGGAAAGGAAGCTGCATGAGTGAAAGCGAAGGAATATTTGCAGCAGTTAAAACGGTTGGACATGGTGATTCACCAAAAGGTCAAAGAGCTAGAAGATTTACGGCAGAAATCACAAAATATTGGAGGTATGGATTATTCCAAGGAGCGGGTGCAGATGAGCTGTTCCGGGGACGCTCCGTTTGTGAATCTGACAGGCCGGATCCTGGATCTGGAAGCGGAAATCAATACTGAAATTGACGTTTTTATGGAGGAAAGGCATCGGATTATCAACCAGATTCAGGGGCTGGGCAATGTCAACCATATTTCCCTGCTTCATAAACGGTATATTGAATTCAAAAAGCTGGAAGTTATTGCCGACGAAATGAATTTTACCTATCAGTATGTGGTTGAACTGCATGGATGCGCGCTGAAGGAGTTTCAAACAACCTATGAAAACCTATTAAATTCCTATGAAAACCTATTGAAAACCTATGAAGGAACGTAATACAATAGTATTGTGAAAAATCAGCAAGGGAAACTTTGCTGATTTTTTTCGTTTCTTTGGCGGGGCGGATAAGGAGGTGCTGCCGGATGGCCAAAATGACCGAAAAACAGAAACGGTTTGTAGAAGAGTATCTGATGGACCTGAACGCAACACAGGCTGCCATCAGAGCAGGTTACAAGGTAGACAATGCAAGACAGACCGCGGCGGAAAACCTTGCAAAACCTTACATTGCAGAAGCCATAGAAAAAGCTCTTGCCGAAAGAAGCCGCCGGACTGGGATCAATCAGGACCGGGTGATCCAGGAACTGGCGAAAATCGCCTTTGTCAACATTGCGGATGTGGTAGGAAGTGATTGTGAAATTCTTCCGGATGCCAATGAAGCCGATCTGGCGGCAATTGAATCGGTAAAGGTGAAAATCATCCCAACGAAAAGCGGCGAGATGGGTATTGAACGGGAAGTCAAGCTTTCCCCAAAGCTGAAAGCCCTGGAGCTGCTGGGTAGGCATTTGAGGATGTGGAACGACAAAATGGATGTAAATATGAACATCCCGATCATCTTTGAGGGAGAAGCAGAACTTGAAGAATAACGAAGCATTCCGGATCTGTCTTCCGGCGATTGTCGGCAAAAGCTATCGGGACTTTTGGCAGACAAAAGCAAGATACCGTGTTTGTAAAGGCAGCCGTGGATCGAAGAAGAGCAAAACAACGGCGCTGAACTTCATCGTCCGTCTGTTCAAATACCCGCAAAGCAATGGGCTGTGTGTCCGCCGTTATTCCAATACGCTGCGGGATTCCGTGTATAGTGATCTGAAATGGGCGATTCACAGGCTGGGTCTGGATGGTTATTTTGAATGTACTGTTTCCCCGATGCAGATCACTCGGATCGACACCGGACAAAAGATCCTGTTCCGCGGGTTGGACGACGGCCTGAAAATCACTTCGATTTCGGTTGACAAGGGTGTGTTGTGCTGGGTTTGGATTGAGGAAGCCTATGAGATTACCAATGAAGAGGATTTCAATAAGTTAGATTTATCCATCCGCGGCGAAGTGCCGGAAGGGTATTTCAAGCAGATCACCCTGACCTTCAACCCGTGGAGTGCAACAAGCTGGCTGAAAGCCCGGTTCTTTGATACGCCTGATGAAGATATTTTTGTCAAAACAACCACCTGGCAATGCAATGAATGGCTGGATGAGGCGGATCGCGGTATATTCCTGAAAATGCAGAAGAACAATCCCCGCCGATACCGCATTGAGGGTGAAGGCGAATGGGGGATCGCGGAAGGGCTGATTTACACCAATGTTGTATGTAAAGAATTCAATGTTGATGAAATCCGGGCAATCCCGGGGATTAAATCAGCGTTCAACCTAGATTTTGGCTTCACGGATCCAACCGCCTTTATTTGTGAAATGGTGGATAACGCAGCCATGCGGATCTATATTTTTGATGAATGGTATCAAACGGGCGTCACCAACAAGGTCATAGCGGAACAGATCAAGAAAATGGGCTATGGCGGGCAGAAGGTGATCTGTGACAGCGCCGAACCGAAAAGTATCGCCGAACTGCGGGAGGAAGAGATCCAAGCGGAGCCCTCACGGAAAGGAAAAGACAGTGTGAACCATGGTATCCAGTTGATCCAGAACTATCAGATTGTGATCCATCCCCGATGTGTGGAGTTCAAGAAGGAAATTGAAAACTACTGTTGGGGGAAGGATCAGGATGGAAAGCTGACCGATAAGCCGGATCACGAATTTTCCCATGGGATGGATTCCATGCGGTATGGTGTCACCAAGCTTCTGCTGCCGGACGCTTTCAGCTTTCATTAAAGTCACATACGCAGCCCTGAAAGTTCTGCTTTCAGGGCTTTATGCTGTTCAGGAAAGGGGTGAAAAAGAGTGCTGAATGGAGTGGAAAATGCCTTGAACCGGATATCCAATTTTATGCTGTTCGGGTTCAAAACCAAAATGAGCAGCAAAGAATTCCTTGAGCGGGAGATCATGCGCTGGAAAGGGTCGCCGGAGCGGGTCATGCAGATCAAAGGGCAGCTGTATTACCAGAATGAACATGATATCTTAACCAGAAAAAGGACGATGATCGGGGAGGATGGGAAGCTGCAAGTGATTGAAAACCTGCCGAATAACCGCCTGATTGACAACCAGTATGCAAAGATGGTGAACCAAAAAGCGAACTACCTTTTAGGGCAGCCCTTTGCCATAGACGGAAAGAACGAACGGTATATCGCGCTGTTGAAGCAGATATTCCACAAGAAATTTATGAAAACCTTGAAAAACAGCGGGAAGGCCGCTTTGAATCAGGGAATTGCCTGGCTTTATCCGTATTATACCAAAGACGGGGGGTTCTCGTTCCGGCTGTTTCCAGGATATGAGATCCTCCCGATTTGGGAGGACAGCGAGCACACCCGTTTATCAGGCGCGGTCCGGCTTTATGAAGTGTCGGGCTATGATGGGATCAAGCCCACGATCATTGAAAAAGTGGAAGTATTCGATCGGCAGGGGATTCATTGCTATATTCTGGACGGCAATGTATTGATCCCCGACCTGACTTTAAAAGAGCAGGACTGCGCCTATGTGATGGCGGGTAACAAGCCTTTGAACTGGACGAAAATCCCGCTGATCCCGCTGAAGTGCAATGAACAGGAAATCCCGCTGATTAAGCGGGTGAAGTCCCTTCAGGACGGGATCAACGTGATGCTTTCGGACTTTGAAAACCATATGCAGGAGGATGCCCGGAACACAATTCTTGTTCTGAAAAATTATGACGGTACGAATTTAGGGGAATTTCGAAAGAACCTTGCGGCCTTCGGGGCGGTAAAAGTCCGTTATGACGGGGAAACCAAAGGCGGGGTTGAAACCCTTGAAATCAAGGTCAACGCGGACAATTACAAGTCCATTCTGGAAATATTCAAAAAAGCTCTGATTGAGAACGCGATGGGCTATGACGCAAAGGATGACCGGCTTTCCGGGAATCCGAATCAGATGAATATTCAGTCCATGTATTCGGATATTGATCTGGACGCCAATGAGATGGAAACCGAATTTCAGGCGGCTTTTGAAGAAATCCTGTGGTTCGTCAACGCCCATCTTGCGAATACCGGTCAGGGCAGCTTCGAGAATGAGGAAGTAACCATTATCTTCAACCGGGATATGTTGATGGACGAGGGACAGGTTATAGAGAATATTAAAAATTCTGTTGGGATTTTGTCCAAAGCAACTCTTGTAGCCCAACATCCGTGGGTTGATGATGTGGATGCGGAACTGACGAAAATCAAGGAAGAGGAACTGGCTGAAGCAGGAAGACAGCAGGGATATAACCCTTTTGAACAGCCGCCGCAGGGTAAAGGGGGTGATGTGAATGAAGGATAGCGCCTATTGGAAGCTGCGCTTTGAACAGCTGGAAGCCGCTCAGAATGGACAGAGCGCGGATGCCGCTGCGGAGATTAACAGACAGTACAAGGAAGCCCAAAGGCGGATTGAAGGGCAGATTGCCCGGTGGTATCAGCGGTTTGCAGACAACAACGAAATTTCCCTTGCGGAAGCACGGCAATATCTGAAAGGCGCGGATCTGAAGGAATTCAAGTGGGATGTTTGGGACTATATCCAGTACGGGCAGGAGAACGCTTTATCAGGCGGTTGGATGAAGGAACTGGAAAACGCCTCCGCGCGGTTCCATATTTCAAAGCTGGAAGCCTTGAAAATACAGACTCAGCACAGCCTTGAGGTGCTGTTTTCCAAACAGCTTGGAACTGTGGCCGGGGCAATGGGAGATGTGTTTGAAAGCGGGTATTATCATACCGCCTATGAGCTTCAAAAGGGGTTCCGGATCGGCTGGGATATTGCGGGACTGGATCAGCCGCAGATTGAAAAAGTGCTTACTAAGCCCTGGGCGGTGGATGGGAAAAACTTTTCGGAAAGGATTTGGGGCAATAAGCAAAAGCTGATTTCGGAGGTTCATGGGGAGCTCACTCAAAATATCCTGTTGGGTGCTGATCCGAAAAAGGCGATCGATTCTCTTGCCAAAAAGATGAATACTTCCCGCTATAACGCCGGAAGGCTGATCATGACGGAAGGGGCCTACTTCAGCTCGGCGGCACAGAAGGACTGCTTTGAAGAATTGGGCGTTGAAAAGTATGAGGTGGTGGCTACCCTGGATTCCCATACCTCCGAGATGTGCCGCAGCCTGGACGGGAAGCACTTCCCGATGAAAGAATTTCAGCCGGGAGTTACCGCCCCGCCCTTTCATGTATTTTGCCGTTCGACTACGGTTCCCTATTTTGAGGAAGATTTCGGAGATATTGGGGAACGGGCGGCAAGGGATGAAGAAACGGGCAAAACCTACTATATCCCGGATGATCTGAGCTATCCGGAATGGAAGGAAGCTTTTGTGGACAGCGGCGATAAATCCGGGTTCGATGTGGTGAAGGATGGTTCGGTCCTTCATTATTCGCACCACAAAGAGCCTGTGCCGCCGAAGAAGGAGTATCTGACCAAGAAGAAGCTGCAAGCCAAAATTGCGGAAGCGGATGTCCAGATTGAGGATTTGCAGCAAAAGATCGCGGATGCTTTTGAATATCCTTCCTATGAGGAAATCCTCAAGGATTTCGGCAGTGTGGAAGATGCCGGAAACGGTATTGAAGAAGCCCATACCATCGTTCAGGGGAATCAGGAAATGGAAGCCCTTGAACAGAAGTATGGCGGGGATATTTCGGATTTTTGGGACCAGGCGACACAGGCGGAGCAGGATGCCTACAGCGAGTGGGATCAGCAGGTTTGGGATGCTTCGGAGTCCTTGAACAAAAAGGGTCAATCCCTGGATTCCTGGGGTTCGAAGCAGGAGATTGAACAACTTTATGCCGAATTTCAGAAAGCAAAAGGATATCAGTCGCAGATTGCCGACCTGGAAGCTCAGAAAGCCGAATGGCAGAAAAAGCTGGATGAGAAGCTGAAAGCGGAGCAGAAAAAGGATCTGGTTAAGAAGCAGTTTGAATTAGAAGCCCAAAAAGCAGCGGTTCAACAGCAGCTTGATAGTTTTGAGGTCAAGACTTATTCCGGAATTTGGTATGGTAAGGATGTGACAACCGCCAATTGGCAAGAGCTGAATATTGCCGGGAAGAAGCAATATTATGAAGGCAAGTTCATTACGGAAACTGATCCGGATTTGCTGAAAAAGTATCAGGACTTTTACAAACAGCTTGAAGAATTGGATGCGGAAGGCGGCAGTTACCACGATATTCAGCAGCAGCTTAAAAAGATTGAACAGGAGATTTCAAAGCTTCAATCGGATTTGCAAAAAATTGAAAAAAGCGGTATAATAAATCCAACAGAGGATGCCTTTTCGCAAACCCGCAAGGATGCGGCAATGTGGGCGAAAAGCACCGAAGAAGCAGACGTAAGGCTGCGTGATAAATGCGGCGAAGTGTGGCAAGCAGCAAAGCAAGCTGAACGCCGTGCAATCTATGATTACACTTCCGGTTCGGGTAAGTTTAACCGTCCCCTTTCCGGCTTTCAAGGTGGGTGGGGGCAATCCAACAATAAAGGTGTTGGAAAGGTTGATCTGAACTATGAAGGTGCGTTCAAAGAAATTAAGGATATGACCGAAATAATCAGTCAATCCAGCTATGATTTTGATGTGTGGTTGCAGCGTGGGTGTGGCACAGAAGCGATTGAAAGTTTTTTACACCTTCCGAATGGTACACTTGGGCGAATGACACAAGAACAGCTTCAACAATTTCTTGGGCGGGATGGGCGAATATATTCCTTTACTTCAACAGGCGTTGCAAAGGGCAAAGGGTTTAGCGGCGATGTGATTATGAACATATACGCCCCAAAGGGTACGCAAATGATGTATGCAGAACCCTTTTCCGCTTTTGGCAACGGTGGCGGTAAATCGTGGGATGGTATTTCTTCACAATCAACTTTTGGTTATGAATCAGAAATGATTATTCAAAGGGGGGCTTCCTATACGATAACCAAAATCGAAAAAACGGGCGGTACAATTTTTATTGATGTTGAAGTACACCCGGAACAAGGGTATGAATTTGTTGAAGAAAAGGCTGATTATGTAGGAAAGTAGGTGATGCAAATGGCAGATCAGAAAGAAAACAATTTACACCAACCCATTTCAGGGGGTGGAAGAATCACAACACATAAATGGTGTGATACTTGTATGTTTTGTGATGTGATAGAACCTATTGGGCGACAACCACAAACCCGCTATTGCAAAATTTACGGGGCAAATGACACACATGGAAAACCTGATGAAGTAATTTATGAAGGCGCAATGTGTGAGTTTTATGAAAAAGAGAAGAAAGAAGGTGCAGGCAAATGAATAAGCTGACAGAAACCATTGCGAGCGTAAAGCCCCAAAGCGGTGAAATCTTTGTGATTATCGGCAGCCGGAGATATTTTCTTGCGTCCTGCAAGGTTACGATCGATATTAAAAGACGTTCAACCCAGGTAAATGTGATTGGACAGCTCAATGCCAATTATAAAAATACGTTCGCTTCTGTTGTATTCTGCATAGATCCAGTTCGCTCTGAACGGTTCAATGCAGACCTTGCGGAGCAGGTGGAGGCTTATGAAATGATCTGTGAATTTCAAAGCGGTATAGACGAAGGTGAAAGGGTCAAGCTTGAAAAATTTGTATCGGCGGATGTGGACTTCTTTTCCAATGAATGGGTATTTGAAATTGAGGATGCGGATACGATCAGGAAATTACTAAGATTTACATAAAATAGCAGGAATGAATCAGCCACTTTTGAAGAGGAACTTTCAAAGGTGCTTTTTTATATCCATTTTCAGAGAATACAGAGGCAATTGCAGACAATCAAGTCAAATTGAATATGCTTTTCAGCGCTTTGCAATTTCTGCAAGGTGCTTTTATTTTATCAACATAAAGGAGAATGATACAATGAACAAAGAAGAATTGCTGGCGCTTGGCCTGACGGAGGAGCAGGTAAAGAAAGTGCTGGAATCCCTGGACGGGAACTTTGTCGCAAAGACAAAGCTCAATGAGGTAAGCGAGGAAAACAAGGCCTTGAAAAAGTCCGTTTCGGACAGGGATAAACAGCTGGAGGATTTGAAGAAATCCAGCGGGGATAATGCCGCCTTACAGCAGCAGATTTCCGACTTGCAGAAACAGAACGCCGAACAGCAGAAATCCCATGAAGGGGAATTGGCCCAGCTGAAGCTGGATAACGCGATTGAAATCGCTCTTTCCGGTGCGAAGGCAAAGAGTGGGAAAGCGGTCAAGGCGATGCTGGATCTGTCGAAGGTGAAAATGGGGGAGGACGGCAAGCTTTCCGGCTTTGACGAACAGATTGAAGCCCTGAAAAAGTCTGACGGCTATCTGTTCGATGTCCAGGGTCAGGCCCAGCAGTCATTTACAGGATTTCAGCCGGGAGCTTCTTCCGGGGTCCCCAATCCCACAGCGGCAGGGTATGAGGCCCGGCTGGCGGATGCCCGCAAAAACAACACTCCATTAGAAGCGATCAAAATCAAGCAGGAAGCCGCCGCAGAAGGCGTTGTCCTGCTGTAAAAAGAAAGGTTTATGAGGTGAAGGAATATGCCACAAGTAACCGGTATTGGAACGACCTGGAATTTGCCCAACTATGCGGGTGAACTCTTTACAGCTGACCCTATCCAAACCCCGTTTCTTTCCATGATTGGCGGGCTTACGGGCGGAAGGCAGACCGATAATTTTGAATTCCCTACCGCCGTCCTTTATGATTTCCCGGAAGCAGAACAGCCGGAGATTTCCGAAAGCGCTTCCGCAGCAGCCCCGGCGGCAAGCCATATTGCAAGGCAGCAGGAAAAGAACGTTGTTCAGATCCATCAGGAAGTGATTGATCTGACCTATGCAAAACAGAGCAATTCCGGCCGGATGTCCGGGCTGAATACGGCAGGGCAGAACCCAAACCCCGCGGATGAAAAGGCCTGGCAGATTCAGCAGAAGCTGATTAAGATTGCCCGCGATGTGGAATTTTCCTTTATCCGCGGCACTTATCAGCTTTCCACGGCGGCGAATGTGGCCAACAAAACCCGTGGTATGCTGGAGCTTTGCACTTCCGACGCCGGGACTTCCATTGCCGCTTCGGACGCGACGCTGAGCAAGCCTCTGCTGGATCAGCTTTTCCGTGAAATGGCGGATAAAGGGGCTTACTTCGGCAAGATGGTGCTGTTTTGTGGTGCATATCAGAAGCAGATGATTACCAATCTTTACGCGGATCAGTTCAAGGCGAATATGCAGACAACGCAGAATGTAGGCGGTATGAATATCACGGAGATTGAAACCGACTTCTTCAAGATGGGAGTGGTATGGAACCGTTTTATGCCGAATGATTCCCTCCTGATTGCGGATATGGCGCATATCTCCCCAGTATTTCAGGCGGTTCCCGGCAAAGGCGTGCTGTTTGAGGAACCGCTGGCTAAAACAGGCGCTTCTGATAAAGTGCAGATTTATGGGCAGATCGGGCTTGCCCATGGTCCGGCGTTCCTGCATGGCGCGATTACCGGGCTGAAAGCAGCCACAGCGTAAAGAAAGGGTAAGGTGATTGGATGTTCAAAGTAACAAAGAAACCGAAAACGCCCAATATCATTTGGGATACTTCCGGAAACCGTCCTCTTTGCCGTTTTGTGAAAGGGGTGTTTGAAACCAACGACGCCGCTCTTGCCGGCCGGTTAAAGGCTTTAGGGCATACGGTTGAAGGGGAAGCGGATGAAAAGCCCCTTGATGAAATGAAGGTGGACGATCTGAGAGCCTATGCGGCGGAACACAATATTGATTTGGGGGAGGCCAAATCCAAGGCTGATCTTCTGAAGACCATTCAGGAAGCGGAAGCCAAGGAGCAAAGGCGGTAATCCTATGCTGGAAATGGTAAAAGAACGGCTGGAATCGTTTGGGTATGAGTGGCAGGAAGGGGACGAATTCGCCCTTTCTTTTGCGGTTCAGAAGGTGGAAAACAGTATCCGGAACAATTGCAACATATCTTCTATCCCGGACGGCTTGATGAATATCGCTGCTGATATGGCGGCAGGTGAATTCTTAACGGCAAAGAAAACCTTTTCGCCGGACAGCGTGGCAGGGCTTGATTTAGATATGGCGGTAAAGCAGATACAGACGGGCGACACCAACACCGTATTTGCAACCGGGGAAGGAAGTTTGACCGCTGAACAGAGGTTGAACGCTTTCTTGAACTATCTTCTGACTTACGGAAGGGGTGAGCTTGCCTGTTACCGGAAAATCCGATGGTGAACACGCTGACCGCCGCACAAAAAGCGGCAAGGAAAGCGATTGAAAGCACCTATTCAGGACGCTGCAATATTTACGAACGCCGGGATCTGCGGGATGAAAAAACCAAAATTACCCGGAAGAAGGAAGAGGTTCTGGTTGTCAAAAACCAGCCTTGCAAGTTGTCCTTTGAAAAATTGAACGCCCTGCTCCAAACGGATACAGCGGCCAGCCGGACACAGGGTACAAAGCTGTTTATCGCGCCGGAAATCACCGTAAAACCTGGATCTAAAATCATGGTGAAGCAGAATGGGGTAACTACCGAATATTCTGCAAGCGGCGTTCCCGCTGTGTATCCTTCCCATGCGGAAGTCCTGCTGGAATTCTTCGGGGGGTGGGCTTAATGGCGAAAATGGGCGGGTTTTCAGTGGCAGGAATGAAGAAGCTTCAAACGCAGCTGAACAAAATTCAGCAAGGGAATGTTGAAGCCTTCATTGATGCTTGCGCAAAGGAGCTGGCCGCAAGGCTGCTGGCAAAAGTGATCAAGCATACACCCGTGAGGCAATACCCCGCAAATTCAGGTAAAAAAGGCGGTACCCTTCGCCGGGGCTGGACTTCCAAAACCCATAAGGAGGCGGAAAACGGAAGCGGAACGCCCAATGCGGCAATGGCAGCGGCTTATGCGGAAAGCCTGCAAATCAATCATATCGGCAAGATGCTGCAAATTGAGATCATCAACCCGGTTGAATATGCTTCCTATGTGGAATACGGGCATCGTCAAGAGCCGGGAAGATATGTCCCGGAGCTGGGAAAACGGCTGAAAAAAGGCTGGGTTCAAGGGCAGTTTATGCTGACGGTTTCGGAACAGGAAATCCAGGATATCGCCCCGAAAGTGCTGACGAGCAAAATCAAAAAGTTTTTAGAGGAGTGCATGAAGTGATCCATTCCATCATTGAAGCAATCAGTATTTCCTTAAATGCTGAATTTGGTGATGAATACACCACTTACACAGAATCGGTTGAACAGGGTTTGAAAGAACCTTGTTTTTTTGTATCCTGTATTCACCCCACAAACCGGGTATTTCTTGGGAAACGGTATTTCAGGGAAAACGGGTTCTGCATACAATACTTCCCGGCTGATAAAGACCGGACGAAGGAGGAATGTCATGCGGCTGCCGAAAGGCTTTATTCCTGCCTTGAATATATCACCGTTACCGGGGATCTGGTGCGCGGCAGCAAGATGAATTATGAAGTGGCGGATGGGATCCTGAATTTCTTTGTAAACTATGATCTGTTTGTTTATAGGAAATCGGATTCCGACGCCCCAGAAGAAAAATTGGAACAAATAGAATGGAAAGGCGGGGTCAGATAGATGGCGGTACAGAAAAAGCCTGTAAAGGCTCAACCCGGGAATATTCAGGTGGATTTTTCCAAGGATCAGCTGCTAAAATCTGCACGGTTTCAGGGCAGGGAGGACGTTTTGGATGCTCTCCTTTCTCCGGATCAGCGGTACACAATGGAAGAGGTGGAACAGAAGGTGTCCGCCTATCTGAAAGGACAGGTGAAATAAAATGGCGTTAGGCGGCGGGACGTATCTCGTACAGAATAAGGAATTGCCGGGAGCATATATCAATTTTGTTTCAGCGGCTTCGGCGAATGCCGCCCTTTCCGAAAGAGGGATTGCCACGATGCCTCTTGAACTGGATTGGGGGATGGACGGGGAAGTGTTTGAAGTAGCCAACAGTGATTTCCAAAAGGACAGCCTGAAAATTTTCGGCTATGCGTATACCCATGAACGCTTGAAGGGGCTTCGTGATTTATTCCGAAACACCAAAACCCTGTATGCGTATAAGCTGACTTCCGGAGGCCAGAAAGCAAGCAACGATCTGGCGGAAGCGCTTTACTGCGGAACCCGGGGCAATGATCTGAAGCTCGTCATCCAGGTCAATGCGGATGACGATACCCTGTTTGATGTAAAAACCCTGCTGGACGCGGCGGTTGTGGACGAGCAGACGGTTGCGGCGGCAGGTGATCTGACCGCAAACGATTTTGTCCGGTTCAAGGCGTCCGCGGAACTGGCGGCAGCAGCGGCGCTTCCCCTTTCCGGCGGAGAAAACGGCACAGTGGATGGGACTGCTTACCAGACCTATCTGAATAAGATTGAACCCTACACCTACAACACCATGGGGGCTGTAGTGACGGACGATACCACCAAGGGGCTTTTTGCCGCTTTTGTCAAGCGCCTGCGGGATGAAATGGGGATCAAGTTCCAATTGGTGCTTTACAACAAGGCGGCGGACTATTATGGAACAATCAGCGTAAAAAACCGCGTGCTGGATAAGGGCTGGAGCGAAGCCAGCCTGGTTTATTGGGTAACAGGAGCTTCCGCTGGCTGTGAGGTGAATAAGAGCAATCAGAACCGGGTCTATGACGGCGAATTCACCGTGGATGCAGATTACACACAAAATGAATTAAAAAAGGCTATCAAGGGCGGGGAATTCACGTTTCATAAGGTTGGCCCGGATATTCGGGTGCTGGAGGATATCAATACCATGGTAACCACCTCCGATACACAGGGCGACGTTTTCAAGGACAATCAAACGGTTCGTGTGATGGATCAGATCGCCAACGATATTGCGGTTTTGTTTAATACGAAGTATTTGGGGATTGTCCCGAATGACCGGGCCGGGAGGGTTTCCCTCTGGTCGGATATTGTGAAGCATCATGAACAGCTGCAGGCGATCCGGGCGATTGAGAATTTTTCGGATTGGGATGTGACGGTTACGCAGGGAGATACCAAGAAATCGGTCGTGGTTTCCGACCGGGTAACCGTAGTAAACGCGATGGGCAAACTGTATATGACCGTTACCGTGGCATAAAGAAGGGGGAAAAACAGAATGAACGGCAATGTAGTGATGAAAGCCAAAGACACCGTCTTTGCGGCTTTGGCGGAATGTTTTGTGACCATCGGCACACGCCGCTATAACTTTATGCAGGCGATCAATTTGGAAGCAAAGTTTGAGAAGAACAAAACCGAAGTCCCCATTTTAGGAAAAACAGGCAAGGGAAACAAGGCTTCCGGCTGGAAAGGCACCGGTTCGGCAACCTTCCACTACAATACGTCGATTTTCCGGCAGATGATGCTGCGGTATAAGGAAACCGGGGAGGATATTTATTTTGAAATCCAGATTTCCAATGAAGACCCTACTTCCGGGGCCGGCCGGCAGACGATGATTCTGATGGACTGCAATATTGACGGCGGCGTTTTAGCCAAGTTTGACGCGGATGGCGAATATCTGGATGAGGATATGGATTTCACGTTTGAAGATTTCAAGATGCCGGAAGCTTTTAAGGATCTGGAAGGATTTCTCACAAACTGACAACCAATAGACGGGCTGAACCTCCTTGTATGCGGATTATATCAGCCCATATAAGGGGGTTTGCCTATTCTGTGATAAATAATGAAAGGAAGATGCAGAATGTCACAATTTGCACAATTTATGAAGGCGAACAAAACCCTGAAGGAAAACGGGTTCTACCCGGCGACAAAATCCCTTTGCGATGAAAAGGGGAACCCTCTGGAATGGGAGTTTAAGCATATTTCTTCTAAAGAAAATGAAGAAATCCGGGAGAATTGCACCATTGATCTTCCGGTAACAGGCAAGCCGAACCTGTACCGCCCGAAGCTGAAATCCAGCCTGTACATCCAGCGGATGATTGCGGCTTCCGTGGTGGCACCGGATCTATTCGATTCCGAATTGCAGGATTCCTACGGCGTGAAAACCCCGGAAGATCTGCTGATGGCCATGGTGGACGATCCCGGCGAATACAACGACCTGGCGGCGTTCGTCCAGAAATTCCAGGGCTTTAATGTTTCTTTTGAGGACCGGGTGAATGAAGCAAAAAACTAATTGAAGAAGGGGATTGGGAAGCGAATTTCGCTTACTATGCCCTTCTGAAACTTCATATCCTGCCTTCGGTTTTCCTGGCCATGGAGGAGCGGGAAAAAGCATTTACCGTGGCAGCCATCAAGGTGAAAATAGAGGCGGACAAGAAAGAAAAAAAGAAAATAGGCAGTAAATCCCCAAAGAAAGGCAGGTGATGGATATGTCTACCATTCGAACAGCGATTGAATTGCAGGACAATTTCACGGAGGTTCTGTATTCAGTGATCGATTCCGTGAACCTGGGGCTTTCTGCCATGGAGGATTTGCACCAAACGATGAACGCCCCTATGGACACTGTTTCCATGGAAGCGGCAAGGGATTCGATCCATCAGGCGACGATAGCAGCCCAACGACTGGACGCCGCGATGCAGGGGATTGACGGGCCGGATATCCGGATACCTGCCATTCCGGCGGCGCTTCCTGTTCCGGATCCCGCGGGATGGCAGTCGGACCGCTTGGATGTTTTTACAGGTTCGGGGACAGAACGGTTTGAGCAGGAAATCCAAAGCGCAAACAATATGTTGAACACTTTGAACCAAACGCAAAGCAGAATTGCAGAAACGGCGGCACAAACTGATTTATTCCCGGCAAACGCTGTTTCCGATATGGACAATATCCAAAACCGCTTGCAAGCAATTCAGCAGCATATTCAGGCGATTGGAAACAATCCTTTAAATCTGAGAACGGATACTGCAAATTTGGAATTGGGACAGCTGCGGAGGCAATTGGATCAGGCGGTTCAGGAACAGCAGAATTTGAACCGTGCTGTTGACAGCATGGATGTTCAAGCGGCAAATGCTGCTTATTTGCGGTTATCGCAGACAATAGGCAGCACGGAAAGATATATCCGGGATAACGTAGACGAACAAGGGCGGTTTAATCGTGAAGTTCAGGCAGGCAGCCATGAAGCGGGCGGGTTGATGCAGGCAATCAAGGGTACGGCTGCGGCCTATGCCACCGTCCAAACCCTTTCGGCGGCACTGAGCCTGTCGGATCAGCTGACTTCTACAACCGCCCGCTTGAACCTGATGAATGACGGGCTGCAAACCACACAGGACTTACAGAATATGATTTTCCTTTCAGCGGAACGGGCGAGGGGAAGCTATCAGGCAACCTCTGACGCTGTTTCCAAATTGGGGCTGATGGCGGGGGACGCTTTTGACAGTTCAGCGGAAATCATTGCCTTTATGGAGCAGGTGAACAAACAGTTTACCATTGCCGGAACGGAAGCGGCAGGGATTGATGCCGCGATGCTTCAGCTGACGCAGGCAATGGGATCCGGTGTTCTTCGCGGCGAGGAATACAACAGCATTTTGGAGCAGGCCCCGAATATCATTCAGGCGATTGCGGATTATATGGAGGTTCCCAAGGGTCAGCTAAAGGACATGGCGGCGGAAGGGCAACTTACCGCTGATATTGTCAAAGCGGCGATGTTTGCGGCGGCGGATGAAACCAACGCAAAGTTTGAGCAGATGCCGAAGACCTTTTCACAGCTTTGGACGTCCTTCCAGAATCATGCGCTGATGGCGTTCCAGCCTGTCCTTCAGAGGATGAATGAGATTGCCAACAGCGAAGCGTTTCAACAGATGGTAAATTATGCTCTTGAAGCTCTTTCCGTACTTGGCGGAATTACTCTTGAAATCTTTAATTTTCTGGTGAGTATTGCGTCTGCTGCTGCGGATAATTGGTCGTGGCTGTCCCCGATCATTTATGGTGTGGCTGGGGCCTTGGCGGTGTACTATGGGGCATTGCTGATTACAAAGGGTGCTGAATCAGCGGTTGCGGCGGCTCATGGCGTTATGACATTCGCAAAACTGATGATGGCGGCAGCTACAACCTTG
>CANAQK010000043.1 GCA_947363605.1 uncultured Clostridia bacterium | reverse complement strand
TTTATTGGGCCGCAGAATGCGGTCCGGCGGCGTATCACGCCGCGATAAAAAGATTAAAATCTTTTTATCAAGAAAGCGTATTAGAGCCTATTCAAAATCTCTCGGCGTAGGTCTTGGCGGTGTATTTTCCGCTCTGACTGCGTTCAAAATCCTCGGAATCCGGCAAGGATTCCTGCGTTTTTTGCCTTGTAAGGCAAAAAATCTATCCGCCATCCCGTACACGCTGAGAGCTTAAACAAGCTCTTACAGTATGTCCAACAGGCAGTCGTAACGAACCCTCCCCCAGTCCGGCTCTATCCCCAGCGCTTCAAAAAACAGCGCCGGGGAGTAACCCGGATAAGAAACGCCCGCAAAGGCCAAGATCAACCATCCCGCTGATCCGGTCCTGCCCGGCAAACAAATTCGGCAGACTGTAATCCCTCAAGACAAGCTGTTCAGCAGGTCGGTTCTTAGCCAGCCAATCCAGAAGCTGTTCCGGACTGGGAAATCCTCCACTGAGCCGCCTGTTCCAGCCGTCTGGCGAACCGGGCATCCGGAAATATCCACCTGCCAAAGCAGCTTCAGCCGTTCCGCCGGCTTCCGCAGGAAAACATCATCGCAGAGCATCCTTCCCTGGACGCGGCTCATCAACAGATAGTCCAGGCCATCTGACTGGATATAGGCCTGGAAAACCGGAACCGGAATTTTCCCTTGCAGCCATTTATCTCCGCCCTATCCCGGGTTTCTTCGCTGCATTCCTCTATTTTGAGTACCTGATCTTCAAAGGGTAATACCTGGCTGCCTGAATAACCCGTATCATCCAGCTGGAATTCCTCCTTTGAAAGAGCCTGCCGGATTTCTGGCGGAAAGACAAACCGCTCCATAAAATCACCCGATAATAAAAGCTGTAATTCCCAGATCACGGTCCGCCAGCTCCTCGGCACACGACTTCGAATCAGCCGAACCGCTCCATTCCAGCGAATAACAGAATTCGCCAAAGCCGGACAGGTCCATCTTGAAATTGGTTTCCCAGGTATTGTTCATCACCCAGGAATAAAGCGGGCGATGGTTATCCTCTTCCCAGTTCTCACATAGGCGGATCGGATGATGCTCCAGCTTACCCATCGTGACCAGAGGCACATCCTTGGAATGGATCAGGATACTGCCCTCTTTGCCAATATACGCCGCACCATGCTCCAACGTATAATATTCCATACAGCTTCCGGGGAGCTGATCGATCCCCGGCCGCATCGGGACGCCACCCTTATCGATCCAGAGGGTATGCTCCGGGAGGTTCAGCCCCAGCGGCAGATAAACGCTTTCGATATCATGCGAAATGGTTTTCCCGATCTGAAAAACGAAATCCAGTCGAGGAAGCTGATGATACAGCTTGAGGATCACAGAGCTGCGGACACACCCTTCCATGCTGTAGGCCAGCTCTACCGAGGTAAAGACCTCGCCATGCTCCAAAACCGTCACTCCGTTCAGGACACCGATACTCTTCTTGGCATGCAGCCCGCGGATATTCCGCCCGAGCAGCCGGCGTTCCTCATAGACATCCGTCCGGATTTCGGTATTCTCGTAAATAGACGTGAAAAACCGGCAGTCGCCCTCTAATAGCAATTCCCTGTCCGCCTTCTTATCGTACAGCGAGGTGACTCCCTTCCCGATCTCATAGGAAACCTTCACCCACTCGTTTTCCAGCCCATAGGGCAGGAGATACGTCAGCGGATCGTAATCGTTGACAATATCCCGAACCCGCTCCGCGCCGACATAGGCGTGGCGGGTGTTTGCCCCGCCCAGCGGAGCCGGAAGCTCTTCATAGGTATAAATTTTCTCCTCGAAGGGGGCGAAGCTGTCGACAAAGCTGATCTGGACGCCGCGCGGATGCCTTGAAAGCTGCGCGGTCATCTCCTTCCCGGTGGCTTCCTCCACCACGCGGATCGCCGGGATTTTCAGGGTTTCTACATAAAATTCTACCGGATAATTCCCTCTCTTATGGCCCGGATTGATCGCTTTCACCCGGCCGGTGGTATTGTAATAGGAAAGCTGATCCCCCAGCTGATGCGTGATCTCATTCAGCCGCAGGGCGCTGGCTTCATGCGCCTTGGACGCATAGCTGGTCTTCCGGATATCCAGGTTCTGCACCATGGTGGTATAGGGATCGGTGATCGTCGAGGAATGCCCCCAGGTATGCTCCGCATAGAGCAACAGGTTATTCTGGGCGGTACGGATCAGGGTTGGATTGTGGATCCCTGCTTTTTCATCCAGCCGGTTACAAAGATGATAAAGCCGCTGGGCTTCCTTATAATGCTTGACCTGATAGGGCGTACTGCCGATGCCGTTTGCCCACCAGTCATTCAGGTCACCGCGGCAGACGGGAGCGTCTGCTACCCGATCCCGGATTTTTTCGTACAGGGTCTGGAGGGATACCATCTCCAGGCAGATCTCCTCCCCATACATGGCGTTGAAGGTCTCCACCATCCGTTGGATCCCGGTATTCGGCGGGGCATTGTCACTGAATACCCCGGAAACACTCGCCACCAGGAAGTCATAAAGATAACCGCTTTCCACACATTCATCCAGATAATGATCCAGGTTCTCCTTCAGAATCTTCACCGGCTCGCTGACGGTATCCCGATCACCGAAATAGGTTTTCATCATAAAATTGGCATTTTTGTTATAGATCAGTCCCAATGCATTCCCCAGATTATAGTGCTCGCCGCTCCAAACCAGCAGGCGCTTTTCAGCTTCATTCTCCCAGAAATAGGGCTGCTGATTATGATAAAGCGGATACATCCCATGATGGGTATGGATATTCGTATAGAGGAACTCGATACCGTTGTCAATCAAAGCATCCCTTGCACCCATGGAGATGCCGTTGATATCCGCGTTCATGGCGGTTTTCACGGAAATCCCCTGTTCGGCAAAGGCCTTCACTATCCCGGCTGTCCGACAGCGCAGGACTTCCCCATCTGCCAGGTCGTTGAAATTCAGATAGGTCGCGGAAAGCCCGATATTCCCTTTCTGAACCAAATCTATAAAGCCGGCTTTTTCCTCCTCGGAAGCATGGTTCAGGAACTGCTCAACGCAGTAATAGGTTTCGCAGTTCCAGCAGAAATGCTGATCCCCGTTCTGCTCGGCATAGCCCTTTTGGATCTGGCTGACCGCTTTTTTGATGTAGTGGATATGATTGTAGATGTCCCTCTCCTGCAAATCGGTATACCCGATATCGGTATGTGAATGATGCACAATGTAAAGGTGCTTGATCGATCTGCTCATGGCCGTATCGCTCCCTGATATTCAGAGAGCATTCCTTTCTGTAAAATATTCGTCCTGATCGAACATTTGTATTATAGCAGTTCCTTTTGAAAAATCAACCCCCTTTGAAAAAATCTTTTCCCGCTGCGTTCATTAGAAAAACGTCGGGGTTTTTCTTTAAAGAATCCCTCAGCGTTCCTCTTGCAGCTCCTGAACGAGCGCCTGCGCCAGATTGGTCAATTCGCTTTTCCCCATCGCCATGAGTTTTTTTTGCTGGCCCACCTGTACGCGATGGTTTCACCTTCTAAGAACCTGTTTAAGATCTCACCGTGTACGGGATTTTTTGTCCTGCAAGGCAAAAAACGCAGGACTTCTTGCCGGTCAAGGAGTCCCAAAACTGCGGGTGCCGCTCAGAAAACGCTGAAACCAACGCACCGAACGGCACCCACAAAGAAAAATTACTTTTTAACAAACCTGATTAGAACTTGGAATTGGTAAACTCGACCTTGTCGCCTAAATTTCCGTTTGGAATCAAGATCCCGAAATACGGCTTCTTCGGATTTTCCACCTTACCGCTGAGCTGTACACTGCCTTTTCCATTCTCCATTTTCAGGACAGTCTGTCCGGAAACGCCGGACAGGTTCTCCGCTTTGATTTCGATCGGGAGGTCCTGTTCCCCGGATGCATTCACCGTCAGGATCACACTGCCGTCTTTCTCTTCCGTAGAAATCTCCAGCGCATAAAGCGCTCCATCGATCTCATACACACGGCCGTTGATTACAGTCAACGCACGGCTGATCTCCCCATAGCTCATGGTGTAATTGCCAGCCGGAAGGTCGATTTCATAGAACCCTGTCCGCGTGTGGGGCAGAACCTCATAGCTCTTGCCGTTGAGCAGGTGGACAAAACGGATCGGGGCGGAATCTTCTACTTTGATATAGCCGCGTACCTTGCCGGGCAGCAAGTTGTCCGCCATACACCACATCCATTTGGTCGCCGGGCAAACCCAGACCTCCTTATAGGTTGCGTTGTTGACCTGCGGCCAGTAAGGCGCATCCTCATCATGATGGCTCTCCATCCCGACCGAAATCGCACCCACGGTTTGGTTCGGCTGTACCGCGTAAAGCTGGATATAATCATAGCCCTCGCCATACAGGGTAGACTGCGCCATCGGGTTTTTCCCGACAATCCATTCATACTGCTGCTGGGAAGCGGTATACAGAGCATAATCGTTGCGTACCAGTGCCGCCGAGCTCATGCACTTGCTCTCGGACAGCAGGACATTGTAATTCCCCCGGAAGCTGAACCAGACCGGATAGACCCGGACATAATAACCCTTGCCAAGCGGGAAGCCCTTCTCAACCATGACTTTGTATTGTGCGGCGAGGTCTTCCATTGCATAACCGGCCGATACCGGCTGATACCCTTCAGGCAGCTTGCCCTCCGCCTGAAGCTTCTTTTCCTTTTCTGCCTCAGCGACATAGCCAACCATGCCCGGGTGGGTACAAAGTACCTTCTGCCCATGATCCGCCAGCTCATCAATATGGTATACGCCCGCCGGGACAACGCCATAAGGGAAGGTGTATTTCGACAGGGCTTTATAATAATCCCCGGAAAGGGCCAGCGCACTGTACCACTTCATATAGTCCGGATCGTCCGGATAGCTCTCGCAGAGGGTACGCAGGGCCAGATCCGGCAAATAGGAATAGCTCATATGGTTATGATGCCAGATCAGGTCGCGTTTCCGATCCTGATAGAAGAAGCCCGCCATCGGGACATCCCAATCCGTCAGCTCCTGCTGCTGGCAGGCCAGGACGATCTCCGCAAAGCGCTTTGCATGATCTGTGTAGGCGCTCTCCTGGGTCAGCTTGTACAGTTCGGCAGCCGCCAGCGCACCGATCGGACAAACCTGCACATCAATCATATCGCCCACGCTGAATTGTCCCCATCCGTTGAAATCATCACTGCGCTGCGCTTCATGCTCCTCGAAAATTTCCATACCGAAGGCAAAGTCTTCTTTCGCAATTTTCAGTGCATAATTCGCATAGTCCGGATCCGTATCCTTGAAAGCCTGAGCCCCCAAAGCCTCCGCATAGGCGGCGTCAAAATTCGTATAGGCTGAACGGCTGGCAGAGGTGGTGATGTCGTCCTCGGTGCCGATCACGCCGTCCGTCCAGATGGACGACGAAGAGTAGGTGCCGCGGTATCCATCTCCAAAACGCATTTTGATCACATAATCCAGACCCCATTTGGCTTCTTCCAGCACACGGATGAACAGCCGGTCATTGCCGGTATCTTTCAGCGCCATCGCCAGGCTCAGCAGAGCCGCTGTCGCTTCGGTGGTATTAGTCAGGCTTTGGGCCAGGTCGCCTGCGTCATGCCATCCCCCATTCGCCACAATCGCCTTGCCGTCATGCTTCAGCAGCATATCCGTGTGGCAAGCGCGGTGATGACCATAAACCTCATAGCCACAGCGCAGGATCAGGAAGAAATTCAGCATCTTCCAAACCGAGTTTTCCCAAACGTCATCCCCAATCGCAAAAGCACGGGTCGTATGATCGCCGGCAACCAGGATATACTCGCCGGGATCCATTACTTCGGTAAAGTTCAGCACCTGGAACGAGCCAACCTTAGTCTGAACCGTATCAATCTCTTTCTGCAGAACGATCCGGCCGGTTGCCGTTTCGATCACCTTAAAATGACCGGATTGAATTTCCGAAGCAACCGCCAGCTTCACAGAGCCTGTCTGGTAGCCGCTGCCTGAGAAGCTAATCCGGTCATCCGCCGGAATCCAGCCTTCAAACACATCGCATTTCACCTTTTGAAGCTCCAGTTTGTCAATATACCAGGTCACATGATCCACGGCTTCCGGCTCATGGCCAACCATGTCATAGTCAAAGGAAACCCCCGTCACACACTCCCGATCCAAATAGGGCATCTCAAGAATCACATGGTTCCAGCAATTCCCTTTCAAGCTCATATTATGGGCGCCGTCCCGCTCATAACGATCCGGAACCTTCTTTTCCCCATCGTTATGCAGCTGCATCCGCAAAGTGATAGATTTCATCCCAGGTGCAACCGGATAAACCCACGCAGACAGCCGGTTCCAAGCCCGCCAGTCCTCCCGGTCAAAGCGGCGGAATGCACTGGGGCAGGCATAAATCCGGCCCGGGTTATCCCCAAATTTTGGAAGATTCGTCGGGTGAGTAAATTTCAGTGAATACTGCCCGGTAACCGCGCGTTCTGATGAAAGCTCAATCGCCGCATTTGGAAGGTTATCTGTCCGTCCTTCTCCTCTTGACGCCTTTTCAAGCGCCGGTAAAGCACTGTTTTGGATCACACACCAATTTTCCAATGAACTCATATCATCCAACAGCCGGTTTTCCAATACAGGTTTCTGTACCATCCGGTTTTCTGCCATTTCCGCTTCGTCCAGTGGGATAGGCAGGTGGATATCGTTGGTTTGATCCAGCATTCGGCGGATTTTTTCATTCATAGTTGATTCTCCGTTCTTTTCCATCAAAATAAAATTGTTAGATAACTTTACAAACTGAAGATGTATCCAGTATATCCTATACAATCCAGGAAATCAATAACTAATATCGCCAAAAACAAGCGGTATTTTTTAGGCATTCTGTTTTATCCCGTATTTTCATACCTGCTTTCGGAAAACTATCCAATAGAAAGGAGGCATTCGATCAATGGATTCACTGAAACATGAAATGCTTGCCGAACTGGATAACCGAATTTCCCGGCTGCATCAACACGCAAATGATAAAAAAGCGGAAGGGAAAAGCCCTTATAGTAAGCTAAATCATGCCCTTTCCCAAATTATTGGAGAAACTCTGGAAACAGAATTGACGGATCTTCGGAATTTTACAGAAAAGCTATAACGAGAAAGCCTGCATCCGATTCTCTGATAAGGATGCAGGCTTTTTTCCGGAAGAACGAAGCGGTGCAGCCCTTTTATGGGGCTGCACCGCTTGCCTAAGGATCCATTTTAACAAATAGAGAAGAAAGCTTTTTAGTGCTTCCAAACGCTTCTTGCCCGGCGGGCCAGGAAATAGCCGCCCATCAGGACAATGCCCATCAGCAGAGCCAGGGAAGGAGTTTCAACCCCTGTCGGTGCGTTCGGAGTCGCGTCCGGTTTGATCGGATCCGCCGGCTTGGAGCTTTCATTTTCAGCCGCCGTATCCTGTACGAAAATAACCGTTAAGGTATGCGGATTGGTAATATTCCGCAGGGTATAGCTCTTGCCGTCGGTTGCTACTTCTTCGCCGTCCAGCAATACCTTGCCGACCTTGTGCCCGGAATCCGGGGTAAAGGTGAAGGTCTTATCGTCGCCGTCATAAGCGGTGCAGTCACCCGGGGTAACCGTACCCATCCCCTGCGGGCGGACAAAGATCCAGTTTTCGTCAATCCGGGATGCGAAAGAGCTTCCGCCGCTGGTAGACGGACGGCTCGGTGCCGGATCAACCGGAGGTTTCGGATTAACCGGAGGTTTCGGATTAACCGGAGGTTCTGGATCAACCGGAGGTTCTGGATCAACCGGAGGTTCTGGATCCAACTTTCTGAATGTTACCGAAGCCACAATGGCATCTTTTACATTCCCTTTCGGTACAGTGAAGGAATACATCAGCGAAGCGGACTCAGCGGCTGGCGCGATTGCGTCATTCTCCGGAGCCATTTTCGCTTTTACAGCCGCGGAGGTACTGATTCTCGCTTCGGCGGCATTGGTAGATTCAAGCGCAATAGGAGTCTTTCCATCCATTACTTTGATCGAATCTGCGTCCACTTCAAAGCCGTCTGGGGTGGTGATGGACAGGATAACCTTCTCGCCAACCTGCGCGTTTCCAATCGGATTATCCAAGTCGCCCTGTCTATAGAACTTCACAGCGGATGCCAGAGAATCATCGCCCGAATCCACTTCTGCGCTCAGTATACGGTAGCCCACTTTGAGTTTCAGCGCACTGGCTGCATTTGTCAGATCATCTTGGAGTTTCTGCAGGTTTTCTTGTTTTTCCTCGTAATCAGCGCCGGTAATTCCATCCGCAAGCGCATCCTGCGCTGCCTTCAGCGCTGCCGCAAACGCATCGAATTCCCCGCTGCCGTTTTCATAAGCGTCTTTTACAAGGTTTTCGTACTTGATTACCAGCTCTTCCAGCTTGGTCATATCAATCGGAAGCTCGTTTATTTCATCATAGTTTACAGGGAAACGCTCGGAAATCTGTTCGCTGCCTCTCCAAACCTCTGCATAGATCGTACCACCCTCTGTATACAGCGGTATGCGATCCTGGATGACTCTCGCGTCCCCACTGCGGGAGATAAAGACCCGCTGAGCCACATTGGAAATGATATCCGGGAACAGAGCATATCGCTCGGAGAAGAATTTCACATGGGAACCAACCGGGATATTTTCAATCACAATCGTACCATGATAGTAGGTCATCCCGTTATCATCTACAAGAATTTTCACAGGTTCCGCGGAAAGCAGAACCTCACTTTCCGGCTCGACTACTTCAGGTTCAAGTTTATAATCCTCTGCCCGGTACTTAACCCCGACCCGCAGGCTCTCGTCCAAACCGGTGTGGGCATCTTCCTGGGTGAAATACAGCGTACCGCCCTCCGGATTAAGGGGCAAATCTTTAATAAGAAGCTGGCGGGTTTCATCCGTTTCCAATTCCTTCAGCGGAGTCTTTGCGTCCAGGCTGTCATAGATCCGGATCTTCGTCGAGAAAGAATGCTTGCTGCCGTCGACAGCCGTCAGCGTTTCCGCTATCGGCAGATTGATAAGCTGGATGACATCGTTATTTCCCTTGTTGTTTTTAATATAAATATTTTCCGGATTGACAGGCTCGTCATAGGATTTGCCGGGTTTCGAGTAAAGCTCAATCTCGGGAAGCCGGGTTGCAGCCCATGGCGATTTGTCCGACTTGTAAATCCGGATCTGGATATACCGCGCCTTAATCGGAGTTTCCAGATTGTAGTTGGTGATATCCTTGCTGTTGCCCTCGACCCGGTTGATCAGTTCAAAGCCGTCTGTTTTGATATTAAATCCATCATCCTCATAAAAACGCGCTTTGCTTTCAGCGTCATCGCCGGTGATGAGCGGCAGGCCGTCATCCTCTTTATAATACATTGCGAATGTATCGGTATTATAGCTCCAGGATTCCGCGGAATCCGGGCAGTTCGCGTGATAGATGGTATAACGGGCAATGTCCATATCCTCGCCCAGGTCGATGGTAGCGCTGTGCGGGAACTGATCGCCATAGTTCGCTGGATTCCACGCGTTAATACACCATTTATGTCCCGGATCCTTCAGGCCGTCCGTGAGCTTGGCAGGGCCTTCTCCCGCTACACTGTTGTTAAGCCCTACTACCGGCTTGTTCAGCGCGATATTGGGGCCGGAATCATTGTCAATCGGTTCTTCCATGTCATCGAACCCTTTATTGTCCCAGTTAAAGGCGATTGTTGCCCCCTGGCCCTCGGTACCGTACATCGTGATCGGCACAACCTCGAAGTTGAAGCTGGTTTCATTGCCGTTCTTTGCAAAGGAAGATACATAATACGCGTTGTTCGGAACTGCGCCGATCATTTCACGGCTGCCGTCCGGCTTAATGCGGTACACTTTGTAGTAGTCCGCGCCGTCTGCTTCATTCCAGTAAATCCGCGCTTCCGCGTGGGTGGCGTCCGTGAAACGGCGCTCGTCCAGCGTTACCTTGGTCACGCTGCCCGGAGCGGAGGTATCGGTGGTAATTGCCAGCTTGCCGACATTGACGGAATAAGCGTCAATCGCTGCGGCAGAGGAGAATTTCAGCGAAATGGCAATCGCGGTTTTCCCAGCATAGGGGCTGAGGTCTACGACGGCTTTTTTCCAGCCGTTGCCAATGTCTTCGCCTTCCAGGTCGATGAATTTGAAGTTGCTGTCCGCATAGGTATCACCGAAGCAGAGCCCTGCCTGCATCACGCCTTCATCCGATGCTTTGTAAACAACTTCCAGCTCGGAATAAGACATGATATCCAGCTGGGAGCTGTACAGCTTGACATGGCTGGAGCCGCCTGCGTTCAGGCTTCCTGCTACCTTCAGCGAGGTGCCTGCCCAGTAAGCGTCGGAAAAATCAATTTCCGGCTGGAGGTTGGCGTTTGTATTGTCCACGATCCATTTCCAGGTGGGCATAACGTCGGTCATGGTGCGGTTATACCACTCGCGGTCCCGGACAACCTTGCCGTCCTCATAGAACTTTTTGCCATTGCCCGTGGTGAAGTGGGTAACGAAATCGGTTCCCAGGATCGGGGTCTTGTCCGCGATAACTGTCGCAAGGCCGGGGAAATTCTTGATAGGATGTTCCTCGTCCTTGGACAGATCATAATCCACGCGGGGGTCGTGCTCCGAGTTGACCCACATATCCAGATCGGTGTTGTTCTGGAAGTCCGCCGGGCCGTTTGCCATACCCAGGGTCGAAGTCGCCTGAAGGAAGCCCAGCGAGGTGCCCAGCTTGCCATCCACCCCGTTGTTTTCAATCAGGTGGCGGAGACGACCGGAATGCTGAGTACCATCACCTTTGGCATAGGGGAAGGTCTCCCAGGTCGCCAGAATGTCAAAGCGGTCGCGCCCGGCAGCTTCCATGGTATCAATGGAGGTTTTGATCAGACTGTCATCACCTGGAACAGCCCAGTTGAAGTTCAGGAATACTTGATCACTGTAGCGGGTACTCCCCTCCTGGATCATCCCGATGTTTTTGGAGTTAACAGCGTTTTGATAGGATATGCCTCCTGAAGGCAGCATGGAATCATACCACTGCATGATAAAGCCTTCCGGTTTGCGTTCCTGAATATAGGCCATCATTTCACGGAGCTTGTCTGCCAATTCCTGAGAAACGTCGCTTTCCTGGTTGATGAACCAGCCCTCGAAGCCGTAATAATCGGCGAGCTCAATCAGCTTGTCCGCAATGATGAAGCTGCCGTCTGCGTCCTGCTCAACGAATTGCTTCATCGCTTCCCCGACGAATTCGGGATCGCCCCAAGGGAAGAAGATCGTTCCGGTAACGGCAACGCCGTTACGGTGCGCAGCGGCAATGTATTCGGGGGAAGGGGTGTTGATTACGCCCGTTTGACCGAAGCCGCCCCAATAGTTGTACACATCCAGATATTGGAAGTTGGTGAACGCGTAGACATCCGCTACATCGCCGCCCATAGATTTGCCGCCGGCGGCGTCAACCGCCAGGCTGACCACCTTCGCGTCTTTAGAAGCGGTACCGTTAACCAGCGGGCCGGCTGCGCGCTCCTTCAGCGGCACATTGACGCGGTTGTACCGCGCGTCCGGATCGTTGCCCGGGGTCCAGTTTTTCAGCTCCTCTATCTGGAAACAGGAAGCGTAGGGCTGAAGGGTTTCTTTGCGGTAATAAGCATCATTCGGGTAAGGCAAACTGTCCGGAACCTTGCTTGCATGGGCAGTAAAGCCGTTTCCAAAAGACAGCGAAGTGAATACCATCGCAGCGGATAATACTGCGGTGATACCCCTCCGTATCGATGACTTTGGCATAGTATTGTCCTCCTTCAATGAAAAAGTCAAAGATAAAATAACTTATGGAATAATAATACAATATTATCATCTGTTTACGGTTCCATTTCGTACTTTTATTTCAGTTAATTTGATAAAATAGAAATAAAATATCCTCCATTCTACTAAAAAATTATCAATTTTATGGAGATTTAGATTGACAAATAAATGATAATATTGTATTATTGTTATTAAATTTATATATAAAAATAAACCAGAAGGCCTGTTGTCCTCCATTGGAAGACAACAGGCCTTTTCAAATATATAATTATAAATTAAAACAGGTTCAAACTTGGAACTTATTTGCCGTAATAAGCTTTCAGATACATTTCTTTCAATTCGCTCATCAACGGATATCTCGGGTTGGCACCTGTACACTGATCGTCGAAAGCCTGCTCCACCATTTCGTCCAGAGTAGCCAGGAAATCCTCTTCCTTAATGCCGTAGTCTGCGATGGTTTTGCGAATTCCAACTTTTTCTTTCAGTTCTTCTACCGCCACAATCAGGTTTTCGAACTTCTCATGATCATCTTTCCCCTTAATGCCCAGGAAATCGGCACATTCCACGTATCTCTCCAAGGTATGCGGATACTGATACTGGGAGAAGGTACCCATTTTTCTCGGAGCAGGATCTGCGTTAAAGCGCATTACATGGGTAATCAGCAGTGCATTTGCAACACCATGCGGCAGGTGATGGAATGCTCCCAGCTTATGCGCCATCGAGTGGCAGACACCCAAGAAGGCGTTCGCAAACGCAATACCAGCCATAGTGGACGCATCGGCCATTTTTTCCCGTGCAATCGGGTCATTCGCGCCGTTCTCATAAGCGCGCGGCAGATAAGTAAAGATATTTTTCAGCGCCTTCAGGGCTAAGCCGTCGGTATAATCCGTTGCCAGCATAGCAGCATAAGCCTCCAGCGCATGGGTCATCGCGTCAATACCGGATGCCGAGGTCAGCCCTTTCGGCATAGACATCATCAGATCTGCATCAATGATTGCCATATTCGGCAGGAGCTGGTAGTCCGCAAGCGGGTATTTTACGCCGCTCTTTTCGTCGGTAATAACGGCAAACGGAGTCACCTCAGAACCAGTGCCGGCAGAGGTAGGAACTGCAATAAAGTTTGCCTTGGTCCCCATTTTCGGGAAAGTATATACTCTCTTGCGGATATCCATAAAACGCATCGCAAGATCCATAAAGTCTACTTCCGGATGCTCGTACATCACCCACATGATCTTGCCGGCGTCCATTGCGGAGCCGCCGCCCAAAGCGATGATGCAATCCGGCTCAAAAGCGCGCATAGCGGCAGCGCCCTCTTTGGCGGAAGCCAGTGTCGGATCCGGAGCCACTTCGAAGAAGGTGGTATGGACAATCCCCATGGAATCCAGCTTATCTGTAATGGCCTTCGTATAACCGTTTTTGTAAAGGAACTCATCGGTGACAATAAAGACCTTCTTCTTATCCATTACGTGTTTGAGCTCATCCAAAGCAACCGGCAGGCAGCCCTTTTTGAAATAAACTTTTTCAGGCAGTCGAAGCCACAGCATATTCTCTCTCCTCTCGGCAACCGTTTTGATGTTCAGCAGGTGTTTGACACCTACATTTTCGGAAACAGAGTTTCCACCCCAAGAACCGCAGCCTAATGTCAAGGACGGAGCCATATTAAAGTTATACAAATCGCCAATGCCGCCATGAGAAGAAGGAGTGTTGACCAGAATACGACAGGTTTTCATTCTTGCAGCAAAAGTTTGGATCTTTTCTTTTTCCGTAACAGCATTGCAGTACAAAGAAGAAGTATGTCCATAACCGCCGTCGGCCACTAACTGCTCTGCCTTTGCAACTGCATCCTCAAAGTCTTTTGCACGGTACATTGCAAGAACCGGAGAAAGTTTTTCATGCGCAAATTCTTCCTCCAAATCCACGCTCTCTACCTGGCCAATCAGGATCTTCGTTTTTTCCGGAACTTCTATGCCGGCCAGCGCTGCAATTTTAGCCGCCGGCTGCCCAACAATTTTTGCATTCAACGCGCCGTTGATCAGGATTGTTTTCCGGACTTTCTCCGTTTCTTCTTCATTCAGCAGATAACAGCCGCGGTCAGCAAATTCTTTGCGCACCTTCTCATATACGCCGTCCAAAACGATAACAGACTGTTCAGAAGCACAGATCATACCATTGTCAAAGGTCTTGGAAAGGATAATCGAGCTGACAGCCAACGCAACGTCTGCCGTATTGTCAATAACGGCCGGCGTATTCCCGGCGCCTACACCTAAAGCCGGTTTACCGGACGAATAAGCTGCTTTTACCATGCCAGGGCCGCCGGTTGCCAGGATGATATCCGCGCCCTTCATGACTTCATTGGTCAGCTCCAGGGAAGGGATATCAATCCATCCAATAATCCCTGCGGGAGCACCTGCTTCAACAGCCGCTTCCAATACCACCTTCGCCGCCGCAATTGTACAATTCTTTGCGCGGGGATGCGGGCTGATAATAATACCATTCCGGGTTTTTAAAGAAATCAGGGTTTTGAAAATCGCTGTTGAAGTGGGGTTAGTCGTCGGGATTACCGCTGCGATTAAGCCAATAGGCTCTGCAATACGGGTTGTGCCGAACGCAGCGTCTTCTTCAATTACACCGCAGGTTTTAGTGTTTTTGTAAGCATTGTAAATATATTCAGAAGCATAGTGATTTTTAATAACCTTATCCTCAACAATACCCATGCCGGTTTCCTCAACCGCCATTTTAGCAAGCGGGATCCTTGCTTTATTCGCAGCTGTTGCCGCTGCTAAAAAAATCCGATCCACCTGTTCCTGCGTGTAAGACGCAAAGATCTGCTGTGCCTCACGAATTTGATTCATCTTGGCAGCAAGCGCTTCAACGCTGTCAACCAAACCGGCCGTGGTCGGAAGGACTTTTTCTTCTTTATTCGCCATACTAAAATACCTCCATCAAAATCCCTTATCCTATGCTCAACTGTATTGTTATTTTTTTAACAGCATCATTATAACAGATTCACCCATTTGTATGCAAGTATGATTTCCACCAAGCTTTTTACTGAAACTAAAACTCTTTCTTGTCAAATCAGATAAAATCTTGTAAAGGAATCCATTGCTTTGCCGGTTCATCCAGTAAAACGCAGAAAGGAAAGGCAATTGAATAATTGCCTTTCCTTTTTCTTCGGCTTATTCGTATGCCACTACATCGATCCACTTCATGAGCATTTCTTCTTCGCAGGCCTTCTGCTCGACCAGCTCAGCGGCAGCGACAATAGGAAGCCATTCCTGAACATATTTTTTCGATGTCTTGGTTTTTGCGCAGAAAGTATCCATGTACATATCCGCCACATCTTTCGAATTCAGTGAAAATAAAAGATATGTTCTGGCCACATCCGCGCTGGCATTCCCCTGCCGGGCAGCAACCCAGTCAAGGATATAGATGCCTTTATCATTGATGATAATATTTTCCGGAGAAAAGTTCCCATGACAAAGCTTGGTATGCTTCGGCATACTCTCCAACCGAGTCAGCAGGTCATATCTTTTCGTAGCGTCAATCGTATCCAGGCTGTTGATCTGACGGGCCAGCTTATCTTTCAGTTTGGAAAGCTTCGGCATCGCCTGTGCATGAATTTTAAGCTGGATATCCACCATCTGTTCCACATATTTGGCCACATTGCCCGGGTCTTCCTTCATAATTTCGGCTAAGGTTTTTCCCTCTATACGGTCCATGCGGATCGCCCACCTGTTGTCAACAACAAAAATTTCCCGGATTTTTGGAACCGGCAAATCCGTTGCTTCTACACGGGCATGAGTCAGCGCCTCATACATACAAGCCGTTTTCGGCATATCTTCTTTAAATAGCTTAACCACGGTATCCCCATCAGCATAAACATCCACCGTAGGGCTGGAGGAAATTAAGTTTTTGCGATCCAACATAAAATTTTGACCCCTTTCAAACAGGTTTCCCTGCCACAAATAAGCATTCAATCAGCCCAGCTGATTTCTTGTTTATATTATACAACCATCTGATTTACTTGTAAAGTATTTTTATAAAAAATAGGTTCAAAGTTCGAAAAAATATCAAAAGCTCTCTTTCCTCTTCGCGCATAAAGTTGAAATACTAAAGCAAAAGAATTGAAAATTCAGTTTTTACGGGAAATGCAGCGCCTGTTTTCCGGTATTCCTTTACAAGATTAAAAAACTTTGTTAATATAGTTGTATAACGTTTTATAAGAGGAGGAATAAAATGAAAATCTCAATTCTTTATCATACGAGGACGGGAAAAACCGCAGACATGGCCAATGAAATCAAGCGCGGGATTGAAGAAGTTTCGGATATCGAGGTCCGCTTATTTCCGCTGGATCAGGCAGACCCCGCCTTTATTCAGGAGAGCAAGGCAGTTATCGTCGGTTCCCCAACCTACGCCGTCAATGCCTGCTGGCAAGTAAAGCAGTGGTTTGATGAAGGATGCCGCCAAATCCACTTAGGCGGCAAATTGGGCGCCGCTTTTGCCACGGCAGATTTCCCGCAGGGAGGCGCTGATATTACCATCCTGAACATCCTCACCCATATGATCGTACACGGGATGCTGGTATATTCCGGCGGCGGGGCCTGCCAAGGGCCGATTATCCATTTGGGCCCGGTTTGTATCAAACCCCTTTATGAGGAATCCCGAAAACAATTTCAAATTTTTGGGAAACGGATCGCCGAAAAAACATTAGAATTATTTTCCGAATAAGGGTTGGCTTTTGAGAACTGCCCGGTTTAAATGCGCTTGTGTTCCGTCCATTCCCAATTTTTACGGTAAACTTTTCTCTTTTCTTTTCAGGGATATCTTTGATTCCTTTCGGATAGAATGAAAACATCCCTGATATGAAAGGATGAAACCAATGAATTTAATTGACGTATTAGCCAATCCGGAAATGGACCGTTATTTTCACGAACTGCCCCGCAACATCCAATCCGAATTACTGGAACGGGGCTCGGAAATTCACTCGTCCAATGAGCTTTATGAAACCGCGGAGCAGATGCTCCAATTGGATAATTGGCAGGCAGACTATCGATAAATATTACTTCCGACCTGAAAGGTCGGAAGTAATATCTGCCATGTTTTGCGGTTGCCGCCGGTTACGGCG
>CANAQK010000042.1 GCA_947363605.1 uncultured Clostridia bacterium | reverse complement strand
CAAGCAGCGTTCCCCCAACGCCGCCCCCCGGTAGATCACCGTATGCGTCCCCAAAATACAGTATGCCCCAATCACGCAAGGAGGCAGCGGATCCTCGGAAGTGACTGCGCTGTTGGCGGCACGGGACGGCTTCTTCCCAATACAGGCAAAGTCATCCACCCGCACCCCTTCTCCTAAGATGCTGCCCGCATGAATAACCGCATGATGCCCAATCACCGAACCGGCGCCGATGGAAACCCCTTCTTCGATGACAGCATAACGCCCGATCTGTACGCTTTCATGAATCATTTCGAACCCTCCTCTTTGGAAGAAGTCCCCTCATGGCAGAAGGTCGGCACCAGTCCCCGGATCAATTGAAACATCCGATCCATTTCATTTTTCTGCACCGCATCGCCCAACTCCCGGATTTGGAGCGAGACCTGCCGCGCATCATGATCCATCGGTTTATTGATAAAAATTTTATTGTTCGGGGTTTTGGTCGTATCCTCTTCGGCCAGTGAGATTTCCTCAAAAAGCTTTTCCCCAGGGCGAAGCCCGGTAATTTGAATCGGAATATCCCGGTCCGGCTCCAGCCCATGCAGCCGGATCAAATCACAGGCCAGATCGTAGATATAAATCGGCTCGCCCATATCCAATACAAAAATTTCCCCGCCGACAGCCATTGCTCCTGCCTCCAAAACCAGCTGGACCGCCTCGGGAATGGTCATAAAATACCGCTTCATTTCAGGGTGGGTTACCGTTACGGGGCCGCCCTTCTCAATCTGTTTCGTGAAAAAGGGAACCACGCTCCCATTCGATCCCAGCACATTGCCAAAACGGACCGCAGCAAACTCGGTTTCACCCGCGCAGTTCATGGTTTGAACTGCAATCTCTGCAATCCGTTTGGTGGCCCCCATGATGTTGGTGGGATTCACCGCCTTATCTGTAGAAATCAGGATACATTTTTCTACCTGATGCAGAATCGCTTCATTCGCTACGTTGATCGTACCCAATACATTATTTTTAACCGCTTCTTTCGGGTTCCCTTCCATCATCGGGACATGCTTATGCGCCGCCGCATGAAACACCACCTCGGGGGCAAATTCTTCAAAAACCTCACGCAGCCTGGAGCGGTCCCGCACTGAGCCGAGCAAAACCTCAAACCTTCCGGATTCCCCTGCGCTGTCCAGTTCATTCTTGATATCAAAAAGCCCGTTTTCGTTGATATCAAAAACCAGGACTTTTTGAGCACCAAACCGAAGCGCCTGACGGCAAATTTCACTGCCGATCGACCCAACGCCGCCTGTCACCAGGACCGTTTTCCCGCGGACAAAAAGATCGACAATCGCCATGTTCAACGTGATGCTGTCCCTTCTCAGCAAATCCTCAAAATGGATCTGCCGGATCGGCGCACGGCGGAAGTCCTCCATGGTAACATCCTCAAGCGTTCCGTACCGTTTCACCTCGACCTGATATTTCCGGCAGGTCTGGCAGATGTCCTTGAGGAACTCCCGCGAAGCCGTCGGAATCGCAACAATCACTTCCTGCACTTCTGATTCCCGCAAAATGGCTTCCAGCCGGGCGCGGCCTCCCAGCACCTTGACAGCGCCGATTTCCCGTCCCCACAGGCTTTCATCATCATCGACAAAGCCAACTGGGAGCACATCCGCATACTCTTTGGTATTCAGGTTGGAAAGCAGATAGTTCCCCGCTTCGCCTGCCCCATAAATCAAGGTCCGGATGCCCTCTCTTTGCAGGTCACGCTTTTTGGGACGGGAACAGAATACCCGCCAAATCCGGGGGGAAAACCGCGCCAGGGTCATAAACAAAAGCATAAACAAGGGGATCAGCAAAAAGAGCTCAAAAGGAAGCATCAAGCCGATAAAATTATCCACCAGCACAATAAACACCGTCGTCAGCAAGCAGGAACCCAGTTGACGAAGGAAATCTTTATAACCGAAATACCGCCAAACCGCACTGTAGCAATGAACAATAATATTTGACATCAGCGCAGCCAGCACAATCAGCAGAATATAAAACACCATGTGTTCCTGATAAAACTGAGGAAGATCCCGGAATACCCCGAACCGGAGCTTAAACGCCAAGGTAATCGAAAGCACAACGGAAATTATATCAAGTAAGAGCAGTACACCCAGAGAAACTGCCCGCCCTTTTTTCGTGGAAAACATACAGGTCTCCTGTTTTTATCAAATTTTCAGCGTTGCAGAGTCCTTCCGGCAAGCGCCGAAAAACCCTAGATTCATATTATTATACTCGTTTTTCCATTTTAAGTCAATAATTGCTAAAAATGTTCACAAACTGAACATCCATGCGTCATTTTTTGTTCAAAGCCTTTTTGGCCCGCTTAAAAAGGCCACCCGCACTTTCCTGCGGCTGTAACGAGCCATTTCGACTGGATCCGCCGTATATTCTCCGCCCCAAAAGCGAAAACTAAACCCCGAAAGGAGATGAGCCATTTGTCCAAACACGTTCTGCGCGGAAACGATACCCGCATCGACCCTAAAAGGCCGATCATTCCCCGGTTTATTACCAATAATCTGGTAGCAAAAGAGGAACAGCAGGGAAATCAGGTTCCATTGCCTCCGGTAGAAAACAGCATCCTTGCTAAAGCCGAGGTAGACGCAAACCACAAATAGCCTCTAAATCTTGCATCCGCTTACTTATTATGCTACACTAGGAAAATAAGTAAGCGGATTTTTGTGTTTTCCTGATATTTCCAATGGTTTTATGCTGCTTCTGCACGCATCGGAGTAATTTCATGAAAAAATTGATTAAATTTTTGACCAGCCGCATTTTCATATTCGGATTCAGCATTGCCGCCCAGGCGGCGGCTCTGGTCCTAGGGATCGCTTTTCTGTCCAAGTACGATTATTACATTTACATCGGGTTTTCACTCCTCAGCGCGGTCACGTTGATTTATATCGTATCCAAACGGGAGAATCCCATCTATAAGCTGGCCTGGACCCTCCCTATCGCCCTGTTCCCTTTGCTGGGCTGGGCCATTTACCTGCTGGCCGGGAGGGAATCCCTCCCCAAGCAGAAGCGGAAACGTGCCAGACGCATCTACGAGCAAACGTATGGGCTGGCTCCCCAGGATCCGGCCTTGCTCCAGCAAATCAGCCGGGAACGTCCGGATATTGGGCGGCAGGTGTCGTATCTCGCCAACATGGCGCGCCTGCCGGTTTACGACCAAACCGAAACGGAATACCTTTCTCCCGGTGAAGTATTCTTTGAACGGCTTTGCCAGGAGCTGGAAAAAGCCCAGCATTTTATTTTTATGGAATATTTCATCTTGGAAGAAGGCCGGATGTGGGATACAATCCTGGAGATCCTGGCGCGCAAAGCGGCCTCCGGCGTAGAAGTCAAGCTGATGTATGACGACTTCGGATGCCTGTTCACCCTGCCGGAAGGCTACGCCAAAAAGCTGCGGGGCATGGGGATCGAGGTCCATGTGTTCAATGCGTTCCGTCCTTCCTTGGATGCGTTTATGAATTACCGTGACCATCGGAAAATTACCGTCATCGACGGCAGCGTCGGCTTTACCGGAGGGAATAATCTCGCAGATGAGTACATCAACGCCTATGCCAAACATGGCCACTGGAAGGATTCCTCCCTGCTCCTCAAAGGCAAGGCGGTGTGGAATTTATCCGTCCTGTTCCTTCAGATGTGGCAATTTTATCAAAACGAAAATATCGACTACGACCGCTACCGTCCAACCAAGCCGGCAAAATCGGATGGGTATGTCCTGCCCTTCGGAGATTCCCCGCTGGACAGCGAACTGGTTGGCGAAATGGCCTATATGAATATGATCCAAAACGCTAAACGTTATGTCAGCATCACCACGCCTTACCTGATTCTGGACAACGAAATGATCACCGCGCTCCGGATAGCCGCCCAAAGCGGGGTGAAAATCCAGATTGTTACCCCAGCTATCGCAGACAAATGGTATGTACACATGGTCACCCGCTATAATTATTCCGCTTTGGTGGAAGCGGGGGTGGAAATTTACGAATATACCGGCGGCTTTATCCATGCCAAGACTATCGTATGTGATGATGAAATCGCCATTGTGGGAACACAGAATTTCGATTTCCGCAGTTTTTATCTCCATTTCGAATGCGGGGCCCTCCTCTACCATACCCAGTCTGTTGCACAGATACGGGAAGACCATCAAAAGGTGATTGCCCGCTCGGAACAAATCTCTTTGGAAAATTGCCGTTCCCGCCACTGGACTATCCGGGTGCTTCAAGCCTGCCTGAACCTGTTTTCCCCGCTTCTATAACCGTACAAAAGGACGGGCTCTTTTAAAGAGCCCGTCCTTTTTCCATATGGCAGCAGTTATTTCCTCATCAGTTCTGCAATCCGGGCTTCAATGGCATCGAAGCCTTTCGCCGGATCCGAAATATCCCGGACTGCATCCTCCAGAGGGCACATCCCAGTACGGGTGCGGTTTTGAATAAAAGGCACCCGTTCCCCGCAAGAATAGGGAACCTGATAGGTATCCAAAACTTCCTGCGCGGTTTCACTCATCACGCTTCCATAAACTTCGGCCGCATTACTCAACAGCAAGGCCGCCGCTTTTCCAATAATTTTATCGGCCACCACCGCACCGGCAAAAAACTCCCGGTCTTCCCTCAAATATTTCATCAGGGGCTTGACGCCGATCCCATTTTCCAGCAAGAGCTCCTCCCCGCGAAAAATCACGCAGCAGGCCTTCCCGGATTCCAGCAGCTCCTTCGCCTGTTCAAGCTTTGTCAAGCAGCAGCCCTCCTTTTTTCAGCGCCAGCATGATCAGCGGAATCAAAACCAGCTGAATGACTACACCGGGCAGCCCTTGAACCAGCCCGGCAAAAAATGCCGCCGCATTCGCAAACGGATAATTCACCTGTAATAAATACACACCCGCCGCCAGCGACAAACCGTATACAATCCGGCCGCAAAGGATTGTTACCGCCAGATTGAGGTATACGTTCCATTTCCGCTTTGCTAAAAACCCCGAAACCAGCGCGTAAGCCGCCAGCTCAAACAGCATAAACCAGAGCATGGGAACCGCCGGCATGGAAAAAATCAGGGAACTGAGCAGCGGGATCATCAATGCCGCCAGCAAGCCCCAAACCGGCCCCAGGAGCATCCCGGACAGGATCACCGGAATATGCATAGGAAGGAACATCTTCCCGGCATCACTTCCGAACATATGAAAGGCCTGCGGCAAAACCAGCCCGATTGCAATAAGCAGGCCGCCATAAACTACTTTTTTAGTTGACAGATGTGTCATAACTCCTCTCTATCCAAGCCTATTTGGCCAGCCCGGCAATTTCCTGAAGCCGTTCGGCTATCGGCAAATGCTGGGTGCAAAGCTGTTCACATTTGCGGCAGGCGATGCATTCTGCCGCCCGTTCAGCCGGAATAACCCAATGGCCGCCCAGCCGGTCCAGGATTTCCTGCTCCCGGCCGGTCAGTAACTTCTGATTATACGAATCCATGAATTTAGGAATTTCAATCCCCTTCGGGCAGGAATTGCAGTAGCCGCATCCGGTGCAAAGGTCATTAAAGCTCAATCCCTGCGTTTCATATTTGGCAATAACCTCCCGGGCAGGGAGTTCCTCCAAGCCTTCCACCGCTTTGACAGCATCATCAATATGTTCTTTTGTGGTGCATCCGGCCAGCGCCACGGTCACCTCCCGATGAGAAGCTACAAAACGCAAAGCCGCTTGTGCCACATTCAGATCCGTCCCTTCCGTCAGGAAGGAAAAGGTTTCCGGATTCTGCGGGATCAAGCCGCCGGACAGTGGGTTCATCACGACTACGCCCATCCCTTTTTCATAGGCCTTTTCAATCCCGCTCTGGCGGAAACGGTAATTCAAAACATTATAGCCCAGCAGCATCCCCTTGAATTTCCCGGAAACGATAACCTCCTCGACATCCCTGCCCTGCAAGTGAGCCGAAAAAACAATATTCCGGATCAGCCCCTCGGAACGGGCTTCCTCGAAAAAGCGGTAAAGGGCTTCACATTGGGTTTCATAGGCGTCTAAGCTGAGCACGCACCAGAGATGATAAAAATCCAGATAATCCAATTTCAGCCGGGCCAGCGAGGTTTCCAAACGGCGCCTAAAAGCATCCCGGCTGATTTCCCCGCCGGAAAGCGCCTTAATCGCGTTGAAATTGGTTTTGCTTGATACATAAAACTGGTCCCGTTTCAGCTGGGAAAGCGCCATCCCGGTGATTTCCTCGCTCTTATCCTGACAATAAAACGGAGCGGTGTCAAAATAATTAATCCCTTTTTCAAAGGCATAGAGCGGAATTTCTGCACAGGCTTCCAGTTTCCCGGCCGAAATCAGGCCGTCGTCATACCGCATGGTACCCAGCCCGACAGCGGACATTTTCATTTCTGTATTTCCATATTTCTTATAATACATCTTTTGTCTCCTTTATCCTGTCCGGCAGGGCAGAAGAATGGCTTTTCTTCCGTAAAAAGCTCCGGATATATTCCACTGTCAGGATCAGCAGCCCACCCAGCGTCAATACAACCGCCAGGGCGAAAAGCCCCTGTAAATCCAATTCCAGCACAGTCGTCATCCATCGTCCGGGCGGGGTGGACCAGCCCGAAACCAGATTCGAACCTACCACCTCATTGATCCCCAAAATTTGAAGCGTACCAATCAGCATAAGAAAGCCGCCGATTATGGATCTGATTAAAGATTTCATTCCCAAATTCCTCCTCTTATTGTCAATTGAAAAGCATCGTTACTCGCCATGCAATCCCATCTGATCCAGACGGAATACCTGCCCCTGCTCCGGCAGATAAAACCGCTCCTGCCGATTCTGCGGAAGAAGACGGCGCAGTTCCTCGACATAGCCATGCGTCCAAAACCGGTTTTCCGGCGTTTCTGCATAGGTCGAATGGTGCTGCGGGAAAATCCAGCCCGGATTCAGCTGCTGGATCAGGAAGTACGAGCCCTCAATCCAGGTATTGTGCTCGGTTGGAGAAACAAACAGTACATCTGCTGGAGCCATCTGCTGATGTTCCTCCAGCAGCAGGGTATCCCCCGGCTGATAAAACCATTTCCCGCCCAGACGGAACCGATAGCCGCAGTCCAGCATAGATGCGCCGGAATAAACCGCCCCGCCAATATGCCCATGCACCGCCCGGACGGTTTCCAGCTCCACGCCCAGCTCCTCGATCTGCCGGCCCGGATGGACGATCCGCCGTCTGTTTGAAGGAAAACCCAGCTCGTTCGCCTTGGATTCGCAGCTTTCCGGAATCACAAACAGCGTATTCCCATATTCCAGCAAAGCCCGGCAGGTCGCAGCATTGAAATGATCCTCATGTTCATGGGTGATGAGGTGCAGATCCAGTCCCCCAGCCAGCTCCTCCGGTGTGATAGCCGGTTGTTCCAGGCGTTCCGGGTTCCGCAGATCCAGATCCATCCCCACGACCCGGGCCCCATCTGAAATCAGCCAGCTGTCGTTCCCCAGCCAGACTCCACGGAGTCCGCCGGATTTTAATTCCTCCAATAAATTCATCTCAAACTCCCTTCAAACCTGTTGTCTATCTCTATGTAAAAATTTGGTCTTTTGAATAATTGCGGCTGTTCCTCACATCCTATAAAAGCAAAACTGAAAAAGAAAGGACCGCCGCAGGATTGTCCTGGGGCGCAGGTAATACAAACGATGGCCGATTCTATTTTTTGCAGCAGCAATGAAAACGAAAATGCCGAAATGCGGAAATATTTTTCTTCCCTGCCTAAATTCGTGCAGGAGAATATCCGCCAGTGTGGGATGGAAATCTACTCAAAGCAAGTCCTGCAAAGCTGCGCGGAAAACCTGCTCCGCAGAAACTAGCCCGGAAACCGGCAGGGGAAGCCTAGGCTTTCCCTGCTCTCCTTTTTAAAGGGCCGCCAGGGGGAACTCCTGATAAACCTCAAACCGCACCATTGGGAACTCCTTTTCCAGCCATCGGGAAAGCGGCTCCAGCACGACGGCTTCTGTCGCATGATGCCCTGCCGACAGCAATGGAAAGCAGCTGTTCAAGGCAGAAATCCAGACGTCATGCTTCACTTCCCCGGTCAGGAAAGCATCCGCACCGGCAGCCTGCGCCGCTTCCCAATAACTCCCGCCGGAGCCGGACACCAATGCCAGCTTCCGGATCTGACGATCCCCCTCGGTAAATTCCACTTTAGCCGCTGAGAGCCGCTCCTTCAGCAAGGCCGCACATTCCGAAACCCGGAGCGGCTCCGGGAAACAGCCGATCAATCCAAGCCCGTCCGGGTTCGGCAGAGGCTCCAGCCCTGTCAGGCCGATCGCTTCAGCCAAAGCGCGGTTCACTCCTTCCGCCGCTAAATCCAGGTTGGTATGGGCGGAAATGACACTTAGCTTTTTTTCAGTCAGGCTGTAGACGACCTGACCCTTCCGGACGGCCTTCAGCGGATGGAAAATCACCGGATGATGGGTAATCAAAAGCCGGGCTGAGACCGCTTCTGCCCGCGCAACCGCCTCATGCGTAACGTCCAGCGCCAGCAGGCAGGAGGTCACCTCTGCCTCCGGGTCCCCTATCAGCAGCCCGCAGTTATCGAACCCCATCGCTGTTTCAAAGGGGGCCAGCCTGTCCAGCGCGGAAAAAATGTCATTTACGGTTGGCATCGTGCTTTCATCTCCTTCCAGACCTGCCCCACCCGTTCGGACAGGCTGCGATAGACTTCCGCTTCCTGCATACAATCCTCTGACTGGGACTGCCCGTCCGCAATCTTCCGAAGCCGCTCCCACTCCCCTTCTACATAGGCCAGCGCCTCTGGGGAGGAGTACTCCGGAATCCGCCCGAGCAGCAGGGCCAATTCATCCTGGAAAACCGCCGGGCCCCGGAATTCCGCATGGATGACGGTATACCGATGGTTCCGGTCAAGCACCGGCGTTTCCGATAGGATCTCAAAGCCGTTGACAGCCAGCCATTCCCGCAGATAAGGCGCTTGTGTCATCGGCTGCAAAATCAGCCGCCGGGCTGGGTCGCGTACCCAGCTGCAGGCCTGTAGGATCTGGGTAATCAGTTCCCCGCCCATCCCACAAATTAAAATATCCATCCCGTCCGCTGGGGCCACCTCTTTCAGCCCATCCGAAAGCAGAGTGCGGATCTGTTCCTCCAACCCATGCTCCGCAATGGTGCGCCGGGCCGATTCCAGCGGGGCTGTATGGATGTCGCAGGCCACACAGCGAGAAACAATCCCCTTTTCCACCAGATACACTGGCAAATAACCGTGGTCCGTACCGATGTCCACTGTTGGGCTTCCCGCCCGGACCAGCTTCGCTGCTGCCAGCAGCCGCCGATCAAGCGTCATATTCTTCCACTCCCTATTCTTCTTTCCGTTCTGGGTAACGTTTCAGCACATTGGCCGTCATTTTCGCAAAAACCGTGGTGATATACTGGGTCAGCACCAGGGCCAGCAAACTGATAACCGAATAGAACGTCCCGTCCGGCATCAGCATAATCAGCAGAATCCCAGCCATCCGGCCCGCATCCTTATAGCATTCTGTAATAGCAAAGGTTTCGCTTTTCTGCTGTTTGGCTCCGGGGACACGGTCCAAGACCTGATATAATGTTGTCGTTGTGGGGTTCATCAGGAAAACGCCTAAAAACGCATTGGCGGCTGAAAGCAGCAATACTGTAACCGTATTCAGTTCCACAAAAAGCAGGGCAGTTGCCCCAGCCAGCAGGGTTGCCGCCGCAGTCATCAGCTTGAGCCGGTTCCCCGGCCGGGTAATCTTCCCGGCGATTACACTGGCCGTCATGGAAACAATCCCCACCAGGAAGGTATTGCTCCCGACCAACGCTTCACTTTTCACAATCGAAAACAGGAGAACATTCAGGAAAAACCCGAATGCGCCATCCCGGATCCCTTTGAAAAAATCCATATGGATGACAAAAAACCAAACCTTCTCGGAGTACACCTTTTTGAGCATCCCCAGATAGCAGGTCGGACGATGGTCCGGCGCTTCCCCGGGCAGGCGGAATACCAGCCAGACTGCCCAAACCGCCAGCAGCGTGCAGGCGCCGAACAGCATATAATAACCCCAGAAGCCGGGGAGGAGATCGATCAGCCAGCCGGCAGCCAAGGGCATCACCAACGATATCAGCCCGGAAAATACACCGATAAAATTCATTGCGATGTCCCGGGTTTCGTCCGTACTGTACTGCATCAGGGACTGGGAATAGGTGATCCAGTAAAATCCCGTCGCAAAGCCATGGATGGCCGCAACCAGGAGGTAAACTCCATCCAACGAGCCAATAAACAGCAATACCACTACATAGACCGATACTGAGAGCGCCATCCCAATCAGGATGACCGTCTTATTCACCAGCCGGTGCAGCAGCTTCCCTGCCAGCAGCATGGAAAGCGCAATGCAGAGATAATGGGCCACGTTGTACTTCAGCGCGATATCCGGATCTTCTGACACCCGCATCAGCAGGGTGTTGACAAAGGTCATGGTGATGCTGGTTGCCAGGATGTATACCTCGTGCATCAATGCGAACCGGCGGAACTCCTCGTTCAGCCGGTCGACCCCCAGGCTGAAAAACAGCTTTGTTTGCAGCGTGTGAAAAAATTGTCGGATCCCCTGCACGGATACCCCTCCCCAACCGTCAACATCAAAAGCGAACTCTCAGGCTCTCCTTTTGCAATCGTTTTATACTAATTCTTAACAAAACGATACAGTCGTTTTGTTAAGCCGCAGAATGCGGTCAATACTTTTCTTGGTGCGCCGCAGGCACGGCGGCGTATCTCGCCGCGATAAAAAGGTTAAAATCTGTTTATGCAAGAAATAGTATTCCTGATGAAACAGCAAGCCCGGAAGGTTGCTTTCCGGGCTTGCCGTCTGCGCTTTACGCGGGTTTATTTCGAAGCCAGATGGCGGTTGATTTTTTCCACCATCTCGTCTGCATTGACGCCGTGAACCGCACAAGCGTCCTCCAGCGATTCCCCTCTGGCAGAGGGGCAGCCTAAGCAGTGCATCCCCATTTCCAGGAAAAACGGAGCGGTGCTCTGATCCATATCCAGAATATCACCAATAATCATTGTTTTATCAATCTGCATGTTGAAAATCTCCTTTTATTTTTCTGTAACCAAACTTCCTGCCCTGCCGTAAAGACCGGAAGCACATACGAAAAAAACATTTCCTTTTCTTCGCTGTTTCTTATTATATCCAACTATCCGCCGCTTTGCAATCTATTTTCACAGGATTTTTCGCCTGGATTTCAGGGCTTGTTTGAAAAATCACCAATACTGTCTTTTTGCCCAGGCCAGGCGGATTTCGGCGTCGAAAATCCTCGGCGGGCGGCAGCCTGTTCTGCGGTTTTCTTCTTGAAACCGCCTCGCTCTGCACAAAAATTCAGCACTTTCTCTATTTTCAAGCAAGTCCTAACCCAGGACAACCTTGTGGTAAACCTTTTTCCCTTTTTTCAGGACGACCCCCTGCTCGAGCTGTGCTCTGGAAATCGTCTGGGTCGGAGCCGCCGCTTTTTCACCGTCGATCATCACGCCTCCGCCGGTTACCAGACGCCGCGCCTCCGCATTTGAAGGACAAAGCCCGGTTTTCACCAGCAGGGTCAGGAGCCCGATTTTCCCATCTGTCAGATCGGCTTCTGACAGCTCGGTGGAAGGCATATCCGCGCTCTCCCCACCTGCGGCAAACAGGGATTTCGCCGCTTCCATAGCCTTTTGGGCTTCCTCTTCGCCGTGAACCATCTTGGTCACCTCAAAAGCCAGACGTTCCTTTACCGGATTCAGCTCACTTCCGGTCAGATGCTCCATTTCCTCAATTTCCTCGATCGGGACAAAGGTAATCAGCTTCATACAGCGGATGACGTCAGCATCATCCACATTCCGCCAATACTGGAAGAATTCATAGGGGGAGGTCTTTTCCGGATCCAGCCAGAGGGCGCCTTTTTCGGTTTTGCCCATTTTTTTGCCTTCCTTGGTGGTCAGCAGGGTAAACGTCATGCCAAAGACCTGCTCCTCCTCTACCCGGCGGACCAGATCCACCCCGCCGAGAATATTGCTCCACTGGTCGTCCCCGCCCAGCTCCAGCTTACACTGATGCTCCCGGTTGAGGTGCAGGAAATCATAGCTCTGCATCAGCATATAGTTGAATTCCAGGAAGGAAAGCCCCTTCTCCATCCGGGACTTGAAGCATTCTGCGGTGAGCATCTTATTCACCGAAAAATGGACCCCGACATCCCGCAGGAATTCGATATAATTCATATTTTTGAGCCAGTCCCCATTCCGGAGCACCAGCGCTTTCCCATCCGAAAAGTCAATGAAACGGGACATCTGCCTGCGGAAGCATTCTGCGTTGTGGTCGATCTCCTCCACGGTCAGCATTTTCCGCATATCAGTTTTCCCGGTCGGGTCGCCGATCATGGTGGTCCCGGTCCCTAACAGGGCGATCGGGCGATGGCCGGCGTTCTGCATATGCTTCATGACCACCAGCTGGAGGAAATGCCCCACATGGAGCGAATCCGCCGTAGCGTCAAAGCCGATGTAAAACGTTACCTTTTCGCTGTTCAGCAATTCCTCAATTTTGTCTTCATGGGTTGCCTGGGCGATCAGCCCGCGGCGCTTGAGCTCTTCAAAAACTGTCATTGAAACATCCTCCTGAAAAATTAATTTTAATACAGGAAAGCCCTCTGCTTTCCCTTTTGGAAAACAGAGGGCGAATCAATCGCGTTACCACCTCTATTTGCCCTGCCCTCACAGGCAGAACCTCTCCGTCTTCCGTTCTGAAAACGAAAGACGCACCGACGCAGTAACGGGCGTACCCGGCGGGGCTTACTTCCAGTTCTTCCCCGCGGCTCCCAGAGGTATTCGCCAGCCGTTTCCCCGCGTCCTTCCACCACCCGGACACTCTCTGTAGGTGAAAACCGACCACTACTTGCTCTGTTCCTTGCCGTTTGTGTTATCATAACACAGTTTATCCGAAATGTCAATCCGGGTCGGATGCTTCCAAATGGCTTTCGATCAGCCGATTGGCAAGGCTAAACGCCTTGATCCGCCGTTTCGCCAGCGTGATTTGGGACTTATACCGCTCCGGATCCGCTTTGGACTCCAAAGTCCGGACGGTTTCCCTCAGCTTATGCAGGGTGGAGTCAATCTGCTTTTTGGCTTCCGCTAAGTCCTCTTTTGAAAAATCCATCGTTACCTCCCAAGCTTCAAATCCCCAGTTTTGTGTATGGATTCTATTATACAGAGGGATTTCAGCATAGGCAAGTTTATTGGGAAAGAATCTTTCCATTTTCGAAAAAATTTCGCGCATCCATTGACTTTAAAAGGAAAATACATTAGAATATTAAAAATAATCATTCTGCCGCCGGGTAGAAATACGGAAGCATTCGCTGCACATTGTTAGGTCTTAGAAAATGTGTATACGAATGCTTATTTTTATCAACAAGTTCAAATTCCAGAAAGGAATACAAACAAAATGTTTAGGGAAATGAGAAGAAAAAAGCAGCTTCTGGATTACCGGAAATCTGTGGATATACTAAACCGCGGAACGGCCGGTGTATTGGCTTTGTTAGGAGATAACGATTATCCATACACCGTGCCGATCAGTTATGTGTATGACAACTCTAAGATATATTTTCACAGCGCAAAGGCAGGACATAAGATCGATGCCATCCGGAAAAACCGGAAAGCATCCTTTTGTGTCCTTGACCAGGATCAGGTCATCCCCGAAGAATATACCACTTATTTTCGAAGCGTTATTGCTTTTGGCCAGATCCGTATCCTGGAAAAGGAGTCGGAAATCCAGGAAGCGATGGAAAAGCTGGCTTTCAAATATTATCCGGAAGACAGTGAAGTAAACAGAAGTCAAGCTATCGCCAGGGAATGGCAATCTGTCTGCGTGATCGAATTTTCGATTGAACATCTGACAGGCAAAGAGGCCATTGAGCTTGTAAACCGATAATCCCTATTTCAAAGCTGGATGGCCAAACTTGGATATTTTTGCTTAAACAGGCCAATATCTTTCCCGATTTTCAAACCAGCCCGATTCTTTTTCATAAACCCCGCCTTCTGCCTCATATAGTAAACTGTATGAGAGGGGGCAATTCCGTTGAAGAAACGTCGGTTTATCCAAAATGCGCTGGTTATGACGGCCGCAACATTCCTCATGCGCGCCATCGGGACCCTGTTCCAGGTTTATCTTTCCAACCGGATCGGGGCGGAGGGGATTGGTCTGTTCCAGCTGACATCCTCCGTCTATCTGCTGGCTGTCACCCTTTCCACTTCGGGCATCAGCCTTGCCGTCACCCGCATTGTTTCGGAAGAAATGGCGCTGAACAATCCCTTGGCCGCCAAATCCGCATTCCGGCGCTGCCTGCTGCTTTCGCTCACTTTAGGGATGCTGGCGGGAGGATTGCTCCTCTGGGGTGGGCGATGGCTGGGAACCGTTATCCTGGGGGACGCCCGAACCGTCCCCGCACTCCGGCTGCTTTCCTTTGGGCTTCCTTTTTTGGCAACTGCTTCCGTGATGCGGGGCTACTTCCTCGGCCTGCAAAAGCCCATCCAGTCCATTTCCGGGGACGCCATAGAACAACTGGCCATGATGGTCCTTACCATCCCGCTCCTGACCCTGTTCCTTCCCAAAGGGCTGGAAGCCGCCTGCTGTGCGCTGGTCATTGGCTCGGCCGTTTCCGAGGCTGTTTCCTGCCTCTACTCAGGGTTTCTCTGCCTGCGCAGCCGATTGCCCTCCTCCGGAAAAATTCCACGCGGGATGAACCGGAGGATCGGCGGGATTGCCCTCCCCATCGCGGTCAGCAATTATTTCCGTTCCCTGCTGACAACCCTGGAAAATGTTCTGGTTCCGCCCAGTCTGAAGCGCTATGGCGCGTCCGAAGGGGAGGCGCTCTCCCAATATGGGCTTGTCAAAGGGATGGCTATGCCGATCCTGATGCTCCCGGCTGCCGCGATGTCTGCCTTTGCCAGCCTTCTTGTGCCGGAGGTAGCCTCTGCACGGGCAATCGGGGATAAAAAGAAGATTGATTTTATGGTCAATAAGTGCTTCCAGGCCACTCTCCAATTCTCCTTTTGGGTAACCGGGATTTTCCTTTGCTTCGGTCAGGAAATCGGGTCGGCTTTTTACCGCGACCCGCGGGTCGGAAGCACCCTGCTGATCCTGACCCCTCTGGTGCCGCTGCTCTATCTGGACCAGATTGTGGACAGCATTCTAAAAGGACTGAATCAGCAGCTCAGTTCCATGAAATACAATACGATGGATTCCATCCTGCGCGTCCTTTTGATCTGGATCTTAATCCCAATCTGGGGAATGAAAGGTTATTTGGTCATGTTCTTCTGCGGCACAATTTTCAATGCAGGCTTGAGCATCAACCGCTTGATTGTGGTATCCCGCGTTCATTTTCAAACCCTGCGCTGGGTCGTTGGCCCGGTTGCGGCCATTGCTGCTTCCTGCCTGCTGGTATGCAGTCTGGTTTCCTGCCCGCTGGTTCTCCGGATCGGGTTGGTCACCGGGATTTATTTTTTCCTGCTCCGCTTAACCGGAAGCCTCAAACGGGAAGACCTGGAATGGGGAAAACGGATCTTCTCCAAAAGCAGGACGAAAGCAGATTAAACTATTTAATCCTTCCAATTTGGTTCACCAACATCGTAATTTTGCTCAAAAACAGGATTTTCCGGATCATTTAAGCATAGTTCAGATTGAAGCATCTCATCAGGAACATAGCCCCCATCCCCAGGCTTACAAACTTCCCCGGAATCTCTGTAACCAAGAAGTGTCCCCAGATTCTCTTTATAATAGCTATAAATATTTTGTACGCGCTCCCAAACCTGTTCATCAAAATAGACGTCACTCCTCTGGCTGACCATACTCTCTACATATGGGCGGAGATCAGAATAAAACAGGCGGCTGACATCGTAACAAACATATTGCTTATCCTCGTAAATGTTGTACTGTTCCAGCTGCTCAAAAGTCAGCAATTGGCCGCGGATGAAGGCATAGTCTTGGAGGGATGTAATTCTGCTTTTCTCGTATGTGAAAACATAAATCAGCGGTATACCCACACCACCGTCAATATCACCCTTGCGCTGCGGAATGTAAGCGCTCAGCACCAATGCCTGTTCCGTATCGGAAGAGCCGATTTTTTTATCATAGCCGTCTATTGTACGGCGATGCAAACCGGTAAGCTGCAACTGCATATCCGTCGGTATAGAAGTGTCAAAAACAGGAGTTTGGCCGCTGTCTATTACCGTTAATTCCATTGGGGACACAGAAGGAATTATCGTCCCTTCCACTTGCCCCAATAACTTCTGACACAGAGCCAGATATTCTTCAGATAATTTATTTCTCTCAGCGGGATCAGTGGTATAGCTTTCAAAGTAGGACCTCAATTCCTCCATAATTTCCATTACCAGCTTTGCATCCGCGTCAGCAGGCATAATCGGAGCGGGATATTCAGTTGAAATCGTGTTGGATCCTGCAAAATCAACTGTACACATCCAGTCCTGGCCAAAAACAAAGTGGTTGTTTGTCAGGATGAAATAATACCAATCATTACCTTCCAACGGCGTTTCCAGCAGAGCTATATCGTAGGCTTCCGAAAGGTCAATGGTCATCGTACCGCTTGAATGGGCAGGTATATTCGTATTGCTGAAGGATACGCGCTTCCCCGGAAGCGGCTTTATTTCTTCACTGGTCGTCCATTGCATCAGCCTCAGCACAGATTGAAAGCGAAGTTCTTTATCCGACTTGTTTTGAACCTGAACTGATACCACTCCATTCCCCTCGTAGACAGAAGAAATCTCCAAATCGTCTCCATAAAGCGAGGAGAACAGGTCGGCCGCAAAAGCAGTTGTACTCAGGCAGCATAGTATCACAACCACCATAACCAGCGCCATTTTGAAAGGACAGAAAGACCTCCTGCTGTCCAGGATAACGTCTGTTTTTTTCTCAAAGATATCTTTTATGTTCTGTAAGTTTGTTCTATTGAAAGAATCCATAGGAACCTCCTTAATTTAGCCAGAAAGAGCTTCACGCAGTTTCAGCTTTGTTTGGTATAGTCTATTTCCTACTTGTTTTTTGCTCATATCCAACGCAAGCGCAATTTCCTTTGGCTTTTGCTCGTAATAATAGCGGCGGATCAGGATTTCCCGATCCGGATCACCCAAGGTATTGATTGCAGCAATCAAAGCGCTCCGCGTTTCTTCCTTCAAAATATCATCCACAACGTCAAGGTGATCAATGAAATCTGTATCGTCAAGAGGAACCGTATCTTTCTTGATGATTTCACGGCATCGATTGACTGCCTGCGTTCTCGCAATAATTGACAGCCAAGTTTTTAATTTCCCCCGTTCCGGATTGTACTTGTCTGGATGCTCCCATAAATAAATAAACGTATCAGCCACACACTCCTCAACATCTTGTGTGGAACCCATACTGCTCAGAACTGCGCCAGAAATCGACCAAAGGAGTTTAGAATACTGTTGGATAATTTCATTGATCACTGCCTCATCTCTGTGCCTGATTGCGG
>CANAQK010000041.1 GCA_947363605.1 uncultured Clostridia bacterium | reverse complement strand
TCATAAGGGCAAAAACAAGGGAAAATACATAAGGTTTGAACATTTAATAGGCGATATGCCTTGAAAATAGAGGGTTTATAGAGGATTGAATAGATAAATTGGAATTTAAGGAGAAACAATAATGATAATTGAAACGGAAAGACTACTGTTAAGAGAATTTACTCATGAGGATTTTCCGGCATTATTTGAAATCTTTTCAGATCCAGAAACCATGCGACACTATCCCAAACCTTTTGATGAGAAACGTACAAAGGATTGGATTGAATGGAATCTCCAAAACTACGAGGAATATGGATTCGGTTTGTGGGCTGTTGTTTTAAGAGAAACGGGTGAATTTATCGGCGACTGCGGGCTTACAATACAGAATATTGATGGAGAATTCCTGCCTGAAATAGGGTATCACATTCATAAAAATCATTGGAGGAAAGGTTTTGGAAGTGAGGCCGCAAGCGCAGTTAGAAATTGGGCATTTATGAATACAGAATACGATTGTCTATATTCTTACATGAAATATACAAATATTGGTTCGTATTCTGTTGCTATTGCAATCGGTATGAGGAAAGTGAAAGAATATCCCGATGAAAAGAATGGGATATCATATGCATATGCCATAAAGCGTGAAGAATGGGAAAAATTAAAGTGATAAAATTCCAGTTTATCGGTCTAATAAAAGTTCAAAAGAGGGCAGGCGGTGACAATCTATGCTGAAGACTTGGAAAATATGGTTTACAAGTGCATTTCGGCAAAGCTGGCAGGCCTCGAGGCCATGAACCGTGCTGTCCGAAAGGAGGACGCCGCGGAAATCAATCATCTGAAGCGGAAAACCAAAGCCATTGAGAAAGCGGAAAGCCAGATTCTGGACACCATACTGGCAGGAGGGGATTCAATGATGCCTTGCTGGCCATCGCCAACCAGAAAGCCCTCCAGCTCAAGCAGGACAGACTACAAATCAAAAAGCTGAAAAGTCCGGAAAATGAGGCCGAAACCGCTCTCAACCTAATCCAGTCCCGGAGGGACTCGGACTACGCCTGCAGGAAATCAGCCGCCATGATCCTCATCCATCAGATCAGCATCAGCGAGGACAGCAGTATAAAAATACGCTGGATCCTATGAAAAACAGCGTCAACCATTATGAAGCGCCATGATGGCATCAACCAGCTCGCCCACATTCTTCATTTCAAAAACGCTCTCCATCGAAAATTCTATTGAAAATTCCTCTTGAATCGCTGTGATAATACCAATATGCGCCAGAGAATCCCACTCCTCAACATCATCCGCAGTGGTATGGTCTGCCAGCACAAGCGATTTATTATCAAAGATATCACGAAAGATTTCCGTTACTGTATTAAAAATATCTTCCCTATTCATCATGTTCTCCTAATTTTACCAGTCGAATTACGGTGTTCTTTTTCTCATAGTTTGGGGTTACGTGGAAAATCCACCGGCTATTTCCCTGTGAATCTTCCTCTTCTTTGGAAAAGCCCTGCGTTTCATAAAAATTGCGCACCATGCCATTTTTAGATGTGGGATAATAATAGCCATAAATGGTATCTATGTTTCGCCCTAAGCATTGGCCTGCCAATTCGTCCATCATGGCGTATTCCAAATCACGTTTTAAAACACGGCAGCTCATCAGCCAAAGTTCAATATGGAGGCAGGATTTTTCAACCCGCCCAATTACAAGGGAAACCACACCATTATCGCCAAAGCAGTCTGTTACCTTTCCATATAATGTGATGTAATCATCCCGTGCCGCAAGCTGCTCGATCTCCTTTTGTGTAAAGCGCCGTGTGGTAAGATTGAACTGATTGCTTTTGTTGGTCAGCTGGGCAATGCGGGCCATATAGACCTGCTGAAAGGGTGCGATTTCGGCTGCCATATTTAAAGAAAGAAGATACTCCTTATAATTGGAAAAAGACTGTTTTTGCTTCTCTCGTTGTCTATTTTCGCGGTACATTTCATTCCGCTTGAGATCATCCGCCGATAAAACAGTGGTTTCAAAATATCCGCCCCTGTCTATAGCATAAATGGAGTGCTCAGGCTTGCAGATTTCCGGTACAGCCGCTCCCGGCACCTGCTGCCGTACAATTTCTCGTTCCGCAGGGTTATCGTCTACAAACACAAATGCTTCCGGCAGCAGGTTTAATTCCTTCGCTATTTCAGTTAAATTGACGCTTTTGGGTTCCCAATTCGCCCGAATAACCAAAAAATCCTCCGGCTTTATAACCATCTGCGGATGATTTAATCCCGAAACGGCATTTTCCTCTTCATTTTTTGACAGGACATTTAACAGGATCCCCTGGCTTTGAAGCTGTTTAAGATAGGTTTGAAACTCAGTATATGCCTGACCCACAGCGGTTTCTTCCCCCAGCACTAAATTCTCAGCGCCGTCATCACCCACAATGCCTCCCCAAAGGGTATTATCCAAATCGAGCGCCAAAGCCTTCTTATTTTTCCCGAAAATGGATTTGATAATATTTGAAAGATGAAATGCTAAGGTTGGGATCGCATTGATACACAATGCGTATTTATACATATACCAGTAAAATGGATCCGACCATTCCTTCAATCCATAATCTGCGGATTGATAATGAATATCATTGATAAAAAAATGGTCATGCTTTTGGGCGTATTCATAAATCTTCATATTTAACCTGGAAATATAATTGACCCGGCCTTGCAGATAGACCCCGTCCTGATTCCCAAGCAAGCGGTAATAAGGCAATTCAAAGTTATTCTGAATGATCGGGCAATGGTAGTCCTCATTCAATTTGTTCCACATCGACTCGTATTTCGTATATTCTTCTTCCAGCAATTGGTTAATTTCTTTTTCCGTTTGACCGGGCACAGGGTATGCAGAAATATTACGGTTTGAGGTGTGAATGTAGATGATATCCGGCTGAAACTTCAGCAGCTCCTCCTGCCCGAACATGGCGTCTTCCCAAAACCGGCCGTATTCAGATTCATAAAACCGGGATGAGATGCCGTGCTTGAGCAAAAACAGCTCCAGAATTTCACGAATATCATGGGTAGTAGACCCGCCTAAAATAGCAATACGTTTTTCAATCAGATTGGGACTGCCCGTTAATTCCCGTTTAATTGCTCTGCGTTTGCGTAAAATCATTTTACTGTCAAATGGGTATTCCAACAAGTTATTCATCATATCAACGGCTCACATTCTGTATTTATTCAGCTCGGACGGTCCTGGTCTCCATCACCTTTAAAAAATATTGCAGCTGCATCCGTACTAAAATAATAAATTTTAATGTTTTCAGGTAAATAGGGGGAAAAATAGTCCGGCATTATGTTTCCAGAGTTCTCGACTTTGCTCCATCCCCCGGACACCATACACGAGTCTGCAATCCCAGCCTCATATATATCCGCATATTCCCCATCAATCTCTGACAGCAGCGCATCAATCAGTGCAGCTGCATGACAAATGTATTCTGTTTTTCCAATACAATCAATGACCCGAAGTATACAAGAGCCCTCATATTCCTGTACCCGTACCACAACAGCGGTTTCCACCCTCCCCATGGGAGTTTTTAATCCAAATACACGATAGTGGTAAACAGGATGGTCAAAGTAGCGATGGCGAAGGTAGCAGGGTTCTTTATACGGCTTAGCGGTTTCCCCGGTATAAGAGGAAAAATCAAAGGAGGCTTCAAATTGGGAAAAGGCGGTATACTCCTCCCATTCCCAGGACTCTGCCGTCGCTTCAGGACGGTTCCACTGTGCAATTCGGCCGATCTTTGCTGCCTTTTCTTTTTTCGGAAGACGATACCATTGGCACATTTCTCCCACATGATACTTTAAAAACCGATAGATAGGAATGGTTTTTTTATTGATCCCGGGGGAAGCAATAAGCCGTGCCTTTTTGTGTTCTCTGAGATATTTCAAAAGCGATACCCCCAAAAAGGGATTATCCGTATGGACAACCTTCCATAAAGCGTCCATAATATCGCAGCATTCCCCTTCTCCATAGGGAATATATCCTAAGACACCGTCAATGCAGCCCTCTTGATTCAACGACAGGACAAATGAGACCGTTTCGCCTTGCTGATGCTGATATTCAAAAAAGGATCGGTCCCTTGCAAGAATGTGCCCTTTTTTCCAATGGGTGTCGATAAACTGCATAATATCCGGGATATCTTTCTTTTCTGCAAATCGAATCATACCACTCCCCCTTTTGTTAAGTAATTTTCACTTTTCGGAGGAAAGTCATTCGTATCCAGCCTCGGAATTTTATAAATATCATCCTCAAGGGGATGATAGCAGGCTGTTTCCGTAGCCAGTCCGGAGACAGCCCCCAACTGTTTTACTGCATGGATGACCATGGGGCTGTGCGACCCATAGGGATAGCAGCAGCACCAATTCTGAGGATCAATAATACCGTCAAAGACATCCAATGCCCGTGCGATATCAAGGCGAAGCTCTTCTTCTGAAAGACGGTTCATCCAGTAGTGGTCATAACCATGGATACCAAATTCCATGCCATGTTTTTTCATCGTTTCAATTTGGTCCTGGTTCATATAAAGCTCGTCCACAAAGGCAGCCTCATGATCTGTGACAAATTCCCTGAAAAATTCATCCGTAATAAGATTTCTCAGTTTTTCTGGAAGTTCTGCCTGCAGGATCCGTTTGACGAAGATCACATCCCCGCTGTCAAAACGGTTGGCAACCCCCCATTTTTGATAGAGCTCCTGATTGGATGGGAAGTCAAATTCTGCCCCCCGATAGTAATTCAGACAGGAAAAAAGCCTCGCCTTGATCTCCCTGATGTCAGCACAAGCCAGCACAAAATGGATCTTATTCACATCAAGCACTTTTTTCTCTCGAATAATTTTTCCAGGCATAGAAAAAACGCCCTGTATCCCATAACGGTCAAGAATGGGAAAAACCGTTTGATAATGATCGATATACCCATCGTCAAAGGTCAGCAATACGCTTTTTTCTCCGATATGTTCAGGCTGTTGGACAACCTCCTGCAGGGTAACAAATTGAAAATCATGCTGAATAAAAAAACGAAGCTGCTCTTCAAAAAGCGATTGTTCAAGACCTTTAATTTCAGGATAACGGCTATTCCGGATCTTTCTCACATAATGGTACATCACAACATACATACAATGTCCTCTTTTCTGCAGGTTACGGATAACGGTTTCCTTGTGTTTTCATTAAAAATTCCGCCAGCATAAAATCTGTGGCGTCATCGATATCTACCGACTGATCTTTATCCATAAGATACGCGAAAGTTGCTTTATCATATATCAGCGTGCCGTCCCGCCTTAATTTTTCAACATGGACCAGATATAAGGCCCCATTGATCCGATAGTACCTTCCCAACTGTTGACGGGGGCGGGAAGCAGAAGAAATAAAATGATCCATGCAGTGGTTCTCGGGCAGGGTATTGCACCAAAGCGGCGAATGCTCCATTTCGCAGACCGAAACCACCGCCTCCGCGTGATTCCTTTCCTGTACGGAAAAAGCGTTCCTAATCTCCTGCTCATTCCTTAATGGAGAGGTTGGCTGCAGCAGCATCACAAAATCGAACTGCCTGCCTTTTTCCTCATATTTCTGTAAAACTTCTAAGACGACCTCCCAAGAGGATGCTTGATCCGTGGCAGCTGCCTTGCTGCGCAGAAAGGGGACCTCAGCGCCACAGGCCGCTGCAATTTCCGCGTATTCCAGCGCGTCTGTAGATACCATAACCGTGTCAAAGCATTGAGATTTCAAAGCGGCCTCAATCGTATAAGAAAGCAGGGGCTTTCCGCACAAGGGCAGTATATTTTTATCTTTCAGACCTTTTGACCCACTCCGGGCCGGTATAACCGCAAGCGTTCTCATCTGCTACACCTCAAAGTCAACGTCATAAAATTTCTTATCCAGCAGGAATTTGCTTTCCGAGCAGAACGTCTTCACCAAAGCCTGCACTATTTTTTGAGAGGTATTTCCATCCCCAAAAGGGTTTTCCGCATCATGCGCTAACGCCTGCCCCTCTGCGCTGAGAGCAAACTGCATTGTCTGCACAATCTTTTCTGTTTCAGGCGGGCAGGAAAAAACACTTTTGGCCATTATGCGCCCTCTCTGCCGGCTGCCAATATTCACTGTAGGGATTTTCATCGCCGGCCCTTCCAGGATTCCGCTGGAGGAATTGCCAATCATGAATGCCGCTCCCTTCAACGCAGACAAATACCGTTTCATACCCAGCGAAGTAACCACCAGCCAATTAGGATGTGTCTGAGCCAGCCTATCCCAAATCCTATTGACCGTTCTTCCGCCCGCGTCCGCATTTGCCTTTGTAATAATAAACGAAAGCTTCGGAAACTTCTCCATTGCATGAACCAGTGAAAAGATTTGCTCTTTTGCTGAATTGTCCTCCAAAGTAACTGGATGAAAGGTGACAACAGCATATCCCTTCGCACGCAAAGGGAACTGAAGATCTTTCATCAGCTCTTCCACCGACATAAGCGGCGCGTGCAGGCAGTTCTCCACCCCTAATGCACCTACATTGTAAACCCGCTCAGGTGATTCCCCTAACTGGATCACACGCTTACGGTATGTTTCACAGGATGTAAAGTGGAGATAACTCATCTTGGTAATGGAATGACGAATGGCCTCATCCATTGCCCCTTCCGTAGTTTCTCCTCCATGAAGATGTACAATCGGTATTCTTTGGCTGCCCGCTGCCATACAGACGGCCATGGTTTCATACCGATCGCCCAAAACGATCAGGGCGTCGCAGGGATACTCCTGGAAATAGTCCGCGAATCCTATAAGGGCCATCCCCATGCTTTTGCTGATTGCCGCAGGGCTGTCTCCCGAAAGAAGGATGTCAATTTTCCGATGGATCTCAACTCCATCTTTCTCGATCTCCTGATAAGTCAGGCCAAATTCAGGCGCTAAGTGTGCCCCTGTCACCACAATACGTACTTCAAATGATCCGCACTCCTTTAATCCAAAAATGAGCGGACGCAGAAGCCCATATTCCGCACGAGTGGCTGTTACCACGGTAATAATCTTTTTCATCGTTCAATCAGCTCATCTTCCCGGAAATCACGCACTGCTCTTGTCCCCAGGATAGTTTCCCACTTCATAGGGGATATCCCGTTTCCGGGACGCTTTGCTGTGATGTTATCTTCTGTGAAAACCTCACCCTTAATAATATCCCTCGCCGCAACGATACTTTTACGAGCAATCACCTTATTCTTTTCTTCCGCCTCACAAGGGATTTTTATTCCCCTTCCAAGTGCAGCCTCTACATTCCGAATAGCAGAAACCATTTCTCTCCATTCCTCCGGGTTTAGACTGGCTTTATGGTCAGGCCCCTCCATCTCTTTGTCCAGGGTAAAATGCTTTTCGATCATTACCGCTCCCATCGCCACAGCAGCGATGGGAATTTCAATGCCCTGTGTATGGTCAGAGTAGCCTACGGGCACCTGAAATTCCTGCCGTAATGTTTCCATAGCACGAAGATTGACCTCACTCTTAGGCGCAGGATATTCTGTTGTACAATGCAGCAATGAGATTTCGGGACAGCCAAAACGTGTTAAAACCTTCATCGCCTCCCGGATCTCAGAAAGCCGGCACATTCCAGTGGAAAGAACCACAGGTTTTTGAGTTTGACCGATAGCCCGCAAATAGGGATAGTTTGTCACTTCTCCCGAAGGAACCTTCCAAAAAGGCAGGCCCAATCCATTGAGGAAGGAGATGCTTTCCAAATCGAACGGCGTGGAGAGAAAAACAATCCCGATTCCCCTGCAATATTCCTGTAATTCCACAAAATTATCATAGGAGAGCTCCAGCTTCTTCAGCATCTCAAGCTGGCTTTCCTCATGCCTTGTGTTGGATTTTTGATACTCTGCCATCTTCCCCTGCGCAGACGTAAGTTTTTCGGCGCGGAAGGTCTGATATTTCACTATATCCGCACCAGCGCGCTTGGCTTCATCCGCCAATTTTTTGGCAAGCTCCAGGCTGCCGTTGTGATTCACCCCTGCTTCCGCAATCAGTGTACATTTTTTCATTTAAGACCCCTTCCTTAACGCACCCGCTTTTACAAAGGTATCTTCCGGTAAAGAAACGCCCTGCACAATCACTGCATTCGCGCCAACCATGCTGTTTGCTCCCAAAGTCACGCCTCCGCAAAGAACGGCGCCGCAGGCAACATGACAAAAATCACCAACCACACTGTCATGCTCTATCACAGCACCCGTATTGATAATGGCCATTTTTCCCACAACAGCCGCAGAATTGATAACCGCTCGTTTGCCAACAAAGGTCCCCTCTCCTATCTTCACATCCTTCGCTATAATCGCAGAGGGGTCTACAACTGCTGCAAGGGAAAACCCAATATTTTTCAACGTGCAATACAGCTGATTACGCAGCCGGTTTCTTCCCATGTAACCTATGCAGACAAATGCTTCGCAAACACCTTTCTCAAACAGTGTGGGAAGCCGGGTATCATCACCTAAAACCTGATAGCCCCGATAACAAAAATCCGCTTTTTCCGCAGTATCCGTAAAACCGATAATTTCATAGGCTCCGCTTGCTTCTATAGCATCTACTACAGACTTCGCATGGCCGCCGCAGCCGATTAGAATGATTTTTTTCATTTGTGTTCCTCGTTTAAGCGCAGGCACATTTTCTCCATCTCGTCCAACTGCCCCATATCCATCCATTTCCCTTCATTGATGGGATAAACTCCTGTTTTCAGCCCCTTTTCCTGACAGCGGGCAATCACATCAGGAAATCCGATGTTTTCGTTATCTGCAATCAGATCAATCACACACGGTTCGACAATATAGCTGCCTGTATTGGTAAAAAAAGAGATCTGCGGCTTTTCTTTCATGGCCGCAACCTCACCATGCTCGCCAATATCCACCACACCATAAGGGATGGAAAAATTTTTCAGCGAGCAAATCATGGTAACGGCATTCCCATCCCGTTTATGTAGGGAGTAAATTTCGGAAAAATCGGCCTCAACAAGGATATCACAGTTGGTTAGAATAAAAGTTTCATTGATTCGTCCTTTCAGCAGCCGTATACCGCCTCCGGTTCCCAGCATCTGAATTTCATCTGCATACTCTACCGTATAGGGCTTGTCCACTTCGCCAAAATATGCTTTGATCATATTTTTCTTATGATTGACCACCAGATAAAAAGCCTCACACCCCATTGTATAAAAGCGATCCATAATAATTTCGGCAATGGGGCTCTCTCCAATCGGAATCAGAGGCTTCGGCAGTACCTTTGTGTACGGATACAGCCGCGTGCCCTTTCCTCCTGCCATCATCACCACAGGAAGACAAAGCTTCTCCTTTTGTCGGACAGGCTTTTTTTCATTCCAAAAGACCACCTTTACGATATGTCCCTGTTCGTCTACCAGCGGAACCGACTCGATCCCATTTTCCTGTAGGAAATCCTTTACAGATTCGGATTCCCCTACCGGCAGAAACTTTGGATTCCGATTGAATATACCGGTAATAGGGGCATGCAGATCCCCTCCGGTTAAGATCCAGCGCCGAATATCCCCATCGGACAGCGCTCCGATCAATACCTCATTTTCCACCAGATAAAGGACTTTCTTTGCCACCTGATCCAACTGTTTCATTGCATCCAAAACAGTTGCTGTCCCTTCAATTAAAAGGTTTTTATAGTCCATGAAGCAGCCCTTCCTTTTCCTTATCGTGCTTGTAATACCTCAACCACACGGCGAACCTGTTCCGTTTGCAGGCTGGTACTGCAAGGCAGATTGACCACATGCTCCCAATAATAGGCGGCACGTTCAATTTGATAGCTGCGGCTGTTCACATAAGGCTTCTGTTGATGAATTAACCCCCATATGGGCCGGGTCTGAATGTTATGTTCAGAAAAACGGGAAATCAGCTCATCACGCACTTGGCGGCCTTCTGCACAAAGCAATGAATAAAACCAATGATTGGACCGGGTTCCCTGACGGAAAGGAAGAATCGAATACCCCTCCATGCCGTCAATGAGGCTTTGATAAAGCGCGTAATTCTGCGATTTTGTCTCTATAAATTTTTCAAGCTGTTCCATTTGGCCCAGTCCAAGCGCAGCCTGTAAATTCGTCATCCGGTAGTTATAGCCTATTTTATCATGAATATAGTAAAGCTCATCTGTCTTAGCCTGTGTTGTCAGGTGCCTGGCTTCCTTTAAAAACTCTTCCCGGTCAGAAACCATCATCCCACCGCCGCCAGTGGTTATAATTTTATTTCCATTAAAAGAATAAACCCCCACATCCCCAATAGTCCCGGCATACTTCCCTTTTAATGCGCCTTCCGTATAATAAGTGCCTATTGCTTCGGTGGCATCTTCTACTATTTGCAGATGATAGGCCTTCGCGATGTCCATAATTTTTTCCATATCGGCCATATTTCCAAAAATATGTACAACCAGAACCGCCCTTATCCTGCGGCCGGTTTGTTTGTCCCTGAGGATCTCGCCGTCAAAATCACATTCTTCTCTGCAAAAACGTTCCAACTTCAGGGGATCCATACAGAGGGAATCATCACAATCCATAAAAATCGGCTCTGCACCAATGTATTTCACAGGATTGACCGCAGCGATAAACGTTAAAGTCGGGACAATAACCGCATCCTCGGAAGTCACCCCAGTAAGCAGCAGCGAAATGTGAAGACCCGATGTGCCATTTTGGCAGGAAACCGCCCCTTTTGCCTGGACATAGGCCGCTAATTTGCTCTCAAAGTCATTGACATAAGGTCCCCCGGTAGAAACCCATTCCGTTTCAACCGCAGCAGTCACATACTGCAATTCATTCCCCTTTAAATTAGGCACAGACAAAGGGATAAACCCGTCCTGCATACATTTCTCCCTCCTTCTATATGTTATAGATATCTACTTTATATTTATCCATATTCTCCTTCAGAAACGAGATGGTTTCCGCCAAGCCTTCCTCAAAGGTGTATTGAGGCTTCCAATCCGTCAGGCGAAGAATCTTCCCATTCGCACCCAAAAGCCGATTGACTTCACTTTTCTCAGGCCGCAGCCTTTGTTCGTCACAAATAATCTGTGCTTCCGGGTTAATCTGACGGATAATTTCCTCGGCTAACTGTCCAATGGAAATTTCCCGCTGGGTCGCAATATTGATTTCCTCACCAATGGTTTTATCTGATTCATACATAGCAATAAAACCATTGGCCGTATCTTTCACATAGTTAAAATCACGGGTGGGCGTTAAACTCCCTAATTTGATTTCCCTCTTACCAGCTAAAAGCTGTGTAATAACGGTTGGTATCACCGCGCGGGCCGATTGCCGCGGCCCATAGGTATTAAACGGACGCACAATCGTAATTGGCATATTAAAAGAACGATAAAAGGACTCTGCCAATCGGTCGGCGCCAATTTTGGTAGCAGAATAGGGAGACTGTCCCTGATAGGGATGCCTTTCATCAATGGGGACATACTGCGCTGTGCCATAAACCTCAGAAGTAGAGGTTACCAGCAGCCTGGTTCCAAAATCCCGCGCTGCCTGCAGCACATTGAGAGTCCCTTTCATATTGGTATCGACATACGCATCCGGGGAATGGTAACTAAACGGAATTGCAATCAGTGCCGCCAAATGGAAGCAGGCTTTGCAGCCCTTCATTGCTTCACGCACCCCGTTGGGATCGCGGATGTCTCCGGCGAAAACCTCCACCTGCTCCATAATCTCCCGAGGCAGGGTATCCAGCCATCCCCAGGTACCAAAAGAATTGTAGTATACAAATGCTTTGACCGGATATCCTTTTCGAACCAATTCTTCTGTTAAATGACTGCCGATAAAGCCATCGGCCCCTGTCACCAAAACCTGTTCCTTCATTCTATTTTCCTACCATTCTATCATATTTATTTTGTATCGGTTCCCATTTCTTTTAGTTGCTTGTTCTCCGCCATATAGCGGTGAAGCTGTATTTCTGTCGCTTTGAGCATCCCCTTCAAAGCAGCAATTTGAACATCTTTGTCCTGCTCCGCAAACACCGCTGTTTCCACACCGGTTTGCAGCAATTTTTTAATATATTTCATCTCGTTCACCTTCTTTAGCAGGGATTTGTCCTGAGAAAATATAAACAGCCTTTCACAGCCGGTCTCATTTCCATATAGCTCCGGCTCAAGGGCGCGAATCCGGATTTCTTTGACAATGTAAGGGATTTGGCCCCGTATCTGCCAAAACGCATTTTCATCATTGCTGTTGAGAAACACCATCATATCTTCCGGATTTCTATTGTTCAGGAATTCTTCAAGCATCAAATCCGCAGTATCCTTGGGAGAACCCACCAGATAGATTTGGGGGGCTTGTATAGCCATCGCTTCCTCGGCTGTTTCCAGATAAGTGATCCCGTTCCGTACGGATACATCACCGAATTCCAGCAGGTTTTCCAGATGGGACTGGCTCATCCCAATGGTACAAACCGGTCTGTCCGGAAATTGCTCCATCAATTTCAGACAAAAATAATATCTGTGATTCTGCATAAAGGTGTCTGTAATATACTCCCGCTTAAAAAGCAGGATACGGTCGCAGATTGGCGCCAGATTTTTTGTACCGGACGACTCAATCGAGCCGCATACCTTCAGCGGCTCCTGGATCACCAGCGTGAGCAGTTCCGCCGGAAAAGAGCCGGAAATCATGGTTACATCCTCCATAAAGGAGGGATAATCTGTAATATCGGTGGGATGCCACTTGAAAAAAAGATGATACCCCTCCAAATAATAGTCGCAGGTCAGCTGGTAAATGAGCGCCTGTTCCTCATAAGTCAGCATATTCATGTTGGAAAAATGCTGCGTAAGCATTAAAGCGCTGTTGTGAGGGAAGGACAACTCCTTGGGTACATCAAAGAAATCCAGCAGTATCTGCTGCTGCTCCTTGGACAGCAGCTTCATCTCCCGAAGCACATCAAAATCTACCGCCAGGTCATCATGGAAACCAGGGAGCTGGGCAGACATTTTAACGACCTTGCTGAGGACACAAGGGTTGTCCCCGGTGTAGTTGCCCAATTCCTCCGCGATTTTATACCGGACAGGATTTGTTTTTTCATCAGACTCTCGAATAAAATGTGGATCAGATAAGAAACAATCAGCTTCCTCAAACCAGTTATAGGGCACTTTTCGATGTGATGCCCAAATACCAAAATAATAAGCTCCTCGACAGATATTGATTTCAGAAAATTGAGATAAGTAGTCCTTTCCAAACCACTCCTCAAGCTGTGCATCGATTTCTTTTGCTTTAAGCTCCACATCTCCGCCCGGCGGGTTGTTGTGCCAGGCATAGTAACAAACATTTGAGAAAACAGCGTCCTGTGCTGTAAAATTCAAAAGGCCGCTGCATTTCCTTTCCAGACCTATAGGCACCAATATGGCCCCGTCTTCATCAGGATGAAATCTCAATTTATGAACGGCGGATTTTAAAATGTGATAATAGGTCACTGTATGATAGATAACCATAGGATCCCCCCTGCTCTTATTTTTTTACCGTGCTTGCAAGAGTATCTTGATCTTTTACCGATACTCGGAATACTTGCACCATCTTTCCAACAGCCAGTTCTGCGGCTTTTGGATAGTTTAATAATTGAATCATAGATTGAGCTGCATCTGATGCACTAATATTAAATAATTCCGGATAATTGAAAAACATATTGTGATATCGGTTACAAAACTCCATAATTCCACGCTGCAACTCTATAATGATAGGGACATTTTCAGATTCAAGCGGTGCAAATTCCATTTCTCCATGATTCCCAAAGCCCATAAAAGAAGGATGCGGTGCCCCATACATTTTCTCAAATACCGCACATCCATATCGTCCTGTGGAAATAAGCCTAGAAGTCACTGCGGTATTTAATCCATAATCAAACATAAATATTTTAATGTTTTGGGATAAAACAGCGTCACAAGTATCCCACAAAACCACATTTCCCATCAAATATAAAGAAATATCGCTTCTCTTTAAACCAAGCCCTTGAAGATGCCTTTTTAAAACAGATGTATTTTTTCCGGAAAAGCCTAAATCAACTATGCCAATCTTCTTATGGTTTCCAACTACACTGTTCAAATATTTTTCCGTATACTCTATCTGAGATTGGAAAGCTTGATCATACTCATCAATATTTTCTAATACAATTTCTGTTAACTGACCTATATTTTCTGATGTGATTTTCTCATCCAAATCTATCTGATATTGCTTAAAAACTCTGCCGAAACTTTTTATTTTACATATATCCAATGCGTCGTTTATGGTTTCACCTGAGTCTACTCTCCGAGATAAAAAATGCGATAAACGATAACTCCTATCTTCGTTCAATCCACCACGAATAGCAGCGGATCTGGACCAATAAACATATTCGCTTGGAATATCATTGTAAATATTATCAAATATTTTCTTAAAGATATATCCATCTCTAGCCGTAAATAAAAGCTTGGTTACGCCATCCTTAATGGCGTTTTCATGAATCCAATGAACATAAGCAAATGCACTCAAACCGCCATAAATGAAGCCATATTCCCAGGCACGAGAATATGTCCGATCCCCGCTATGCAGGGTGCTGTTGATAATGCCGCGATATGCAGACTGTATCATTGGCGACATCCCCACGCATCTATGCAGATCGCCTAATGCGCGGCAAGCAACATAATGTCTGGCATCAATCCCGCAAGATCTGGCATTTACAATATCATGTATCCAGTTATCCCCTATATGCACAATGCAGCTATCATGATACTTCTCTTTTAGTATATCAAAGAGACCTTTGTCGCCCTTATTACACAGGTAGTCGCATGAAACTAAAACATCATCAAGATCTTCATATCCACAAATCCCCAGTAATTCCTTCATTTTATCCTTGGGCAGATACATATCCGAGGTGGCAACTACCGTTTTGCCCATTGCCTTTAACATGGAGTAAACCTGATGTAGATAAGGGTTCGCAAAGCAAATATCACATTCTACTCCAAATTCGACCTCAGCACCATATTTGGGGTCAATTCCTGTATATAAAGCAATTCGATCGTATATATCATAGAGTGTTATCTCAGTAGAGAAACCTTGTTCTGCGCGAAGGGCACGAACTTCTCTTTCCGCTTGCCGTCTAAGTGAATAAAAATCCCAATTATTCAGTTTGTTTCCTACAATCGAAAACAGATCCACAGGCCCATTTAATTTTCTAAGCAACAAGGTATCAAAAATATCAAAGGAAATAACATCATATTTCAGTAATGCCTTTGCTAAATGATAAGCTTTGGGCCAATTTCTCTTTTCACTTTCAGGCTTAGGGAAAAATGGCACCCCAGGTTTAGGCCTAGCTGACGGTTTTACTGCCGGATTTTGACTCTTCAGAAGAGGCTTAGAGGACCGCAAGATACGGTAGTGCCAATTCAAACGGATCAAAAGCCACCAGTGCTTCCATCGATGGGAGTGATGATCCTCTTGATGTGCATCTACATAAGGGCCATACTCCCGGCGAACACCCCAATTCTTTTCGGCAAAATAATAATACAGCCGATGCTTAATCGTTTTTAAACTCCTCATATGCGTAAAACTCCCCATTCCTCTCTTTCCAATTTTCAATGCTCTCAGCGGGATTTATCCTGCTAAAAGCGCCTTTACCGATTGACATAACGTATCCACTCCCAAATATACACATTCCATCGGTACCACCACCGTTTTACAGGCGGCAAAAACGCCATTGTCCCATAGGGCCAAAACAATTCTGCCGATGCTTGACCGTTTCTTCCCTTCCACCCTAAGCGGCGCAAAACCCTTGCCGGAAGGGAGTACCCTTTTAACGCCTGTATCTGCCGGGAATCCACCAACGGACAGCAGTAAGCCTCTGTAATATCATCGCAGAAGAAAAAAGATTGATACTGCGCTGCCTCTTTTGCAGTGGGATGCGCCATATATCGCGTAATGAGCCTCCGGGCTCTTTTTTTGGCTTTTTCAGGTGAAAAGCTCCGCAAATTCACTTTGCCAATTTCCTGCTCAACAGCAAGGAGTGTTTCTTCAATTTGATGCTCCACGGCCTCTGCCATGTGATCCTTTGGATATGGCCTCAATAGAGGGGTCCCATCTTTTCGGTATCCTACTGTCATACCGTGAGGCGCCGAAAGCATACATTCAAAAAGATTGTTGCAAAAGTGTATTTTGTCTCTCAGCTTTCCCTGTTGATTGAATAAAAATGTGTAATAGGCGCCGTCCGCCTTTTCTTTGGGACAAGCATACATTCCATAGTAAAATCCCATCAACTCGCCCCGAAACCCCATATGCTCCAACAGCTGGCGTATGGATCGCTGCATAGAGCCAGTCCATCCACTATCTACCAGGGCAATGCGCTGGGCATGAACTAATCCTTCTGCTCGGAAATACTCTTCTGCACCTTCATAAGCCGCCACTGATTTTGCTTGTACAAGCTCCCGGTAAACAGTGCTGCGGCGCAGCCTTTCACAGAGCATCCGAAATTCTCCCTTTGTAAGAAGCTCTGAGGACCTGCCGTAATCCAGTTCACAGTCCCGGCAAACCATCTGCATTTCCTTCTGCGTAAGGTCGGCGCGAGATAAAACAGAGAATATCGAAACCTGATATCCTCCTAAGAGCAGTAAATCGTAAGCTTCTTCCCCGATTAACCAGTAGGACGGCATACGCAAGGAGGATCTGGAGCAGTACAAATAGCGGCATTCAATCGAAAGCTGAAGATGTTTGCATACACTGGCCGCTATTTTTCGAAGTAAATAGCCATCTCTCGCCAAAAAATATAATGTTTTCAGTTTTTTCTCCTGTGCCTGCTGTAAGATCCAGTATACATAATCCAACAGCAACGGCGCCGAAAATCGGCTATAGACGCTCTCCTTTATTTCCACTGTATAAAACCTTCATTTTTCAAAATTATATCCCCTTAAAATTATTGAAATAAATCAAATGCTCTTTTTCGGTATTTTCATAAATCCCTTTTCAGCCTGATCAAAATAAATTCGGGAAGCAGCCCCACCGCCAGCGGCTTCACCACATAGGGAAATGCCCGGGGAAGCTCGCCCAGTTCCCGAAACCGCCGGTACCGGGTAACTGTTTCGTTCCAGCGGTGCTTCATCCTCCGGTTCCCTTTCGCCGAGTCCGGAACCGTATAATCCAGCAGCGCATCCTGGAGGTTGGCTCCCCTGTAACCGGCCGCGTACAGCCTCAGCAGCAGGTCATAGTCCTCGCAGAGAAGGACCGATTTCTCCTCCGAGTAACCGCCCACCGCCATCAGGCACTCCTGCCGGAACATCAGGCTCGGATGGATAAACGGCTGCTTAAAATAGAAATCCTTTACCTGCGGGCGTTCGGCAAAATCCCACCGGCCTGCCGCACGGCCACTGCGGATCAGGTTCACACTGCACCCCACAAAGCTTACCTGCGGGTTTTCCTGCAAATATTCCAACTGTCGGAAGAAACGCTCCGGATAGGAATAATCGTCATCATCCATCCGGGCAATATACAGCCCCCGGGCTTGTTCCAGACAGCGGTTGAGCTTTGCCGGAAGCGAAAAAGCGCCGCCGGGGCGGATCAGCCTGATGCGGGAATCTTTTTCGGCAGATTCGTCCAGGAACCGGACGGCCATTTCACTGGAGCCATCATCGCAGATAAGCAGCTCGAAGTCCCCCATGTCCTGCTCCAGTATGGAGTAGATGCTCCGGGCCAGCAGCCCGACGTCAGGGCGGCGGTAATAGACACCCATTAAAACCGATACAAGCGGCCTGGCTTCGCTCATGGGGCCTTCCTGCCTGGTTCGTTAAAGATCCCCCACCCGATTTCGGCCTGTTCGCCTTCAAGCAGGCTCTCCTCCGCCTGTTCAGC
>CANAQK010000040.1 GCA_947363605.1 uncultured Clostridia bacterium | reverse complement strand
TAATCGGCCATTCGGGCGGAAGTGAGCCTGCGCGAACGGATCGCCCTGGCCATCTGTATAATAAGCACGCTGTGCTTATTATAGCATGAAGCGCTCCGCGCGGAATGGTATAATCGGCCATTCGGGCGGCAGTGAGCCTGCGCGAACGGATCGCCCTGGCCATCTATATAATAAGCACGCTGTGCTTATTATAGCATAATGAGCCGAATTGTTCAAAAGGATCTTTTCAAAACGATGAAAAAAGGCTATAATAAAACGTACCAAAATGCAAGAAAGGCGGGAGGGACTGCGGTGAAGAAAGAACAGTCCGACGGGCTGCATAAGCAGCACCGTCAGCGGATGAAAAAGCGTTATTTGGAGCAGGGGCTGGATTCATTTGAACCGCATAATATCCTGGAGCTGCTTCTCTTTTACGGGATCCCTCAAAAGGATACGAATCCCCTGGCACATGAGCTGCTGAATCATTTCGGAAGCCTGTCCGAGGTATTCGACGCTCCTTATGAAGAGCTTTGCAGCCTGAAAGGGATGGGGGAGAATTCGGCGGTTCTGCTCAAGCTGATTCCGGACCTGTGCCGGGCGTATTCGATTGACCGCGCCGTCAAGGAGCATGAACCGTTGGACAATGTGTCCAAATTGGTCGCCTACATATCCCCGTATTTTCTGGGGCGTACGATGGAGGAGATTTACCTGCTTTTTCTGGATTCCGCGCTTTGCCCAATCCGGTGCAGCAAAATCGGGGAGGGGGATCCGGACTCCAGTGTGTTTCAATTGCAAGAGCTGGTCAGGCTGACGTTTGGGAAAAACTGCAAACGCCTTGTATTGGCACATAACCATCCCAAAGGGCTCTCCCTTCCTTCCAACTCGGATTGTACGGTAACTCACTGGCTGATACACGCGCTTCGGCCGCTGGAAATTGAACTGGTAGATCATATTATTATCGCCCAGGATGGAGGAAGCTCTATCCGGGAATTGCATTCAGATCTTTGGCTTTAAGGAAGAAAGGCAGGAAGGATGGATCATTTTGAACTCAAGTCGGATTACCGTCCGACTGGTGACCAGCCGCAGGCAATTGAATCGCTGGCTGCTGGGATTTTCTCTGGGAAGAAGGGGCAGACTCTTTTGGGCGTTACCGGTTCTGGTAAGACGTTTACGATGGCAAACGTTATCGCCAAGGTCAATAAGCCGACCCTGGTACTGGCACATAATAAAATCTTGGCCGCACAGCTGTGCAGCGAATTCCGTGAATTCTTTCCGAATAATGCGGTGGAGTATTTCGTCTCCTATTATGATTATTATCAGCCGGAAGCGTATGTCCCGAGTACGGATACCTATATTGAGAAGGACTCCGCCATTAACGATGAAATCGATAAACTGCGGCATAGTGCTACCTCCGCTTTGTCTGAACGGAGGGATGTGATTATTGTCGCGTCGGTATCCTGTATTTACTCGCTGGGTTCCCCGATCGACTATCGGACGATGGTGATCTCTCTGCGTCCGGGAACGGAAATCCCTCGGGACGATCTGCTCCGGCGGCTGGTAGGGATCCAATACGAGCGGAATGATGTGAACTTTATCCGGAATAAATTCCGGGTCCGCGGGGATGTCGTGGAAATTTATCCGGCTTACGCGATGGATACGGCGATCCGGGTGGAGTTTTTCGGGGATGAAGTGGATCGGATCAGCGAGATCAACCCGCTGACCGGGGATGTGAAAAGTGTGGTGGAGCATGTGGCTATCTACCCTGCTTCCCATTATATTGTCCCGCCAGATAAAATGATAGAAGCGATCCAGGATATTGAGGACGAGCTGTCTGAGCGTATCCGCTATTTCAAGGATCGCCAGATGCTGCTGGAAGCCCAGCGGATCGAGCAGCGCACCCGCTATGATATGGAAATGCTGCGCGAAATCGGGATGTGCAAAGGGATTGAGAACTACTCCCGTGTCCTTTCCCGCCGGGCGCCGGGCAGTGTGCCCTACACCCTGCTGGATCACTTCCCGGAGGATTACCTGCTCTTTGTGGATGAATCCCATGTGACCGTCCCCCAGGTGCGGGGGATGTATTTCGGCGATAAGGCGCGGAAGGAAACGCTGATTGATTACGGCTTCCGTCTGCCTTCCGCGGCGGATAACCGTCCGTTGGCTTTTGATGAATTCTATGGGAAAACCAATCAGATTGTCTATGTCAGCGCAACTCCCGGACCCTTTGAAAAGGAGCACAGCCAGAATACCGTCGAGCAGGTGATCCGGCCGACAGGGCTGGTCGATCCGGAAATTACGGTAAAACCGGTCGAAGGACAGATCGAGGATCTGCTGTTCGAAATTAATGGGGTAACACAAAAAGGGGAGAAGGTGCTGGTAACCACCCTGACCAAAAAAATGGCGGAGGACTTGACCAGCTATCTGGATTCAATGGAGGTGCGCGTCCGTTATCTGCATCACGATATTGATACAATGGAGCGTATGGAGATTATCCGGGACCTGCGTATGGACGAATTCGATGTCCTGGTAGGCATCAACCTGCTCCGCGAAGGATTGGATATCCCTGAAGTGTCGCTGGTCTGCATCCTGGATGCGGATAAGGAGGGGTTCCTCCGTTCGGAGACCTCCATGATCCAGACGATCGGCCGGGCGGCCCGGAATGCCCATGGCCGCGTCATCATGTATGCGGATTCGGTCACCGGCTCAATGGAGCGGGCTATTCGGGAGACAGAGCGCCGCCGCGCGATCCAAATGCAGTACAACGAGGAGCACGGGATCATCCCGCAGACCATTAAAAAGGATATCCGCGCTGTGATTGAAATTTCCAAAAAAGAGGAAAATGATATTAAGAATCTCAAAATGAAGCATATGAAGCTGGAGGAGAAAAATGCACTGATTAAGAAGCTGACGGCGGAGATGAAAAACGCCGCCAAGCTGCTGGAATTTGAACAGGCAGCGTATCTGCGGGACAAGATTGAAAAGCTGAGAAATTCATAGGATGAGAAGAGGAAACATATGGGTATTGAGAAAATTATTATCAAAGGGGCACGGGAAAATAATCTCAAAAATATTGACCTGGAACTTCCGCGGGATCAGTTTATTGTCCTGACCGGGCTTTCCGGTTCGGGGAAATCCTCCCTGGCTTTTGACACGATTTATGCAGACGGCCAACGCCGCTATGTAGAAAGCCTGTCCTCCTATGCGCGCCAGTTTTTGGGACAGATGGACAAACCGGATGTAGATTCGATCGAGGGGCTTTCCCCGGCGATTTCGATCGATCAGAAAACGACTTCCAAAAATCCGCGGTCTACAGTGGGCACAGTGACGGAAATTTATGATTACCTTCGGTTGCTTTATGCGCGGATCGGCGTACCCCACTGCCCGGTTTGCGGCCGGGAGATTAAACAGCAGAGTATTGACCAGATGGTCGATCAGGCAATGGCGCTGCCAGCCCAGACCCGGGTGCAGGTGCTTGCTCCGGTGGTACGCCGCCGCAAAGGGGAGCATACCAAAGAATTTGAAGCCGCGCGGAAATCCGGTTTTGTCCGGGTTCGGGTGGATGGGAATATCTATGATCTGTCTGAAGAGATCAAGCTGGAAAAGAACAAAAAGCATGATATCGAAATCGTGGTGGATCGTCTGGTCATCCGGGAGGATGTACGTTCCCGGATGACGGATTCGCTGGAAACAGCGATCGGACTGACCGGCGGTCTGGCGCTCATCAATGTGCTGGACGGGGAGGATCTGCTTTTTTCCCAGAATTACGCCTGCCCGGAGCATGGCGTCAGCCTGGGGGAACTGGAACCCTCGATGTTTTCCTTTAATAATCCCTATGGCGCCTGTGAGAAATGCACGGGCTTGGGAACCTTTATGAAAGTAGACCCGGACTTGATCGTCCCGAACAAGGAGCTTTCGATCCGGGGAGGAGCAATCAAGGCCAGCGGGTGGTATTATGGGCAGGCGTCGGGTACGATTGCCCAGATGTACTATGAAGCTTTGGGTGAGCATTACGGCTTTTCGTTGGATACGCCCTTCCGTGAGCTTTCGCCAAAGGCGCAGGAGATCCTGTTTTATGGGACGGGTGGGGAACGCATCAAAATGACCCGTAAAAACGAATACGGCGAGGGGACCTATATGACAGACTTTGAAGGGATTGTCAATAACCTGGAGCGCCGTTTCCGGGAAACCCAGTCCAGCTATATCCGGGAAGAAATCACCCAATGTATGAGTACGCTGCTTTGCCCTGACTGCCATGGGGAACGGTTGAAAAAAGAAATCCTCTCGGTAACGGTGGGTGGGAAAAATATCAGCGATTTCTGTAAGCTGTCCATTACCCAGGCGCTGGCGTTTACCAATTCTTTGGAGCTGAGTGAACGGGACCGGATGATTGCAGAGCAGATCCTGAAGGAAATCAAAGAGCGTCTGACTTTTTTAGAAAGCGTCGGCTTGGACTATCTGACCCTTGCCCGCTCGGCAGGGACGCTTTCGGGTGGGGAAAGCCAGCGGATCCGATTGGCGACCCAGATTGGTTCGTCCCTGGTAGGGGTGTTGTATATCCTGGATGAACCCAGTATCGGGCTGCATCAAAAGGATAACGACAAGTTGATCGCAACGTTGAAGCGCCTGCGGGATCTGGGGAACACCTTGATCGTGGTAGAGCATGACGAGGATACCATGCGCGCTTGTGATTATATCGTGGACATCGGCCCGGGAGCCGGCGTTCACGGAGGCGAGGTGGTCTGCGCCGGAAGCGTAGAGGATATTATCAACTGCGAGGCGTCCCAGACAGGCCAGTATCTGAGCGGAAGGAAAAGGATTGAAATCCCGGCAGTCCGGCGGAAAGGCACCGGGGAGTTTTTGACCGTCACCGGTGCGGCGGAAAATAATCTGAAGAACATTAACGTGAAAATTCCGCTGGGCGTTATGACCTGCGTTACCGGCGTATCCGGTTCCGGGAAATCCACCCTGGTGAACGAGGTCATCTTTAAGGAACTGGAAAAACGGGTCAATAACAGCCGGGTCAAGTCCGGCGCTCATAAAGAGCTGAAAGGCGCCGAACTGCTGGACAAGATTGTGGATATCAGCCAATCTCCCATCGGCCGGACGCCGCGCTCCAATCCGGCCACGTATACCGGCGTGTTCACCGATATCCGGGAGCTCTTCGCCATGACCAATGAGGCCAAGATGAAAGGGTATACCTCCAGCCGGTTCTCGTTTAATGTGAAAGGGGGGCGGTGCGAAGCCTGTGAGGGCGACGGGATCTTAAAAATTGAAATGCACTTCCTGCCGGATATTTTTGTCCCCTGCGAAGTTTGTAAGGGAAAACGGTATAACCGGGAAACATTGGAGATAAAATATAAGGGGAAGTCGATTGATGAAGTGCTGGATATGACGATTGAGGAAGCGCTGTCTTTCTTTGACTCCATTCCCAAGGTGCAGCGTAAAATCCAAACCCTTTATGATGTGGGATTGGGTTATGTAAAGCTGGGACAGCCTGCAACGACGCTTTCCGGCGGCGAAGCGCAGCGGGTTAAGCTGGCAACCGAGCTTTCCCGGCGTTCAACCGGAAAAACGCTGTATATCCTGGACGAGCCAACGACAGGCCTGCATACGGCGGATGTGCATAAGCTGATTGATATGCTGAACCGCTTGGTAGAGGGCGGGAATACGGTGTTGATTATCGAGCATAATCTGGACGTCATCAAGACTGCCGACTACATTATTGACCTGGGCCCGGATGGGGGGGATCGCGGCGGCATGGTGGTAGCCAAGGGCACTCCGGAGCAGGTGGCGAAATCTGAAAAGTCTTATACAGGGCAATATTTGCGGAAAATGCTGAAATAGGCTTTACAAAAATATACTTTCGTGGTATTATTAAAATCAATCAATAAAAAGGAGAGTTTTGCAATGAAAAATTATGTTTGCGACATTTGTGGGTATGTGTACAACCCAGAAGAAGGCTGTCCGGATCAGGGGATTGCTCCCGGCACTCCCTGGGAGGAAGTCAAGGACGATTTTGTTTGCCCGCTCTGCGGCGTTGGCAAGGATCAGTTCTCTGAGGAATAAGTGAATCCTATTAGATGAAAACAGAGAGGGCTCCTCTCTATTTTCATCTATAGTCAACGCACTTGAAAAGAAGCCAATGCTTCTTTTCAACACTGCGGCATGATATGCCGCAGTGGGCAGCGAAGCGGTAGGGCTTCATAGACGGTGCATAGCGCATTTTATGCGCGAACAGGCAAAGCCTGACCCTTAAATCGGATATCGATTTGAGGGTGTGCCGACTATACATAGAAAGTTTTTTATCCAGCTAAAAAAGAAAGGTATCGATTATGTCTGCAATTAAAATCAGCGAGCATGTGTACAGTGTTGGCGTTTTGAACCCGAACCTCCGGGTCTTTGATATTGTAATGGCAACCGAGTTTGGCACTTCCTATAACTCCTACCTGATCAAAGGGGAAGGCGCTTCCGCACTGGTGGAAACGGTTCATTTGGATTTTCTGGACAATTATCTGGAAAATCTGAAAGAAGTTCTGGATCTGAACGAAATTGAATATCTGATCATGAACCATAATGAGCCGGATCACTCTGGATCCGTAGAAAAATTGTCCCGGCTGCTTCCCAATCTGAAGATTGTGGTTTCTCAGGCAGGCTCGCTTTATCTAAAAAATATCACCAACCGTTCGGATCTGAATATTATCATTGCCAAGGACGGGGATACCCTGGAGTTTGGCGGGCATACGCTCCGTTTTGTCAATGCGCCTTTCCTGCACTGGCCGGATTCCATGTTCACCTATTTGGAGAGCGATGAGGTTGTGTTCACCTGTGATTTTCTGGGCTCTCATTTCTGCGAACCGCGGATGCTGGATACCAAGATCCTTGGGTTCTATCAGGAACATTATTTTTCGGCTCTCAAAGGGTATTATGATGCGATTTTCGGGCCTTTTGCCGGCTATGTCCGGCAAGGCTTGGACAAGCTGTCAGGCCTTTCTTACCGAATGGCGGCAACCAGTCATGGTCCGGTGCTGACCAAGGACGGCCTGCTTCCGAAAGTTCTGGAGCTCTACGGGGAATGGAGCCGCGTTGAAGAATCCTCCCATAAGCGGATTCCGGTATTTTATTGCAGTGCGTACCATAATACGGAGAAACTGGCGGAAGCGATTGCTCTGGGTATCCGTGAAGCCCATCCGGATGCAGAGGTTGGGTGCTATGACATCATCCAGCATGATTTAGCCACATTGGCTGATCTGCTGAACCAGAGTACCGGTTTTGCGATCGGCACACCGACTTTGAATCGGGATGCGGTGCCGCCAGTATGGAATTTGCTGGCTTGCATTGATGCGGTGAATATTCAAAAGCGTCCGGCGGCGGTATTCGGCTCTTATGGTTGGAGTGGGGAAGGCTGCAAAAATGTGCGTCAGCGTCTGGAATCGCTCCGTCTGAATGTCTACCCGGAGGACTTCCGGGTGATCTTTGTCCCCTCTGAAGAAGACTTGAAAAATGCCAAGGAATACGGTAAAAAGTTTGCAGAAACCCTGTAACTTTCTATTCTCCTTATAGATGAAAGCCTGGATACCAAGTTGGTATCCAGGCTTTTGAGTTTTTCAATTCAGCGCAGATGTTTCAGCATTGGGCGGATCCGAAGATCGTACATCCAGGCAATCCGGCTGAGGGCCAGATCGTAGAACAGGAAGATAACATTCCCAGCTAGCCAAAACAGGAATATGCCGTATTTCAGCCCTATGTTCATCTCCTTGATCAGCTCGGACATTCCAAGCAGCAGGACAAGGAACCCATAAGCGGCAAGCATGGCCAGATTGAAAATTAACAGCTTCACCATAATTTCAGCCCGGCGGGATCGGAGCTGTTCCAGATGGCTTTTCAGGATGGGGTAGTATCCAAGGAATACGAAGAACAGCGCGGCAGCCTCTTTATTGGGCGTGACAAAGAAACCCAGCAGGCTGATTGCGCCCCAGGCGATCCAGGCTGTCCGGCGGCCATAGTCACTTACCAGCGGCATCAGAAAGATGCCGGCCAAAGCAGGGCAGGTATATTCTGCATAAGGGAAGATGCCGGATAGGAACAGGCTGAGCAGGCTGAGCGCGCAGAGGATACCGCCGAAGGCGACCCGTCTGGCAGGTTTGGAGGAAAAAGGCAAAAGGGTCACTTCCTTTAATAGTCAAAGCATTTCATCAGAAACAGAAGTGCTTGGGGTATCCGTATGGAACCCGGAGGGGCAGGCCGGCTCTCCTCCGGGCTGGCAGATCGTTTGCTCAGCAGCAGGTGATAAAGTCGCCGCCCATACATTCACAGCAGCAATCGGTGCAGATCAGTGCGGAGCAGACATCACAGGGCCCGCATCCACCCATGCCTCCGGAAGCCGGTGTGCGATAAGCGCCCCGCCCGAAGCCGCCTGCATTTCCCTGCTGGCGCCATCCCATCCGGTTGAACGCGGCGCGGTATTCGGTGTTATTCGGGTTCAGACGGCAGGCCGTAGAGAAATGGTTCATGGCATCGTCCAGCCAGCCGCGGGAATAGAATACACTGCCTTTCAGAAAATACCATTCTGCGTCGCGGCGGTCCAGCGGGATGCCGTCCAGCAGTTCCTCCGCTTCTACCAGGCGGTTTGCCTGGATCATGGCGCGGATATCGCCAAAATTGGAGGAATAGGCATACTGCTGGGAATAACCGGGGTTCGGCTGCGGATCCGGCGGACGGTAACCGTTTTTGCGGCGCTCGTTCATGATTGCATCAAAAGCAGCGTTGATCTCCTGCATTTTTTCATTCGCAAATTCGGCAAGCGGGCTGTCGGCATAATTGTCCGGGTGATATTTTTTGGCCAATTCACGGTAGGCATTTTTGACTTCTTCGTCTGTTGCGCCTGGGTTTACCCCGAGGAGTTCATAGGGATTATTCATGATCAGACCATACGCCCGTCTGTTGGCGGGCTCCTTTCTTTCTATTAGAATGTGAGCCTTTTTGCAAAATTACCTGAATTTCCTGTTGAAGCCCCAGGTAAATGATGTTATCTAAAATAGTTTTATATCGTTTCAGGTCCAGCAGTTCATAAGCGGCGGCTAATTCTCCAATGGTGAGGTTCAGCACCCCTACGGCATAGTCCCGGATTTCCTGTAAACTGGCCTGACGGTCTGAAAACCGCACCAGAAAGGGATTATACCCGCCTCTTTTCTGATCCTCCTCGAGATCATCCAGCGCGTCGGCAAAATAGACATACCGCCCGGTTAGATACCCAAAGCGGGAGAGGATCGCCTTTTGCCGTGTATCCGTTGAGAGTGTTTCGCAGATTTTTCCTAAAGCGGAGGCCGTGGGGTCTGCGGCACGGTCAATACTAGGGTAACTTTCCTGTTCAACAACAGCCTGACGAACCCAAACTTCGGACAGAACCTGGTCGGTTTCCGGATAAAGGCGGCGGGCTTTTTTCCGTGCCGCAGCGGCTAAGGGAAGAAGAAGGAGGCTTCGGAGTTTCCCCCAGAACCGGGAATCCTGAAGATCGTCTTTGATTTTATAATAAACCATCAGCATAGCGGTAGAGGCACAGAAATTCAGATCCTCGCTGGGGATGACGCAGGCTTTGCGTTTCAGCGGGTTCGCCACGCAGCGGCATTTCCTGAACCCGCCGCACTGATCGGACAGCCCGAGGGAAAGCGCAGCAACAAAGGCGAAGTCATAGCTGAGAGTCAGGCTGGCCAGTGGGCCGTAGGCTTTGGAAAGCTGTTTGCAAAGCCCGCAGTAAATCGCCTTAAAGGTGTCAAATTCCTTGACTTTCAATTCCGGCTTACAGGGCTTTACATATCCAAACATCGGTCAGACCTCCTATGGCGCCTGCGTTCTATTTCTTATTTTACCCGATACGAACAGGCAAGGTATGAAAGAATTGTAAAAACTTCGCTGTCGACGGAAAAATTTTGCCCTTATTCGCCTTGATTTTCCAGAGGAGGGCTAATTCATTTTCCGGAATTGGGAGGGGGAAAGGCCGGTATGCTGCTTGAACTGTTTGCAGAAAGAGAAGCAGTCCGGATATCCGAGCTGGAAGGCGAGCTTCTCGAGGGGAAGGTTGGAGTGCAGCAGAAGTGCTTTCGCACGGTTGACCCGGACACGGATCGCATATTGCCCGATGGAAAGCCCAGTAGAAACCTTGAACTGCTTCCGGAGCGTCTCGTAGCCCATTTTCATCTGGGAAGCCAGCTCCTGCCCGGTGATCCGGCCGGAACAGCGCTCGATCTGGCGACATACGAAGCGGATCCGGTCGTCCTCCTCCTGCGAGTGAGAGCAGCGGGAAGTAAGGGTACAAAGCAGCTGCTGAGCTTCGAAATAGAGCTGGACCAGGGTGCGCTCATCGGCGCGCTGCATGGATGCCAGCATCTTCTGAGCCGCTGGGAGGAACTCTTCTACAGCGGCCTCGTCACAGCGCATGACTGGCTGATCGGACATCAGCCCCATGGCGAGGAGGTTGTGATAGCTTTCTGCGCTGATGCAGATAAAGAATTCAAGCCATTTTCCGTCCGGCTTGACGAGGGTGGAGTGCTTGATACCCGGGAGCCTCTGGATAAAGCAGCTGCGTGAGAGCTTCACCCCGTTATGATTGTGATCGGTATACTCGCCTTCCCCGTCAAGCAGGAGCAGGCCGCCGTAATGGTCGAAGGTAATGTTGCGGTTGCTCCAGCGGCTGTCTGGTTTATAAATAAAGCCGCAGGAGAGATTCCCGGCGGTTTTATTGGGGCCGACGGTACGGTAAGAAACCCTTGTTTGATAGGGAAGCATGAGGACCTCCTGTCTGGTTTTTTCAAGTCCCATATTTGACAAATAATAATTCCCATAATGTCCATTTCGTTTCTGACATTTTAAGTATATCATAAAACTATACAGGAATCCAGAAGGATTCCAAAACAGACAAATAAAATGCTGCACGGGCAGCAGAAGGGTGGAGAAAATGACTGAACGCGAGAACTTTTTTTCGATCATCAAACGGACAGGATATGAACGTATCCCCGTTATGTATAGTTTTTGCCCCTATTTGCAGGAAACCTGCAATGATAAAGTAGAGGCGCTTTTGAAAGAAATCGGTTTTACGCCCTCGCCGATCGCCTATGCGAAGAGCATCCCCGTTAAGGACAGTGATACGGAGAAATTCCGCTGCTATTATGACGACCTGAAGGAGGGGGCGACGATCGATATCTATGGGGTAGCGAACGAGCCGGGAAGTGCGGCGGCGATGCATATGACCCATATGCGGCACCCGCTGGAAAGGATGGAAACCTTAGAAGAGCTGGAAACTTACCCCTTCCCGGAATTTGTCTGGGATGAGGAAGATGTTGCCGCCCAGCTTGCCTGCAATCAGGCGTTCAAGGCACAGGACAGGGTGGTCTGCGGGGATATGCAGTGTACGGTCTGGGAAACCGCCTGGTATATGCGGGGGATGGAAGTGCTGATGATGGACATGATGTCCGAGGAGGAAATGGCAGAATTCGTGCTGGATAAGGTGACAGCCTTGGCGGTACAGCGGGCGGAATACTATGTCAAAACCGGGGTGGATATGCTCTACTTTGGGGATGATGTGGGGATGCAGCGCACCATCATGATGAGCCGGGAGCTTTATCAGGCCTGGATCAAGCCCCGGCTGAAAAAGGTGGTGGATGCCGCGAGGGCCATCAATCCCGAAGTGGTCATTTTTTATCATTCCTGCGGATTTGTCGAGCCTTTTATCGAGGATCTGATCGAAGTTGGGATCGATGTCCTGAACCCGGTACAGCCCGAATGTATGGATTTTGGGGAGATCCATGCCAAATATGGGGATCGGATCTCTTTCCATGGGACAATCGGAACACAGACGACCATGCCCTTTGGAACCCCTGAGGAAGTGCGTGCAGAGGTATTCAAAAATTTGGATATCGCAGGCCAAAAGGGAGGGCTTCTGGTTTCGCCTACTCATATGCTGGAGCCGGAAGTGCCCTGGGAAAACATCAAGGCGTATATCCAGGCTTGCCGGGATTACACGAAGTCGGATTCCTGAGAAGGGCTGTTTTGGTACTGGCTGGGCGTTTTGCCTGTGTACTTTTTAAAAAGAGTAGCAAAATAGTTCGGCGTGTCAAAAGAAAGCCTGTCCGACACTTTGGTGACGGAAAGCCCCTGCTTTAGGAGCTGCTTGGCGCGCGCGATTTTGACATAGTTGATAAAAGCCCGAGGTGTGATGCCGGTTTCCTCCTTGAATTTGGACTTGAAGCGGGAAAGGGAAAGCCCACAGCTTGCCGCGGTATTTTCCAGTGCGATCGGTTCGTCGATATGTTCGTGGATGTAGACGATAGCTTCGCTGATCTGATCGGCTTGAAGCGGTTTCAGCTCGCGGGAAAGCAGGATCATACGGTAAAGGCAGCTGGTGAAAAGCTCCTGCCCCAATGCCTGGGCGATCGGGTCGGAGGATGCCAAGCAGAAAAAAGCTTCTCTGAGCTGGCTCTCCAGGGCGGCGTTCCCGCGGAATATCCGGGGCAACCCTTGAAGGGAAGAAACAAGCTGGGATGCCTGGGGCTCGCGGAAGGTCTGCGTGAGGGCGGAAAGACGGAGCTGGAACCACATCAGCTCACTGATCTGCTCCGGGGAATCCCCCGAGCTGTGCGGCTCCTCCATGCGGGCCACGAAAACATCATAGCCGGTGAGCCGGAACAGATGTCCGAAAGTTTCGTACATCTGGAAGCCCTTGAGCAGAAAGACGATTTCCATACAGCCGGGATGGAAATGGGTTGCGAGCGGGGTTTCGGCTTTGCCGGAGGTCTGAAAGCCGAAGGACTGCAGCCAGGGAAGCTGCGTCTGCTCGGGGGTCAGGATCTTACGGTGGGGAGTCCAGCAGGGCTCATCAATCAAAGGAATCATGGCGCCTCCCTGAAATTCTGAAAATAGATGGAAACCTATAAAATCGTATTAAATATGATTTTGAATGCAGAATGAATTTATATCTATTATAATCGTTTTGAAAGTAAATACAAGCGGTTTTCTGAAGCTTTTTCAGGGAAGGGAGGATGCAATGACATCCAAAGAACGTGTGTTGAGTACGCTTAATTTTACCAACACCCAGGAGCGCATCCCAAGACAGCTCTGGTCATTGCCTTGGGCGCAGGAGCATTGTCCGGAAATGATGGAACGGCTCTCCCGGGACTTTGAGTGGGATTTCGACGGACCGGATACGGTTTTGAAGGAACAGCCCGTCACCAAGGGAGATGCCTATGCGGTCGGGGAATATGTGGATGAGTGGGGCTGCATTTTCACAAACATCCACCGCGGCGTGATTGGAGAGGTAAAACAGCCGATCGTGGAGGATGACGACTGGGACGATGTCGGACGGGTACATATTCCGGAGGAGCTTTTGAGCTTTGACATCGACCAGGTCAACCGTTCCTGCGAGCAGAAGCAGGGGAAATTTTTATTCGCTTCCTGCTGCCCCAGACCTTTCGAGCAGCTCCAGTTTATCCGGGGGACCGCGAACCTCTATATGGATCTGATGGATCCGCCGCCCAAGCTGTTGGAATTCATGAAGCGGATGCACGATTTCTACAGCCGCCTGATGGAAAAATGGGCCAAAACCGAGGTGGATTCCTTGAATATGATGGACGACTGGGGCTCCCAAAATGATCTGTTGATCAATCCGCAGCTGTGGGATGAATATTTCGGGCCGATGTACCGCGATTATATCGATATTGCGCATCAAAACGGCAAAAAAATCTTCATGCATTCGGATGGGAACATCCTGCGGATTATTCCGAAGCTGATTGACTTGGGGCTGGATGCGGTCAACAGCCAGCTGTTCTGCATGGGGCTTGAAAACCTGGCGCCTTATAAAGGAAAGATCACCTTCTGGGGCGAGATTGACCGCCAGCATCTCTTGCCGAGAGGGACGACGGCGGATATCGACCAGGCAGTAGAATCGGTTTACAGGACCTTGTGGCAGGATGGCGGCTGTATCGCACAGTGCGAGTTCGGGCCGGGAGCGAATCCGGAAAATGTATATCGCGTCTATCAGGCGTGGGAAAAGATCAGAAATAAATAAACAATCAATAAGAAAAGGCATCAATGCCAGGAGGAAAAGACATGAGCATTTTAAGTGAAATTTCTGAGAATCTGCAAAGAGGGAAAGCAAAGATCGTCAAGGAGCTGGTTCAGCAGGCTATTGATGAAGGCATTCCCGCGCAGGACATTCTGGAGAAGGGCCTGCTTGCCGGGATGGATGTTGTCGGCGACAGGTTCAAAAAGAACGAGGTTTTCGTTCCGGAGGTTCTGGTGGCTGCCCGCGCGATGAATATGGGCACTACCCTGCTTAAGCCCCTGTTGGCTGAAAGCGGCGTAGAGGCAGCGGGCAAGGTCTGCATTGGTACGGTAAAGGGCGACCTGCATGACATCGGCAAAAATCTGGTAAAGATGATGATGGAGGGCAAAGGCCTGGAGGTTGTGGACCTGGGAACGGACGTTGCTCCGGAAACCTATGTAAAGACTGCGATTGAGCAGAACTGCCAGATCATCTGCTGTTCCGCCTTGCTGACGACTACCATGCCGGTTATGGGCGAAGTGGTTAAAGAAGCGGAAAAAGCCGGTATCCGTGACAAGGTAAAGATCATGATCGGCGGCGCTCCTGTAACAGAAGCCTTCTGCCAGCAGATCGGTGCGGATAAATATACGACAGATGCGGCGAGCGCTGCGGATGCGGCGGTTGAATTCTGCCGTGGGATGGCGTAAGATGGGCACGGAGAATATGCCGAAGGCTGATCCCGAAGCGCTGAAGGGAGAAGTCCTGCGCTTGGGGGCAAAGTCTGTGGCGGTGATCAGCGTAGACAGCATTTCGTTTGACACGGCTTTCCGCAGTATGTGTGCTACTAATGCCTGCGGAAATTATGGGAAAAGCTATATGTGCCCGCCGGACATTGGGGAGATTGACGATCTGATCCGGGAGGCAAAGACCTATTCCCATGCGGTCGTTTATCAGACGATCGGGCTGCTGGAGGACAGCTATGACTTTGAAAGCATGATGGAAGCCGGGCAGTTTCACAACGGCTTGGCCCAAAACGTGCGGGAGCTGTTCGAAAAAAGCGGCGTGGGAAAGGCACTCCATTTAGGTGCCGGCGGCTGCCGCCTCTGCCCGGTATGCGGAAAAAAGACGGGGGATCCCTGCCGGTTTCCGGACAGGGCGATGTCCTCCCTGGAGGCTTACGGCATCAATGTATCCAAGCTGGCGGAGCAGTGCGGGATGCACTATATCAACGGGGAAAATACCGTGACCTATTTCGGGGCGGTGCTGTTTTAAAAAGCGCTGAAGAGAGGCTGAAAAGATGAAAAGAGAGATGAAAAAATGGCTGGAGGAATGGCGGGCTGCACCGGTGAAGAAGGCGTTCCCGGTCCTTTCCTTCCCAGCAATCCAGATCATGGGGATCAGCGTCAAGGACCTGATCGGCGACGCAGACGCTCAGGCGAAAGGCATGAAGCTGGTGGCGGAGCGGACGGACAGCGCGGCTTCTGTAAGCTTGATGGATTTGTCTGTAGAAGCGGAGTGCTTCGGCGCGAAGATCCGGGTTTCAGACGACGAGGTGCCTACCGTAATTGAAAGCGTCGTGTCTACTGAAGAAGAAGCGGAGGCGCTTGCTGTCCCGCCGGTTGGGAGCGGGCGTACCGGAATTTATATTGACGCGATCAAACAGGCGGCGGAAGAAATCACAGACCGCCCGGTATTTGCCGGGGTGATCGGCCCTTATTCTTTGGCGGGGCGTCTGATGGATGTGACCGAGATCATGATCCTGTGCTATGAAGAGCCGGATATGGTCCATACGGTCCTGAAAAAAGCAACCCAGTTTTTGATTAACTATTGTAAGGCGTACAAGGAATGCGGCGCCAACGGCATCGTGATTGCAGAGCCGCTGGCGGGCGTACTTTCCCCGGCGCTGGAGGAGGAATTCTCCGAGCCTTATGTGCGTGAGATTGTGGAAGCGGTACAGGATGATTCCTTCGTCATTATCTATCACAACTGCGGGAACAGCACGATGCTGATGACGGATTCCATTGCGGCGACGGGCGCGGCGGCATTCCATTTCGGCAACGCGGTGGATATGGAGGAAATGCTTCAGAAAATGCCCAAGGATAAGCTGGTTATGGGAAATATTGACCCGGCAGGGCAATTCAAAAACGGCACCCCTGAATCTATCCGGCAGGAAACGGCCGCACTGATGGAAAAATGCTGTAAATATGATAATTTCGTGATCTCGTCCGGCTGTGATATCCCGCCATTGTCAAAGTGGGAGAATATCGACGCTTTCTTCGGCGCGGTGAACGAGTTTTACAGAGCGAAAAAAGAGGCGTAAGATCAGAAATGGAAGGCGATGAGGCAAAGATCCGCTTTTTTGTGAATGGAAAACCGTTTTTCATCGAGCCAGGCCGGAAGGTGAGCGGGCTTCTGAACAGCGCCCATGGGATAGAGATGCCCTGCGGGGGCCGGCAGGCCTGCGGAAAATGTATGGTGTATGCAAAGGGCGGCTTTGCAGAGCCATCCGAGACGGAGAAGGCTATGCTCGGAAAGGAGCGGCTGGAGCAGGGGATACGCCTTGCCTGCTTTTTGGAAGCTGTGCCGGAGGGCAGTATCCATGCCCTCCGGCACATGAAAGACAGCTGTGAAACGATCTGTCTGAAAACATCCGGCCTTGCCGGGAAAGAGCCGGGAGGCCCTGCGGATGGGGAGCAGAGAGAAGCTCCCCGCCGCCTTTACAGGCGCCTTGGCGCGGCGGTGGATATCGGAACGACGACGATCGCAGTTTCTTTGCATCGGGACGGAGCCCCTGCCGGGACGATGGGGGAGTGGAACCCTCAGTCTGTGCTGGGGGCGGATGTCATCAGCCGGATAGAGGCTTCCTTGGAAGGGCAGGCGGAAAAGCTGGCAGAGTTGGTCAGGAACGCGATTTCCCGGCTTTTGCAATCCCTTGCGGAGTGCGCCGGGGAACAGGCGGAAGAGATTGAAACGGTCGTGATCACCGGCAATACCGCCATGCTTTATTTCCTGATGGGCAAAAACCCCGAGTGTTTGTCCCGCGCCCCATTTGAAGCGGACGAATTGTTTGGGATTTGGACAACCGGGGAAGAGCTGGGGCTTTGCTGTAAGACGGCGAAGGTCTATCTTCCGCGCTGTATTTCCGCATTCGTAGGGGCCGATATCACAACGGCGATTTTAGGCACTGGGATCCGGGGGACGGATCCGGGCAGCATGATGGTGGATGTCGGGACGAATGGAGAAATCGTCCTGTTCTGGAAAGACCGTCTGATCTGCTGCGCGACGGCCGCGGGGCCGGCCTTTGAGGGCGCAGGACTTTCCTGCGGGATGCGGGGCGTCAGCGGTGCCATCGATCATGTAAAATGGGAAAACGGGAGCTGGAAGCTGCACGTGATCGGCGGGGGAACCCCTGCGGGGATCTGCGGCAGCGGTGTGATCGATGGGGTGGCCGGGCTTCTGGAAAGCGGCCTTTTGGACGAAACCGGCTATCTGGAGGAGGACGTTTCCTTCGATGGGAATGTCGGCCTTTCCGCGCAGGATATCCGGCAGGTTCAACTTGCCAAAAGCGCGATCCGGGCAGGAATGGAAACCCTGCTTCTGCTGACCGGCGTCGGCAGCGCGGAGCTGGGGCAGCTTTATGTAGCGGGAGGCTTCGGCTCGTATATGTCGGTGGAGAATGCAGAACGGATCGGGCTTTTCCCCAAAATTGACAGGCAGCGGATCCGGATCTGCGGAAATGCGGCGCTGGCAGGCGCAGAGCGTATCCTTCATGACAGGGACTTCGAAAAAGAGGCGTCTGAGCTGGCAAAACGGGCGGAAACGGTTAATCTTGGCGGAAATGCGGCGTTCCAGGATTTTTATATGGAGCAGATGATGTTTGAAGAATAACAAAAGGGTGAATATGATGACACATAGAGAACGGTTTATCAAAACAT
>CANAQK010000039.1 GCA_947363605.1 uncultured Clostridia bacterium | reverse complement strand
GGGGAAAGAAATGCGCCAAGGGAGTCCCCTTGGATCCCCGATCAGCGTAGGCGACTGGATTGCAGACCGTAGGAGCCCCTGCTTCTAAGGTATCACAGAAGGCAAGCCTGGGAACCCTTGAGCATTTCAGGATATTGCTTTTTTATGAAACGGACTCATATTGTATAAAATTGCCCTTGCTGATTTGGAGGAAAAATGGTATGATAAAACAGAACACGGAAAAATGGGAGAGATCTTGTCGTTTTTCCCGGAACTTTTTCACAAGGGGGAGCAGGTTTTTGCGAATTGGATTGGATATCGGTTCCACCACGGTCAAGTGTGTGGTTTTCGATGCGGAGGACCGGCTGGTCTTCCACTCTTATGAACGGCATTTTTCCCAGATTACCGAAAAAACCGCCGCCCTGCTCCGGCGGATCCGGGATGAGGTGCTGGCCGGGCGGGAAGCGCGGCTGGCGGTTTCCGGCTCGGCTGGGATCGGGATTGCAGAAAGCTGCCGGCTTCCCTTTGTACAGGAGGTTTACGCCACCCGGATTGCGGCGAACCGGCTGCTCCCGGGCAGCGATGTCATCATTGAGCTGGGCGGGGAGGACGCCAAAATCCTGTTTTTATCCGGCGGGACGGAAGTACGGATGAATGGGACCTGCGCCGGCGGGACCGGAGCCTTTATCGACCAGATGGCGACCCTGCTGGATGTGACGGCAGACGAGATGAACGGGCTGGCGGCGGAGCATGAAAAAATTTACACGATCGCTTCCCGCTGCGGGGTGTTTGCCAAGTCGGACATCCAGCCGCTGCTGAACCAGGGCGCTCGGAAAAGTGATATTGCCGCCAGCATCTTTACCGCGGTGGTGAACCAGACGATTGCCGGGCTGGCCCAAGGGCGCAAAATCGAGGGGAACATTGTCTATCTTGGGGGGCCGCTGACCTTTTTGCCCGAGCTTCGGAAAAGCTTTGACAAGAGCCTGCATACGGTGGGGATCTCCCCGGATCACTCGCTGTATTACGTGGCGATGGGGGCGGCTTTCTGCGCGGAGGAAACAGTGGATTTTGACCAGATCGTGCAGGCGGTAGAGCAGTATTCGGCTTCGGGGGAATTTGCCTGCAATCCGCCCCTTTTCCGGGGTGAGGGGGAGTATGCCGCCTTTTTGGAACGGCATTCCCGCTGCCGCGCGCCAGAGGCCTCCCTAGCGGATTACCAGGGCCGGGTCTATCTGGGGATGGATGCGGGTTCAACTACCGTCAAGGCGGCAGTGATGGGGGAAAACGGCGAGCTGCTGGATTCCCGCTACCTGCCTAACAGCGGGAACCCGGTGCCGATTCTGAAGCAGTTTTTCGAGGAATTGTACGCTGCCCGCCCGGATCTGGAGATTGCCGCCTCTGCGGTGACCGGTTACGGCGAGGAGATCATTCAGAATGCGTTCTGCGTGGATTACGGAGTGGTGGAAACCGTGGCGCATTTGACGGCGGCTAAGCATTTTCTGCCGGATGTCGAATTTGTGATCGACATTGGCGGACAGGACATCAAGTGCTTCCAGATCCGGGGCGGCGTAGTGGACAATATTTATCTGAACGAAGCCTGTTCTTCGGGATGCGGCTCCTTTTTGCAGACCTTTGCCAACGCACTGGGGGATTCCATCGAGTGCTTTTCCAAACGGGGACTATTCGCAAAGCAGCCGGTGGATCTGGGATCCCGCTGCACCGTATTCATGAACAGTTCCGTCAAACAGGCACAGAAGGACGGGGCGACTCTGGAGGATATTTCGGCGGGGCTTTCCCTTTCCGTCGTCAAAAATGCGCTGTATAAGGTGATTCGGGCTTCGTCGCCGGAGGAACTGGGGAAACGGATTGTCGTTCAGGGCGGAACCTTCCTGAACGACGCGGTGCTCCGCGCATTTGAACAGGAGATCGGCGCGGAGGTTGTCCGTCCGAATATCGCCGGCTTAATGGGGGCGTTTGGCGCGGCGCTTTACGCGCGGGAAAAGGCGGCCAGACAGGGGCTGGAAAAGTCCGGCCTGATTACAGCCGAGGGGCTGCGGAGCTTCCAGTATGAGATCAAGGTGACTGCTTGCGGGCTCTGCGCCAATCATTGCCGGCTGACCGTCAATACCTTTGACGGAGGGCGAAAGTATATCGGAGGCAACCGGTGCGAACGTCCCGTAACCCGGCAGTCCGGAGGGGACAGCCGCAATCTGTACGAATATAAACGGGAGCTTCTGCGCGGGTTTGGGGACTGCGAGGGAAGCCGGAAAGAGGTGATCGGCCTTCCGTTGGGGCTGAATAATTACGAGCTGCTGCCCTTCTGGCACACCTTTTTTACCTCGCTGGGGTTCGGCGTGCGGATTTCACCTTTCTCAGACCGAAAGCTGTATCTGAAAGGGCAGCAGACTATCCCGTCAGATACCGTTTGTTTCCCTGCCAAGCTGATGCACGGGCATATCCAGTTTCTGCTGGAAAGCGGGGTGGATGCTATTTTCTACCCCTGCATGACCTACAATCTGGATGAAAAGCTGGGAGACCATCATTTTAACTGTCCGGTAGTTGCTTATTACCCCGAGGTGATCGGCGCGAATATGGGCGGGGAAGATTTGCGGCGGATCCCGCTGATTAAGGATTTTATTGGCCTGCATCGCCCTCGGGACTTTGTGAAAAAGGCAGCGGTGATCCTGTCGCAGTATTTCCCTCGGATAGAGGAAAAGGCGGTGCGGCGGGCGGCTAAAGCCGCGCGGGAGGCCTATATTACTTATTTTGAGCAGGTGCGCTCCCAGGGCCGGGAGATTATCCGGCAGGCTGAGGAGGAAAAACGCCCGGTCATTGTACTGGCAGGGCGGCCTTATCATGTGGACCCGGAGGTCAACCATGGGATCGACAAGCTGATCGTGTCATTCGGTGCTGCACTGGTTACTGAGGATGTCCTCAGCGAGGGGGAAACCAAATCGAGAACAGATGTGCTGAATCAATGGACCTATCATGCGCGGATGTACGCCGCGGCGAAGGCGGTGTGCCGGGAGAAAAACTGGAACCTGATCCAGTTGGTCAGCTTTGGCTGCGGTCTGGACGCGATCACCACTGATGAGATCCGCGCAATCCTTGAACGGGAAAAGAAAATTTATACCCAGATCAAAATTGATGAAATCTCGAATCTGGGGGCCGTAAAGATCCGGCTTCGGAGCTTGTTTGCGGCGTTGGAGTTATGAAGCTGGGAGGAAATCCGGATGGCAAAACTGGTATATGACCGCACAGGGCGGCTGCTGTTTACGAAAGAGATGAAGAGGGAGTACACCCTCCTGTTTCCTATGATGGCTCCGATCCACTTCCGGATGTTGGGCCGGGTATTCGAGCATTTTGGATATAAAACAGCGCTGCTGACAAGCACTAACCCGGAAATTGCCCAGACCGGGCTGAAATATGTCCATAACGACACCTGCTATCCGGCGATTTTGGTGATCGGGCAGCTGATCGACGGGCTTCAAAGCGGGAAATACGACCTGGATAAGGTTGCGCTGATGATTACCCAGACCGGAGGAGGCTGCCGGGCTTCCAACTATATCCATCTGCTGAGGAAAGCTCTTCGGAAGGCGGGGCTGGAGAAGATCCCGGTCATTTCGGTCAATATGGCTGGGATGGAGTACAACCCCGGCTTCCGGATGAGTCTTTCCCTGATCCGCCGGGCGATGTCGGTACTGCTGTATGGGGATATGCTGATGCTGCTCCGCAACCAGACCCGGCCTTATGAAACCGAACCCGGACGGAGCGAGAGCCTGGTGGAATCCTGGTCGGACCGGCTGCTGGAGCAGATGAACCGGGGCCGGGGCTGTTCGGTACGGGAAATCCGCCGGAATCTGGAGCAGATGGTTTTGGATTTTGCGGCTGTCCCGCGGAAGGATGAAAAAAAGGTCAAGGTCGGCGTAGTTGGGGAGATCTATGTCAAGTATGCCGCGCTGGGGAACAATAACCTGGAGGATTTTCTCGCCGCGCAGGACTGCGAAGTCAATATGCCGGGGATTCTGGGCTTTATCCTGTATATTGTTTATAATGGGATTGAGGATTACCGGCTCTACGGTGGGAGCCGGCTGAAATATTGGGGATTCCGGCTGTTCCGCTGGTATTTTACCCGCTTGGAACGTCAGATGATCGAAGCGCTTTGGCTGGCGCCCCAGTATGTCCCGCCGACTGGGATGGCGCACGCCAAGCAGCTTTCCGACAGGGTGATCGGAGGCGGAGTGAAGATGGGCGAGGGCTGGCTCCTGACAGCGGAAATGCTGGAGCTGGTGGAAACCGGCTATGAGAATATCATCTGCACGCAGCCCTTTGGCTGTCTGCCCAACCATATCTGCGGGCGGGGGATGATCCGGAAAATTAAAGAACAGAACGCGCGTGCCAATATTGTAGCTATTGATTATGATCCCGGAGCGACCCGGGTGAATCAGGAAAACCGCATTAAGCTGATGCTTTCGATTGCGCGGGAGAATCTGGCTGCGGCGCAGGAGGCTCCGGCAGAAGATCGGCCCCAGGAAGCTCTGGCGGAAGAATCCGGCGGCGTACTGGCCCAGTCCGGCGGGATTGTTTGAACGAAATAAAAAAGCTGAGGAAAAGCGTTTGCTTTTCCTCAGCTTTTTATCATTGCCGCTTGTGCATTTACCGGCCGCCGTTTTACGGTTTCAGCGTATTTCTTGCTCTAAGGCGTCAAATTCCGGGGTTGAGAAGAACTCTCCCAGCGTGATTTCAAAACCATCGCACAGCTTTTTGATGGTAACGGCTCCCGGGTTTTGGCTTTCTCCGTTGAGGATGCTCTTGATGGTTGCCTGTGGAACAGCGGAAATATTGCTCAATCCGTTTGGCGTAATCCCCTGTTCCCGGCATAGCTGCATAATTCGGGCCGCAATTGCTTCACGAGTATTCATATTGCGCCCCCCTCAAATCATTTGTTACTATGATAAATGATTTGCAGTTTCCTCGTTAGTGATACTTCACTATATCTATGAATTATGATATAGTGATATATAACTATACAAAGGGGGCAGTGAATGATGACTGAAATTTCTTGTGCATTTACCGGCCATCGGACAAAAAGTTTTCCCTGGGGCTACGATGAAAGCGCCTCCGGCTGTGTACTGCTGAAAGAAGTCCTGGCAGCACAGATCTCCGCACTGGCCGAACAGGGCGTGACAGACTTCCTGTCGGGCATGGCCCAGGGAGTGGACCTTTGGTGCGCTTAGATCGTCCTTGACCTGAAAAAGAAAAATCCTGCGCTGAAACTCCATTGCATCCTGCCTTGTAAGGGGCAGGAGAACAAGTGGACAACTTCAGCGCAGGCACTGTACCACTCCATTCTGGAGCAGGCTGACAGGTGGTCTATGTCAGCCAAACCTATCATTCGGGCTGTATGCTTGAACGTAATCGTTATATGGCAGAACATTCGTCGATTCTGATGGCCGTTTACAACGGGTCATGGCGCAGCGGCACTGGGGCAGCTGTGCGCTATGCCAAACGGCTTGGGCGAACTGTTTACGTATTCAATCCAATTTCCCGGACAATTGCCAAAGAACCGGCTGAAAAAAGGGCTCCGGAAACGGATTATCCTGAATCGGTATAAATTATTTTTCAGTGAATCTGGTTCTTTACTTGCCAAATGACGAGTAGTTTGCTATACTAAAAAATAAATAAAAATCGGAGCGTTGATTCTCTCCGGCAAAGTTTCGGAGGGATAGGATGGGCGTTGTCGGGTTTGGGACGGTAGGGCCCAGAGGCCCCCTTTTTTCTTAGAAATTCATTTGAATGGACGATCACCTATGTCATAAAATCGTAACTTTGTTTAGGAGGGAAATTCCGTATTATGGAAAAACAAAAAATCTTAATCGTGGACGATTCAGAGATGAACCGTGCTCTTCTGGTAGATATCCTGGACGATCAATATGATGTTGTAGAGGCTGAAAATGGAACAGAGGCGGTTTCTATCCTTTCGCAGCACCGGACGGATTTCTCACTCCTTCTTTTGGATATTATGATGCCTGAAATGGATGGGTTTGAGGTATTGGCCTATATCAATAAATACCATTGGAATGATACCTTTGCGGTTATTATGATCTCAGCAGATGATTCCCCTCAGAATATCAAGCGGGCCTATGATCTGGGGGCTTTTGACTATATCAGCCGTCCGTTTGACCCGACCATTGTCCAGCGCCGGATTTCAAACACCATGTTTTTATATGCACGGCAGCAGCGCCTTGAAAAAATCATCGCAGAGCAATTTTCCGAGCAGGAAAAAAATAATAAGCTGATGATCTCTGTCCTGTCCCATATTGTGGAATTTCGTAATGGGGAGAGCGGGCTGCACGTACTGCGCGTCAATGCTATTACCAAATGTCTGCTCAAGCAGCTGACCCGGAAGACGGACAAATACCCGTTGTCCAAAGCAGATATTTCGTTGATCAGTACGGCTTCGGCGCTGCATGATATTGGAAAGATCTCGATCCCGGGTGAAATTTTGAATAAACCTGGACGCCTTACCCCAGAAGAGTTTGAAGTGATGAAAACCCATTCGGCGATTGGCTCCCAGATGCTTTTGGAGCTGCCTGCCGAACAGCAGGAGGCGCCCATTGTTCAGGTGGCTTCTGAAATCTGCCGGTGGCATCACGAACGATATGACGGTAAGGGATATCCGGATGGCCTGCAGGGGGAGGAGATCCCGATATCTGCCCAGGTGGTGGCGCTGGCCGATGTGTATGATGCTTTGACCAGTGAACGATGTTATAAAAAAGCCTATACCCATGAAGACGCGCTGAAAATGATTTTGGAAGGGCAGTGCGGTACGTTTAACCCCCTTCTGCTAGAATGCCTGCAGGAAATTGCAGACACGCTTTCCACCGAGCTGACGGATGTTTCGACGGAACAGGGATTAAAAAATAATATTCAGGCGGTGAGAGGCAAAATCGACTACGACAGGCTGTTTTCCTATGAGAAATACACAGTCCTGTCCCGTAAACAGCGGCATCTGCAATTATTGTATATTGACTCCTTGACGAATGTCTATAATCGCCGTTACTATGATGAGCATTTTGAAAGCGCAGAGGATGCTGAGGCTGTCGTCGTGATTGACGCAGATAATTTTAAACAGATCAACGATAATTATGGGCACACGGCAGGCGATACGGTGCTGCAGGGCATTGCCCAAATGATTTTATCCTGTGTGCGGAAATCAGATGCTGTGATCCGTTATGGCGGCGATGAATTTGTCATTGTATTTTCCAATATCCCTGCGGATGTATTTAAGAAAAAGCTGGAAAGAATCCGGGCTGCCATCGACCTGCTTACAATAGAGAAATATCCTGAAATACATATATCCGTAAGTATCGGGGGGGTGTACGGCAAAGGAAAAACAAAAGAGCTGTTTACCGTTGCGGATAACATGATGTATCAGGCAAAGGCGAGAAAAAACTTTGTGACCATACAGTTTTTAAGCGCAGACATCGGTGAGGAAAGGGAAGGAGACCTGTTATGACTTTAAAAGATTGTTATACGCGTTTGGGTGGAGACTATGATGAGGTACTGGGCAGATTGCGGCGCGAGCAGACCGTCCAGAAATTTGTTTTTAAATTTCTGGACGATAAGAGCTTCGACCTGTTTGAGGTATCCATGGACAGCAAGGATTATGGGGAAGCGCTTCGGGCAGTCCATACCATCAAGGGGATTTGCCAGAACCTTTCTTTTACGAAATTATATGAAAGCAGCGAGGCAGCCACAAAGGCGCTAAAAGAAAACGATTATGAAAAAGCGGCTGCCATGCGTCCGCAATTATCGGATGACTATTCCCAAACCGTGAGCGCCATTGAAGAGTATAAGCAGTCTGGGGAGGGATAACGCCGATGGAGAGCAGTAAAAAGTCTACGACACGGTTTTTAAGATATAGTTTTATTGGGCTTTTACTCTTTAGCATCATTATTTTCAGCTTTTTGGGGATTTACATGAACCGGCAGAGTAAAAAGACTATTTATGACGTTGGTAAAATCTATATGTCCGGGATGAACAAACAGATGTCCGTGCATTTCGAATCCGTCATAAAGCTGCGTTTTGATGAGGTTGATGGCATTGTTTCGGTTGTTTCAACAGAGAACAGTACCCAAAAGGATTTGTATGAGGAACTTATTTACAGGGCGCAGGTCCGGAACTTTAACTACTTAGCACTTTGTTCAAACGAGGGGGAATTTGAAACGCTGTATGGGCAGCCCATACAGCCGCTCAATCCATCTCCTTTTGTCGAATCACTGGTGCGGGGGGAACGGCGGACTGCTATAGGGACTGACGCCAATGGGAATGAGGTAGTCCTGTTTGGTGTTGACGCGCATTACCCCATGTCCAACGGTGACAGCAGTACCGGATTGATAGCGGCTGTCCCTGTGGAATATATTACAAACTTTCTGGCTTTAGAGAACGATGATGAACAGCTGACGTATTATCATATCGTCCGGCCGGACGGCAGCTTTGTCATCCGCAATGAGAATGCCGAATTGTGGCTCTTTTTTGACCTTCTGCAGCAGCAGGCTGATCTTGCGGCAGGCCAGCCTTCAACAGAAAGGGTTCTTGGGGAGTTTAGAACCGCGCTGGAAGAAAGCAAGCCGTATGATACCACGATTACAGTGGACGGAGAAGAACTGCAAATCTGCGGCAGCCCCCTGCCGTATTCGGAATGGTATCTGGTCGCTGTCATGCCCTATGGCATATTGGATGAAACAATCAACAGCCTGAGCGGTCAGCGCGTCACTACAACATTAGCGGCCTGTGCTTCTATACTGGTTCTTTTAACGTTAATCTTCCGGCGGTATTTCTCTATGACCCGTGCTCAGCTGCAGGAGCTGGATACCACCCGTCAAGAGGCGATTGAAGCCAACAAGGCGAAAAGTGAATTTTTAGCGAATATGAGCCATGATATCCGCACGCCTATGAACGCGATCGTAGGGATGACTGCGATTGCGACAGCCCATATGGATAACCGGGAACAGGTGCAGAATTGCCTGAGAAAAATTACGTTGTCCAGTAAACATCTGTTAGGGCTGATCAATGACGTTTTGGATATGTCTAAAATTGAAAGCGGAAAGCTGACTTTAACAACGGACCAGATTTCGTTAAAGGAAGTTGTTGAAGGGATTGTCAGCATTGTACAGCCGCAGGTGAAAGCGAAAAAACAAACATTTGATATTCAGGTGGAAAATATCCTGACAGAGAATATCTGGTGCGATGGCGTGCGATTGAATCAGGTCTTGCTGAATCTTTTGTCCAATGCGACCAAGTATACGCCGGAAAACGGTTTTATCCGGCTAACCATATTTGAAGAAGAATCTCCTAAAGGGGAAAACTATGTCCGGATCCATATTCGGGTGAAGGATAATGGGATTGGCATGACAGAGGATTTCCTGAAAAAAATATACGAGTCCTACACCCGTGCTGACGGAACCAGAATCCATAAAACCGAAGGCGCCGGCTTGGGAATGGCTATCACGAAGTATATTGTAGATGCCATGGATGGGACGATTGATGTGCGCAGCGAGCCGGATAAAGGCACGGAATTCTACCTTACGTTTGATTTTGAAAAAGCAACTGCAATGGAAGAGGATATGACCCTTCCCGCCTGGAAGATGCTGGTGGTGGATGATGATGAGCTGCTCTGCAAAACTTCGGTCGAAGCGCTGAGTTCGATCGGCATCCAGGCTGACTGGACTTTGAGCGGGGAAAAAGCGATTGAGATGGTTGTCCAGCGCCATCAGAAACGGGATGACTATCAGATTATCCTGCTGGACTGGAAACTTCCCGGCATGAACGGGATCCAGGTGGCAAAAGAGATCCGGCAGAGCTTGGGGAATGAAATCCCGATTCTGCTGATTTCGGCTTATGATTGGAGCGAGTTTGAAATAGAAGCCCGTGCGGCGGGGATCAGCGGGTTTATTTCCAAGCCGTTGTTTAAATCGACTCTTTTCTATGGCTTGCGCCAGTATATGAACCACGAAGAGGATGAGGAGAAAATTTCGGAGCAGAAAGATATCGACTTGTCTGGCCGCCGCATCCTGCTTGCGGAGGACAACGAGCTGAACTGGGAGGTTGCCAGTGAGCTGCTGTCCGAGCTGGGCCTGGAGCTGGATTGGGCGGAGGATGGGCAGATATGCCTGGATAAGTTCCGGAATTCCCCCGAGGGATATTATGATGCGGTTCTGATGGATATTCGGATGCCGCATATGACCGGCTATGAAGCAACCACTGCGATCCGCGGGCTGGACCACCCCAATGCGCTGTCAGTCCCAATTATCGCGATGAGTGCAGACGCCTTTTCGGATGATATCCAGCGCTGCTTGGAATGCGGCATGAACGCCCATGTAGCCAAACCGATCGACCTTGCGGATCTGACCCGTTTGTTAAAACGGTATTTAATCTGATTTGTTCAGGAAGAAACGTTCAGTCATGAAAAAAGGCCGGCACAGCTTCAAGCTGCGCCGGCCTTTTCTGCCGATGTTTGGTTGGGAGTGTCCAATATAAAGATTTTATACGAATTCTCGATAAAACGATGTTAATCTTTTTATCAGGAAATATTACTTCCGACCCTTTCAGTTCGGAAGTAATATCTGCCATGTTTTGCGGTTGCCGCCGTAAACGGCGGCGAGCAAAACGGCTCAAATCGATGGTAGTACCATAGGAAAGGGAACCCCCACATGGCGGACAACAGGAGAGTTGCCTTGCTGTAGGGCCGCCCCGGTCCGACGCCGGAGGGACGCAGCTCGGGGGCGACTCCTCTTGAAAGCTTGATCCTTTTATAAAATGTGTGAGAGGACACTTCCGTTTGGTTTCTGCGGTTGCCAAACGGCTGGTATTTTGTTATACTGGAACAGAAATAGAAATGGAGGAGTGTATCCGTGCCGATCAATATCCCTGCTAGTCTTCCTGCGCGCAGTGCGCTGGAAAAGGAAAACATTTTTGTGATGAGCGAGGAGCGGGCGTCGCATCAAGACATCCGTCCGCTTCGGATCGCCATATTGAACCTGATGCCCAAAAAGCTGGAAACCGAAACGCAGCTTCTCCGTTTGCTGGGGAACACACCCCTTCAGGTGGATATTGAGCTTCTGCAAACGGCCACCCATATTGCGAAAAATACCAGCGCTGAGCACCTGCTGAAATTCTATAAAAGCTTTGAAGAAATCCGTACCCAGCGCTTTGACGGCTTGATCATCACCGGCGCACCGGTAGAGCAGATGCCGTTTGAGGAGGTGGATTACTGGGAAGAGCTTTGCCGGATTATGGAATGGTCTAAGACCCATGTCTGCTCGACGTTCCATATTTGCTGGGGGGCTCAGGCCGGGCTCTATTATCATTTTGGTATTGGGAAACGCCCTCTGCCCCAGAAGATGTTCGGAATTTTTCCGCACCGGGTGCAGATGCCCAGCCATCAGCTGCTTCGGGGCTTTGACGAGGTTTACTTTGCGCCTCATTCCCGGCATACCGCGATCTGCGAGGAGGAGATCCTTCCCGGTATGGGTTTGGAAATCCTCTCCAGGTCGGAAGAGGCCGGGAGCAATATCCTGGCTTCTCAAGACGGACGGCAGTTTTTCGTGACCAGCCATTCGGAATATGACCGCCGTACCTTGGCAGAGGAGTATTTCCGGGATGTGGAAAAAGGGCTCCCGATTGAAATGCCCCGGGGCTATTTTCCGGGGGATAATCCGGAACAGGATCCGCCATTTATTTGGCGGGGACACGCGCACCTGCTGTTCTCCAACTGGCTGAACTATTATGTCTATCAGCAGACACCCTATGAACTCTAGAGTCTGTTTTAAAACTCCGAAATACGGTCTTTTTTGCCCAGAGATGGTGGCTTCGGCGTCAAAAATTCTCGAAAGGCGGCAGCCTTTCTTGCGGCTTTTTTCCTTGAATTCACTCATTTCTGACCAAAAATCCAGCATTTCTCCGGTTTTAAAACAGACTCTAGCCCCAGCCTGGTTCATCCCTGCTGCCGTTTCTGTTGGAAATACATCCGGTTTGCGGCGACGGCGGCAGAATCCGGGCAGAACTCTGCGGCTTTTTCGTTGCAGATCTCTGCACGGTCTGGATACCCCATCCGGTCATAGCAGACGCAAAGCTGGATCTGGGGGATATAGCCATAGCAGTCTGCTTCAAAAAAGCCGCCGTTTTCCGGTTCCGGTGTCCGGGAGGCAGCCTGTTCATACCAGAAGGCAGCAGCTGGATAGTCCCCCCGGTTCAAGAAGCATCGGCCAAGGTCACAGCAAAGCTCAGCGCGAGGAATCCCCTCCTGAAGGCTTTCCAGGAAGGCAGAGAGGGCTTCGCCGGGACGGTTTAACAGCTCCAGGCAGAGCCCGCGGAGATGGCAGGCGTTGATCCGGTTTTCGGTCCAGCTGTCCGTCCGGCGCAGGAAATCCTGGAAAACCGCTTCGGCTTCCTCGTACCGGGTATGGAAATACAATTCGCGGCCATAGTAGAACTGCTGGCGCCCGTCCAGCGGGGTGTGGGAAGCGAGGATTTTTTCAAAGATACGGAGGTTCCGGTCTGGGTCGCCGGGTTTGATCTTTTTATGTAGGATGGGGATTTCCCTGCGGATAACCTTTCCGCTGGGCGGCACGACTTCATGTACCCGTCCGACAAAGCGGAACTGCGGGCTGTTCCGGAAAATCCGTTCCCGATCGTAGAAAAAGGTGGGTTTTCCAGCCGGATCAAAAGCGACCTGGTAGGGAAGCATCACGACATCAACCGAGGGGTCCAGCGTTTGTTTCAGTTGGATCAGGGCTTGGCGGCTCTCTTCCGGAAGGACGTCATCAGCGTCCAGCCAGAACAGGTAGTCCCCTTCCGCCTGATCCAACGCGAAATTGCGGGCGGCGGCAAAATCGTCGGCCCAGGTATAGTCCAGTACGCGGCTGGTATAACGGCGGGCAATCTCCTTGGTATGATCGCTGGAACCGGTATCCACCAGGACCAGTTCATCGGCAATTCCGTGCGCGCTTTCCAGACAGCGCGCCAGGACTTCTTCCTCATTTCGGACAATCATGCAAAGACTCCATTTCATGGCAGGTTCATCCTTTCCCGGTTTTTCCTATAGTTAACGCACTTGAAAAGAAGCATTGGCTTCTTTTCAACACTGCGGCATATTATGCCGCAGTGGGCAGCGAAGCAGCCATGCGGTAGGGCTTCATAGACGGCGCGCAGCGCATTTTATGCGCGGACAGGCAAAGCCTGGCTTGAAAATCGGGCGTCGATTTTCAAGTGTGCCGACTATATCCTATGCGCGGGGATGAAAAAGGGTGTGCAAAACAGTTTTTATGAAGATCATTCAAGAAAGGAAGACAGGAAATGCCTTTTGATTTCAAAAAAGAGTATAAAGAATTTTATAAGCCGAAACAGGTTCCGGAAATTGTGGATGTCCCGCCGATGAATATGATTGCTTTGCGGGGCTGCGGGGATCCAAACGAAGAGGGCGGCGCATATCAGCAAGCCGTCGGCGTTCTCTATGCCGTGGCCTATACGCTCAGGATGAGCCCAAAATCCGGGTATATAATGGAAGGCTTTTTTGACTACGTGGTTCCCCCGTTGGAGGGCTTTTGGTTTCAAGAGGGGGTGAATGGGGTAGATTACGCCAATAAATCGGCTTTTCATTGGATTGCCGCGATCCGTCTGCCTGATTTTGTCACCCCGGCGGACGTTGACTGGGCCAAGGCAGAGGCAGGACGGAAGAAAAAATTGGACTGCTCGGGAGTGGAGATTTTGACGGTTGAGGAGGGCCTGTGCGTCCAGATCCTGCACCAGGGTCCTTATGACACGGAGCCGGAATCTGTGGCCTGCATGGATCGGTATATTGCAGAACAGGGCTTCCAAAATGATTTCTCCCCAACCCGTCTGCACCATGAGATTTATTTGTCTGATCCCCGGAAATCTGCACCGGAAAAATGGAAAACGGTCCTCCGGCATCCGATTAAACCGGAGTAATACTATTTCCTGATAAAAAATTTTTTAACCTTTCTTCCTTGCAATGGCAGTAAAGAATTTATGATTCAGTATTATAGGTCGGGAATTTGTAAAGGGGTATATATGGACATCGGATATGAAACCCCGAATATGAAATTTTCTTTGCAGTCGGCGGCTTTGATCTTTAAAAATGATCGTGCTTTGCTTGTAAAAAGTGGTTATCATCATTGTTTTTATACTGTTGGCGGAGGAATACAGGAAAATGAAACTTCGGAAAGTGCGGTTATTAGGGAATGCTATGAGGAAACGGGTTATCCTTTTGAAATTGACAGGTTAGTATTTATTGAGGAGCGCTTTTTCAGCGTTGGAAGTGCTTCCCATCGGGAAATTGTTTTTTCTGTATTAATGAAAGAAGCAGATATAAAGATAGCCAGTGGTGTCAGTACAGATCAAAATCATGAACATTTGTATTGGATGCCTATGGAAAAACTGAAACGTATTGATCTTGTACCTGAATTTTTGAAAGCTTCATTAGAAAATATTCCAAATGAGATTACACACATTTTGTCATATGAATAAATATTAGTTTATAGAGCCGTTATATTTTTAGATTTATGCACTGGGAACACTTTCCCGAAAAGGGAGTAAGTTTTTTTATGGGAGTGTCCAACGTAAGAAGTTTGTGGGGAAAAGAGAATCGCCCAGGGTGGGATCCCCACCCCCACAGGAGGGAACCGCCCTGGTCTGGCGCCAGAGGAACGCAGCTCAGGGGCGGCTTCTCTTGAAAGCTGGATTTTTTTATAAAATGCGCGAGAGGATACCTGCTTTTTTATCGCGGCGTTGCACGCCGCCGCGCCTGCGGCCTAATAAAAGAATTCGTATAACAGAGCCGGTCCTTGGGGAGATGGCGCAGAGAAAAAAGGAGCGAGAGGGGGATTTTTATGCAGCTGCTGGTGGAGCTGTTCGACGATCATGAGATCATGCACAACCTCTTTGCCCCGCATGGCTTCCGGCCGGAAGCGGTTGCCTTTCTGACCGATCCGGAGGAGGACGGGGACCAGGCAAAGAAAATCTGTGCGGCGCTTCGGAAGCGTTATCCCTGGATGGATGTATTTGTCTGCCCGGTATGTTATACGGATTTTTCCTCTATCCAGGCGGCGCTGTCTGCACTGTACGCTCTGTATCCCCGTCCGGTATTCGAACTTTCCGGAGGGAATGGGATTGCCCGGATTCTGGCGGAGCGCTTTTGTGCTGAACATGACCTGCCCCGTTATTATGTCAATTATGAAACGCGCCGGTTTTTTGACCTGGGAGGGGCCTGTTCTTACTTTGCGGAATTTGCCCCGCCGAAACTCCGGCTGGAGGATTTGGCTTGGGCGAATGGAGCGGGTATTTCCGGCGGGATGCACTCAGCCCCTCCGGAGCGTTGGCATGGGGCGATCCTGACCTATTTCCGGAAAACGCTGGAAACAGCACAGGGCTGGGGGGAATTTTCCCGTTATTTGCAGGAGGTGACCCATCGTTCGCCGGAGCATGGCCGGGATTCGCTTTGGGTTAATGCGCCGCGGGATCCGAAGCCAGGGCGGAAAAACCTGCGTTTTCATGAAAAGCTGGCTCTGGAGGCGGAACGCCTGGGATTTTTGGAAAAACTGAAAATAAAAGAGGACCGTGTCAGCTTCCGTTATGCCGACCCGGATATCCGGAATTATATGACGACCCAGGGAAGCTTTTTAGAAATGTTTATGTATATCCTGGCGCGGCGTACCGGCCGTTTTTCGGACTGCCGGATGAGCGTTGTGCTGGATTGGGATGGGGAACTGACGGAAAAAGGGAATGTTGTCAATGAAATCGACGTAGTATTGATGGACGGGATCAACCCGCTGTTTATTTCCTGCAAAACCTCCCTTCCATCCGCGGATGACCTGAACGAAATCTTTTTGTATTCCCGGAGGTTCGGCGGGAGCCATGCCCGTACCGCGCTAATTACCACGACGCCTGAGCACCGGATCCCATCCATGCTTTGGCGGCGGGCCGAGGAGATGGACATTGGCCTGGTGACCCGGGAGAGCTTGACCCAGCGGAAAATTTTGGAGCTGCTGGAGTGATTCTTTGAAAGGAGAGGAAAGAATGAAAAAATGTATGCTGATCATCAATCCGCACGCCGGAAAGGCGCAGGCGAAAGCGGCGCTGTTTGAAGCTGTGGATATTCTTTTTCAAGGAGGGTATGAAGCGACCATTTTCCCAACACAGAAGCCGAAGGACGCAACCGCGTTTGTCCAAAACCGTGCGAAGGAATATGACCTGGTGGTCTGCTGCGGCGGAGACGGAACTTTTAACGAAACCGTTACCGGGCTGATGGCATTGGAAAATCCCCCGCCGGTGGGCTACTTACCCGCTGGGACGACCAATGATCTCGCCTCCAGCCTGCGGATCCCCCGGAACCTCTCCCAGGCGGCGGAAGGGATTATAGAGGGGACTTCTTTTGGCTATGACATCGGCCGATTTAATGACCGCTATTTTTCCTATATTGCGGCGTTCGGTATTTTTACCGAGGTTTCCTATGCTACACCCCAGACATTGAAAAATATGCTGGGGCATTTGGCCTACCTGCTCCAGAGCATGAAAACCCTGGGGGAGGTGAAATCCCGCCGCCTGCGGATCGAATCAGATGGGAAAGTAGTGGAAGGGGAGTTCCTGTTCGGGGCAGTCACGAATTCTACCTCGGTAGCGGGGCTGTTTACCTTGAATCCGGATGAAGTCCAGCCTGATGACGGCCTTTTTGAGGCCCTGTTCATCCGGAAGCCGCAAAATGCCATCCAGACCCAGCAGACGATTAATAGCCTGCTGAGCTGGAATTACGAAGGGAGCAATATTGAATTTTTCCATACCAGCTGTTTGACAGTGACCTCGGACGAGGAAATTGGCTGGACTTTAGACGGGGAAAATGGCGGGAAACATCGGACGGTGCGAATTGAAAATTGCCCGCAGGCTGTCCGGATTTTACGTCCGGAGGAAATAGAAACAGTATTATGAAGAATTAGTATAACAAAAAAGCAAAGCTGAAGGGAGACACTTCGTAAGGAAGTTATCTCCCTTCGGTTTTTGTAGTCAGTCAGAATGATTGGATTGTAGGTGAAATCAATCATATTGGAGGATTACAAAATGAAGCAGCATTACATTGATGAAAAAACAGGTATCAGCTATACTTTGCAAGGCAATTATTATTTACCCGACCTTGCATTACCCACTGAAAAAGAAACGAAACCCATCGGCATATGGGGACAGCGGTGCAAACGCTATCTGAAAGAGCATAGAAAAGTGACCTATACAAAGAGGCAAGTTAAACAGCTATCTTGCTGATATTGACGAACAGGCAGAAGAACGCTTTCAAGTCCTCATAGAACAGATGAAGCAGGCACACGGGATTACAGAACAGCTAAAGGCTGAAAATACCTTGGAATGGTTAGACGGCTCAATAACATACAGGTATGTGCAATGGAAATTGTAAATAAAGAGATAGTTTTTGCATAATGGGTGCGGCGGGGATAAGTTCCTCGCCGCTTTTTGATAACCATTAACAGCAAACCAGAAAGTGATGTGGTATAAAAAAAGTTGACACCCCATTCTCAAGGATTTGAGATATAATCAAGAGAATAAGGAGTGAACAAAATGGCAGAAAACAGACAATATGACCACGATACAAAGTACAGGCAGTGAAGCTCGCTAAAGAAATCGGACAAGCTAAAGCTGCTAAAGAACTGGGAGTCCCCAAAAACACCATGTATGGCTGGGTACGGGCTAACCGTCTTGGCAATCTTGACCTTGGAGCTGGCTCACAGACTCCACAAAACGCTATGACGCTTAACGAGGAACTCCTAAAACTTCGCCGACAGGTAAAAGAACTGGAGAAAGAAAACCACCGTTTGAAGAAAGAAAATGATTTTCTGGAGGAGGCCAGCGCTTTTTTCGCTGCGAGCCGTCTGAAGTCAGCAAAAACGAAAGAATGAAGTTTATTGCATTAAAAAC
>CANAQK010000038.1 GCA_947363605.1 uncultured Clostridia bacterium | reverse complement strand
GCCGTCACTACAAGTGAATATGGGAAGCTCTGTTCCATCAGGGCTTCCTGTGTTTCTTGATGAGGGGATTCCCTCAAAATATAAAAAAATGGTTCTGCATGGGTGACTTTAACCATACAATGAAACGCGTATAGTTTGGAACGCATCATCCCTGGAAGAATTCTGGGCCTTTAGCTCAGTTGGTTAGAGCAACCGGCTCATAACCGGTCGGTCTTGGGTTCGAGTCCCTGAAGGCCCACCATATAGGGGTTTAGCTCAGTTGGTAGAGCAGCGGTCTCCAAAACCGCGTGCCAAAGGTTCGAGTCCTTTAACCCCTGCCAATAAGGCCCGCTAGCTCAGTTGGTTAGAGCGCTAGCCTGTCACGCTAGAGGTCGTCGGTTCGAGCCCGATGCGGGTCGCCAAGACGAATAGTTTTTCCTATTCGTATGCTGATATGGCTCAGGTGGCAGAGCACGTCCTTGGTAAGGACGAGGTCACCAGTTCGAATCTGGTTATCAGCTCCAAAAAAGAAATCATCTTCGGATGGTTTCTTTTTTTATTGATTTGATAGACAAAAATCTTCTTACAAGCCCTCATAACTGTTTATGATATCATGAGAAAATGGCTTAGAATCAAGGTTTTCCGTATCTCACTGTTTGTGAGACCGGGTACCATTTGGGCACCAAGAATCTGTGTAGAATGTTGTCTGGAAATCGTCTCCTTTTTATTCCGTTCCCATAGGAAGAGGGTACCCTCTTCCTAGAAACCGCTTGTCCCGAATGCACCTCAACCCTTTTTGTGTTTTCACAAATGGCTGTCCACTGTGAGGCTTACAAAACAGAATGGACAAGCAGGAGAAAAAATGGTATGATAGAAACCAGAAAGCAATGGCGCTGTTTTTATATAATCTGAGTAGAGTGACAAATCGGTATTTGTATTGGGGGGATTGAAGTGAATTATATTAATCAGACAATTATCGATGCTGTTATAAAAAAAGCAAATGCATTATGCCCTAATTCTCTGGCATTAATCGGCATATATGGTTCCGCTGCTACCGGAGATGCGTACGAAAAATCCGATCTTGACCTAATGATTTTGATCAATGATGAAAACGGATGGGTACTGGCTGACGGATTCATATTGGATGATATCGATGTAGGCTATGATATTTACTGCACAAGCTGGGATATGCTTGAAGGAGATGCTCGGTGCAGCCATTCACATTTATCAAAGCTATTCGATTCAACGATTGTTTATTGCAAAGATAAAAGCTCATTAAAGAGGCTGGATGAGATGAAAGGAAGAGCAGCAGAGCTTCTTGCATCAGATAAATGATACGATAAGGCTAACAATGCCTATTGTGAAGCAAAAAAGAAATTTGCCGAGGCCTATCTTACAGAATCTTTATCAAAAGTCAGAAGCTGCGCAGGAGCTTCCATTATGTTTATAGAAGATGCTGTAATGTTATATAACGGTCAGTATTTCAGAAAAGGAACTAAACGGACTTTTGATGAGCTAAAACAGCTTCATCTTCCTTTCGATCTCGAAACCAAAATTATTGACATCATCAGGGCGGAAACAGTTGAAAAGATAAGATCCAGACTGACAGAGTTGTTGGTTTTAGTCAATGAATACCTGAAAGTCCCGACGAAAAAGGAGCTTCCTTCTGCAACGAATCTGTGGGGAACTTATGAGGAAATGTATTCTAATTGGAAAAACAAAATGGCAGAAGCAGCAGGCAGAAATGATATATATTCTTCTTTTATGAATTTACTATCCTTACAATATATGTTTCATGAGATTGCTGAAAGTATAGCAGTGGATGACTTTGAGATTATGGATAAATTTAATCCTCAAAATCTTGAAGAAAATGTATGTGTTTTCGATAAGGCCTTGAGTGGCTACCTTGCAGAGTATGAAAAAGTGGGGATGTGCCCAAAACGTTATGGAAGCGTGGAAGAATTTGCGAAAAATTATTGTAAAGCAATTCAAAATCATTGAAAAGTAATGAGGGGGGTGAATCGGTAACTTCCCATTTTCCGGGGGATTTTGGCCAAATAACCGTTTGAGCGGCTGCCCTTTCTGTGGGGTAATTATAGGGCAAAAGCAGCGAATGCTTTCGCCCTATATTATCAAGGAACGTTCGCGGCAGAAGTTGATGAAGTCGCTGGGCTTTGCAGACGCAGAATATGGAGTGGTAAATTTTATACTCATATCCCTCAAATGGCGTTCTGCTATTTTTTTATTTCCCCAAAACGGTATAGGGATTTTATCCCATTTTTTAATTCAAACATTTACTTCGTAGGAAAAACGTGGTAAACTATTCCTATTAGTATGAATTAAACAGGTGGATTTACCATGAAATTTGAACGCCTTCCGGCGAAAGCCATCATTATTTGGGAATTGCTTGCCGCACTTTTATTTGCGGCCCTTTTTAGTCTGACGCTGTTTTTGCTGATCCCCGGAACCTGGCTTTGGTATACGCTGCTTTGGGTATTGGGCGCGCTTTGCGTATTGACCACATTTCTTTATCTGCCGCTGTATTATACCAGCATTGAATTCGGCGCGAACAGCAAGGTGCTAGTCTACCGCAAGGGTGTGATTTTCCCCAAAACGGAAATCCTGTACCGGGACCGCATTGCTTTTGTGACGGTTTACCATAATCCCCTGACGCCGGTTCTGCAGCTGAGCACCTTAACGGTCAGCGCGGCGGGAGGCACCCTGCGGATTCTGTTTATGAGCACCAAGCGTGCGGAAGCGCTGGCGGCTCAGCTGGCGCGGGTGTAGGGCCATGATGAAATACCGTCACTCCCACCCCATCAACATTCTGGAGCATACGTCCCGGTTCCTGATTCTGCTGTTCCTGCCCATCCTGCGGGCGGTTTGGGAGCTGCTCCAGGAAACCCCGGATTTTTATGAATGGCTGGCCGGTGCCTGGATGGATTTGGTCACCTGCTTATGTATTTTGGCTTTGGGCACGATTGCCTGGTATCGGTATGAGTATTGCTTTACGGATACAGGGATTGATATGCGTAAAGGGCTGTTCCTGGTCAAGCGCCGGTTCCTTCCTTACCGGAAGCTGTCGGTGGTATCGGTGGAGCATCCGTTTTATCTGCGTCCTTTTGGCGCGGTACGGGTGGCGGCGGATACGGATGGCGGCACATTTAACCGTGAGGATTTTAAAGCGACCATGCACCAGGAAGATGTGATCCTGTTTTTGCAGCAGACGAGCCTTCCTTTTACAGACCTGTCTGAGATGAAACGGGTCTATCTCCCGAAAAATATTTATATTGCAATTTTGTCGTTTATTTCCTCCAATTCGTTGGCCGGGGTACTTTTTGTTTCCACCCTGATTTCAGGGGCGGGCAAGCTGCTGGGCGAGTGGTTCGAAGAAATGCTGATGGACCAGATTACGACCCTGCTCCGGATCCTGGCGTTTGGGATCCCGCCGGCGGCTGCCGGGCTGGCCTTTTTGATATTGGGCGGATGGCTGGTTTCTTTTTTGCAGAACCTGATCCGGCATCTCCGTTTTTCTGTAACCCGTCAGGGGGAGCAGCTCCAAATCCAAAGCGGCTTGATTACCCGGCGCGAATACCGGGTCATGATCCAGCGGATCAATCTGATTGAGCTGCGGCAGAGCCTGATTACCAAAATATTCGGTTTTTACAGTGCGTTTATCCATGCAAATGGTTACGGGAAACGCAAGGATGAGCTTTCTGTCCTGATGCCCTCCTGCGAGAAGGAGGATCTCTCCCTGAATATCCAGCTGCTGCTGCCGGAGATCCCCTTTTGTACGCCGACAGTCCGCCCCAAGCTGAAATATTTGAGCCGGTTTTTGATGCCCCCGCTTTGCTGGATTGGCGGGGTGGCTGCCGCCTGGGCGCTGGCTGTGCGCTTCTTTGGCAGCTACTCGGATTTGATCCACTATATCGGGGTGATGATGGAAATCCCTTGCGTTTGGTATTTGCTGGTACGGATCGTGTCTTTTTTCCATACCGGCGTGGGGGAGCGGGAAGACGCCTATACCTTCCGCTATACCTACGGATATCGGATTAAAACAGTCGCAGTTCCGAAAAAGCGGATTGTCAAGGTATCGGTGCGGCGGGACCCCTTCCAAATCATGACCGGCTGCTGTAAGCTGGTTATCCTGACCTACTCGGAGGGTTTGAAACGGCACGTGATCCCTAATCTGGATTATGAAGAGGTCAAACGGATTATGGGCTATCAGCGTTATTGCAAATAGAGCCTTGAGAAAGGAAACGGTTCCGGTTCGGAACCGCTTCCTTGTATCTGGCTTTTAAACGATTCATATGGAAATGAGGAATCCCCATGAAAAAAATGCTCTATGTTGCCTCCACGTTTATCCATCTCAAGCATTTCCATTTGGACTATCTGGGCTATTTTACCCGGCAGGGCTGGGAAGTGCAGGTTCTTGCTTCGGGCGATCCCGACCTTGTTCCGGGCGTTTACCGGAAGATCGTACTGCCCTTTGAAAAGAAAATGAGTTCCCCTAAAAATTTTTCCACCGCATTGAAAATTGCCCGGCTGATCCGGCAGGAACGCTATGACGCCGTCCAAGTCCATACCAGCCTGGCCGCGTTTTTTACACGGCTGGGTATCCAGCTTTCCGGGTACCGGCCTCAGCTGGTGAGCAATACGGTGCATGGCTATTTGTTCGATGACCAGAGCCCGGCGCTGAAGCGGATTGTCATGCTGGGAGCGGAAAAATGGATGAAACCGGTTACCGACCTGCTGATGGTGATGAATCAGGAGGATTTGGAAATCGCCCGGAACAACCGCCTTTCCCGGGGAAGGGTCATACAAATCCATGGGATGGGCTTGGAGCTTTCCCGTTTTCCGGAGCGCCGGGAGGAGGAATCAGCCCGGCTCCGGCAAGAAGCCGGGATTGTTCCAGAGGAATTGGTGCTGCTCTACCCGGCGGAATTTTCGAAGCGGAAGAACCAGATCTTTTTGCTGGAGGGTGTCCGGAAGCTCCGGGAGGATGGGGTTCCCCTGCGGCTGATCCTGCCCGGGGAGGGCGGCCTGCTGGAGGAGTGCCGGGAACAAGCCCGGCAATGGGGTTTGGAGGGTCAGGTGGAGTTCCCCGGTTACACCCGGGAACTGCCGCGCTATTTGCAGATGGCTGACCTGGCGGTTTCTTCAAGCCGGATCGAAGGCTTGCCCTTTAACCTGATGGAGGCCATGGCTGCTGGGCTCCCGCTGGCGGCCACCCGGATCAAGGGGCATACGGATTTGATCGAGCCGGGTAAAAACGGTTTCCTGTTCGACTTCGGGGATCTGGACGGTTTCTGTACAGCTGTCCGGTACTTATATGAGGACCCGGGGCTTCGGCGCCGGATGGGCCGGGAAAACCGGGAACGGATCCAGGCCTATTCCCTGGAGCAGGTATTGCCGGAGGTGGTGGCGGCTTGGGAGGAAGCCTGGCATGAAAAGGAGGGGGTCGGATGTTGAAGCTGGTGATTTTTGATTTTGATGGGACGCTCTGCGACAGCATCCCGCTTTGTATCCGTGCGTTCCGGGCGGCAATTGAGCCGCTGGCCGGCCGATCGGTTTCCGATCAGGAAATTATCGAGACTTTCGGTCCCAGCGAGGAGGGGACCATCCAGGCGTTGATCCCGGCGTATCTGGAGGAAGGGACCGCGGCCTATCTGCGCTGTTATGAAGCCTTTCATGAGGATTGCAGGGTCTTTCCGGGAATGCGGGAGCTGCTGGCCGAGCTGCGGAAACAAGGGATGAAAACGGCGTTGGTAACGGGAAAAGGGGTGAAAAGCTGTGCGATCTCTCTGAAAAAGCTGGGGCTTTCCCCGCTGCTGGATGGGCTTGAAACCGGCTCTCCGGAAGGGCCATGCAAGCCGGCTGGAATGAAACGGCTGCTGGCACAGTTCGGAGTCCGCCCGGAAGAGGCGGTCTATATCGGGGATGCGGTCAGCGATATTCAGGCTTCCCGTGAGGCTGGGGTTGGGGTAATTTCCGCAGCCTGGTGTACGTCAGCCGAGTGGGCGAAGCTGGAGGCTGCCCATCCGGACGGGCTTTGCCGCAGCGTCGAGGAGCTGCGTACCTTGCTGGGGAAGCTTTCCGGGGTGCAGGGGGATGTGCGATGAAGAAGATCAATCTGGGGATTGTCGCCCATGTAGACGCGGGAAAAACCACCCTGACGGAGCAGCTTCTTTATGCAGCCGGGGCGACCCGTTCGGCTGGCCGGGTGGACAATGGAACCACCCAGACGGACTCCCTGGCTTTTGAGCGGGAACGGGGGATTTCGGTAAAATCGTCTGCCGTATCCATCCGGAGGGGGGAAACAGAGCTCCATCTGATCGATACGCCCGGCCATGTGGACTTTGCCGCCGAGGTGGAACGGGCGCTGACTGTGCTGGACGCGGCGGTGCTGGTGGTTTCCGCAGTGGAGGGCGTGCAGTCCCAAACCGAGATCCTCTGGTCAGCGCTGCGGTCAACTGGGACGAACACCTTGATTTTTTTGAACAAGCTGGACCGGATGGGAAGCAGCCGGGAGCAGGTTTTGGAGGAACTGCGGGAGAAGTGTTCCTCCCGGATTCTCTGCTTTTCCGCCAGTGAGGGGGAGGGGGATCGGGATTGTGTGATCCGCCCCCGCCGGCTCTTTGAGCCGTTTTTCCGGGATGAGGCCCTCGAACTGCTGGCTGACCAGGATGAAGCCCTGCTGGAGCGTTACCTGGAGGGGGAGGAGATCCCGGAGCCTGAATTGGAAGAACGGCTGCGCCAGGCGATAGCTAAAGGGGAGATTGTCCCTCTGCTGGAGGGGAGCGCCGTACAGGGCAAAGGGGTGGAATTGCTGCTGGAGTTCCTGTGCCGTTGGGTAGAGCCGGTGAAAAACCGTACCGACGGCAAGCTTTCTGCGCGGGTCTATAAAATTACCCATGACCCGGTGATGGGGCGGATCGCCCATGTCCGGATGTTTGGAGGACGGCTGAAAAACCGGGATACGGTTTGTCTTTCCTCATCGGAGGAGATGCAGAAAATCACCCAGATCCGCACTTGCCAGGGGGCGCGCTTTCAGGACACCGGGGAAGCAGAGCAGGGCGATCTGGCGGCGCTCTGCGGCCTCTCGAACGCCCGGGTATCGGATATTATTGGCGAGCTGGATGAAGCGGTCGGATGTGCGCTTTCCACCCCGCTTTTCCGGGTACACGCTCTTCCGGGCGAGGGGCAGGAGCGTTACCCGCTGATCCAGGCGCTGACCGAGCTTTCCGCCGAGGATCCTCAGCTGGATTTACAGTATATCCCGGAGGAACAGGAACTGGATTTGAATATTACCGGCGGGATCCAGCTGGAGGTGCTGGAAGCCCTGCTTCGGGAGCGCTACGGGCTTTCGGTGCGGTTTACGCCGCCTGCGGTGCTGTATCGGGAAACCCCACGGCGTTCCGGCCGCGGGTTCGAGGCATACACCATGCCCAAGCCTTGCTGGGCGGTGATCGAGCTGCAGATCGACCCGCTGCCTAGGGGATCGGGATACCAATTTGAGTCCCGGGTGCCAAATGACCGGATGTTTTACCGCTATCAGAATCATGTGGAAACCGCGGTCCCCCGTGCCCTCAAGCAGGGGCTGTATAATTGGGAGGTTGTGGACCTAAAGGTAACCCTGACCGGTGGGGAACATCACACAATCCATACCCATCCATTGGACTTTTTCCTGGCTACGCCGATTGCGGTGATGGACGGCCTGCAAAACTGCGGGACGGTTTTACTGGAGCCGATGCAGCGGGTGCGGATTGCCGTCCCTGAGGAGCTTTCCGGCCGTGTGATCGGGGATGTAATCGCGATGCGGGGGGAATATGATTCCCCGGTGATCCGGCGGGGGGAGTTCCAATTGGATGCCCGGCTGCCGGTGGCGGAATCAATGGATTACAGCGTCAGGCTGGCCGCTTATACCGGCGGGCGCGGGGTCTTTTCCAGCCGTTTTGACGGGTATGCGGAGTGCCCGGAGGGGTTCGGCGTATCGGCCCGCCGGCGGGGTGTCAACCCGCTGGACCGCGATCGCTGGATCCTGAGCCAAAGAGGGGCGATGCAGCGGTAACGATGTTGAGAGATACCTTTTTGTTTTTAGCTGTCGGGTCTGGCTTATTTTCCGCTTCACCAATCTGTAGTAATTTGGAGCAGATTCGAGTGTAACAAGCTGGGATTTATTTGATGCAAGGCGGAGGAGGTATATCATGGAAAGATACCATCGATTGACAAGGGGAAACACGCCTTCCAGCGTCCTAAATCGGCGCTGGGCTGCGTTCTCGGATTTGGCGTGCGCCAGCACGCCTGCATCCTGCGGCCTTGCCAGCCCCAATTTATGCTTGCTGGCAGGTTCCAAGGAGTTTTTCGGGAGAGAAAATTGTTGCTGACATCGTTATCCTCGAAAAACCGTATTGCCCCTTGTCAATCGATGGTATGTTTTCAAGTGTGTTAAAGCGGGATGGGGTGGTGAAACAGAAGGAGTTTGGTTTGATGCGGAAACGTATGCAAGAGAAGAAGCTGAAGCTCAATTTGTTCCTATAGAAAAAATGGTCGAAAAAAATGGCCGTTGGGTTCCGTTTACGTTTTATGAATATGGCGGAGAAGTTTATTATCAAGTGGAATATCAGGGCGAGTATCATGAAAATGATATGCCGGGGATGATCTGAGCGGATATTGCTGGAGTGAAAAAGTAGGAATTGGTAAAAACGCATCAAATGGCGTGAAAGTCAAAAAATCTATCAACAAGAAAGAAGGAAACAGCGGTGAATTATTGCCCAGCTTATCTGAAGAGGTACGAGGGTATTTGGAAAACTGATCCGCACCAGGCCAATTTGGCTTGGTTCCGGGAAGCCAAATACGGCTTGTTTTTGCATTATGGCCTCTATTCCCTCCTGCATAAGGAGGCCTGGGTGCAGTTTACAGACCGGATCCCGGTAGCCGAATATGAGAAGCTGGCCCGGCAGTTTACCGCCCACAATTTTGATGCGGACTATATCACGGATCTAGCACTGAAGGCCGGTATGAAATACATTAACCTGACAACCTGCCACCACGAGGGCTTCTGCCTGTGGGATTCCAAGGTGGAGCCGTTTAACAGCATGAATGCCGCGGGCCGGGATCTGGTCGGCGAATTGAGTGAAGCCTGCGATAAAAAGGGGCTGGGATTTTTCGCTTATTATACCTTCATGCTGAACTGGCGGCATCCTTATTATGTGGATCGCACCGTTTTTGATAACGCCCGCCCGGATTACGACACGCCGGAGTCCCGCTACCTGTACCGGAAAAAAGAGGACTTCCGGCATTATATTGCCTATATTCAGGAGGTCATGGATGAGCTTCTTTCTAACTATAAAATTACCGGTATCTGGCTGGACCTGATCGCCGCCTGGTATGCCATGGGGGAGGAATATATCCCGGTTCAGGACATCTATGCCCGGATCCGGGCGAAGCATCCGGAGGTCTTGATCTCCTGGAAGCAGGGCGCGACCGGCACGGAGGATTTTGCCTCCCCGGAGAACAGCTTCCATGACCTGGCGGAGAGTGTCCGTCCCCGGTTCGGGGATGCCGGGGCGGAACGGGCCCGGCGGGGTTTTGAAGGTAACCGTCAGAAGCATAACGAAATCTGTTCCACCATCCAGCAGGGGGTCTGGGGATACGATCCGCGGCAGGGGAACCGCAGTGTGGAGGAACTGTACCAGCTGCTGGGCCATGCCGCTGAGAACAACTGCAACCTGCTGCTGAACGCAGGCCCAATGGCCGACGGTTCGATTCATCCCAGCCAGGCGCAGGTTTTGCTTGAACTGGGGGAGAAGATCCGGCGCGAGGGCTTCCCGGATAAGGGGAGTTTCTCTCGGAACGAAACAGGGGCAGGGGCAGAATAAGAGGCTTCTGCGGATCCCAAGCGGGAGGGGAATCCCCCTCAATATTGAGGAACCGGGCAGCTGTGAATAACTGCCCGGCAGAATCGGATTATTTTTTCGCTTTGATAGGGGTATAGTAATCCATCTGTGCATAGCCCATTATTTCCTGTGCGAGCGGGGAGGTAATGATATTCCCTAATTCCGGCCGCGTTGTGTCGCGCTCGAACCCGTTTTCACTCAGGAACTGGTCCACCTCTGCGTTCAGGCGTTCCTGATCGGTTTGCCCTTCGACATCGGTTGCAACGGCATAAAGGCCGCCCTGGAAATCCATGACTTCAAACTCTGGCGGGATATCCATGCCCTCTTCAAACAGATACAGCCAGACAAAGCCGTTTCCATCCCAATACAGGAAATCCTTAGGAAACAGGCCGCGTTCAAACCTGGAGAACCATTCCTCAAACTGATTGAAATTCGCATCCCCAAACATCCCGGTCCCGGATGAAACCATTTTACAAACCGGCATTTCATAAATCCGTACACCCTGCATTTCATTTACCTCCTTAAAATATGGAAGATATTTACTTATTGAAGTCTTGTTCCAGCATAGCATATGAACGAACGTTTGTAAATAGGATTGGTAAAATTAGGAGTGTCCTCTCGCACATTTTATAAAAGGATCAAGTTTTCAGGAGGAGCCGTCCCTGAGCGGCCGGGACGTTCCTCCGTCTTTGATTTGTGGGGCTGTGCGCCCCTGCCGATTTGCGGGGCTCCGCGCCCCGCGCCCCCCGCGGCAGAGCCGCGATCCCAATGCGGGGCTCATGCCGCCCCGCGCCCCCCGCGGCAGAGCCGCGATCCCAATGCGGGGCTCATGCCGCCCCGCGCCGGGCACCCTCTTTTCTTTGATCGCTCAAAGAAAAGAGGGGAAAAGAAAACCGCTGGGGGAGGCCACCCCCAGCCCCCCCGGACACTTTTACCCCAGGCAGTCTAAGTGCGGAATTGTTCCCGTGGTAAACCTCCTATGGTTTCATCCTAAGGGGAGTGCTGTCCATTTTACAGCTTGTGCGCCTGTGGACTGGCCTGTGCGCGTGACGACCCCCAGGCTTACCTTCTGTGATGCCCTAGAAGCAGAAGTTCCTATGGCCTGCAACCCGGTCGCCTACGCTGATCGGGGATCCAAGGGGACTCCCTTGGCGCATTTCTTTCCCCTATTTCTTTGGGCGTCCAAAGAAATGGGGCGGGGCGTGGGGCGCGCAGCCCCACAAATCCAACCGCTCGCCCGAGGGTGAAGTCCCGCACATATATTACAGCATCCCCCCATCGGAAACAACCTTGACGATTCTGGGAATCCGGGGTATACTAAAAACAAAATATGAAGAAAGAAGGCAGTAATCATGAGTGAATCCTGTAATCATGACTGCTCCAGCTGCGGTGCAAACTGCGGCGAGCGGACCGCGCCGGAAAGTATGCAGGTCCCGCCGAATGAAAGCAGCTGTATTAAGAAAGTAATCGGTGTAGTCAGCGGGAAAGGCGGCGTGGGGAAATCGTTGGTGACTTCCCTGCTGGCGGTGCTGATGCAGCGCCGCGGCTATCAGACGGCTATCCTGGACGCAGATATTACCGGCCCGTCCATCCCAAAAATGTTTTCGCTCCATGACCGCGCGCTGGGCAGCGAGCTGGGCATCCTCCCAGCGGTCAGCAAATTGGGGACGGAGATCATGTCGGTTAATCTGCTGCTGGAGAACGAAACCGACCCGGTGGTCTGGAGAGGCCCGGTGATTGCCAACACGGTGACCCAGTTTTGGAGCGAAGTCGTCTGGGGCGATGTTGATTTTATGTTCGTGGATATGCCTCCCGGGACAGGCGATGTGCCGCTGACGGTGTTCCAGTCCCTCCCGGTGGACGGGATCATCATTGTGACTTCCCCGCAGGAGCTGGTTTCCATGATTGTGAAGAAGGCTGTCCATATGGCGCAGAAGATGGACATCCCGACCCTGGGCTTGGTCGAAAACTACAGCTATCTGGAATGCCCGGACTGCGGCCGGAAGATGGATGTTTTCGGGGAAAGCCGGATCGAGGAAGTTGCATCGGAAACCGGGATCGAGGTGCTCGGGAAGCTCCCGCTGAACCCTTCGCTGGCTGCGTTTGCAGACAAGGGGACCATCGAACTCTTCGAGGGGGACTGGCTGGATGCCGCAGCCGACCGCTTAGAGAGGCTATAATCCTTCCCCAAAAACCAGGCAAGCAAAAGAGGCACAGAGCTAAATCTGTGCCTCTTTTGCTTGCCTGGTTATCTTCCCAGGAAAATCCGGGCGATTTCCAAGTCCTCCTGCGTTGTAAGCTTCAAATTGCGTTTGTCTCCCTCCACCAGGTGTACTGAGATCCCCTGTGCAGCAAGGATCCCTGCATCGTCGGTGACAGGGCTGTCTGGGGGAAGTGCGAGATGCCCCTGGTAAATCACGCCCAGCCGGAAAGTTTGAGGCGTTTGTACAGCATAGAGGCGGCTTCGCTCCGGTATGCTGGAGACCCACTCCCCCTCCTCGCTGTCCAGGATGGTGTCCTGAACCGGGATTGCCGTGGTGGAAGCCGGCCATTTCTGCGCCGCGTCGATACAGTCTGTGATGATCCGGGAGGAAACCAGCGGCCGCGCTCCGTCGTGGATCAGGACGATATCCTCCGGGGAATGCTGCTTTATCAGGGCAGAAAGCCCCAAGAAGGAGGATTCCCGCCGGTCGGCCCCGCCGGTGAGGACCTGCGTGACCTTCTCGAGGGCATATTTTTGAACCAGCATTTTGACCGGGGCCACCCAGTTTTTGGCACAGACCAGGTAGACTTCATCGATTTCATCCTGTTGCTGGAATGCGCTGATGGTCCGGACCAGCACCGGTTTCCCGGCCAGCTCCTGGTATTGTTTCGGCAGGGAGCCTCCCAGCCGGGTTCCGCTGCCGCCAGCCAGGATTAAAGCGATATTCATCGAAAGTCCTCCTTAGGCTATACCCGGTGAAGCAGGTCGGTATAATTCGGAGTGGGCCAGCTTTCCTCAGCCACATTGATTTCGGCGGTATCCACTGCCAGACGGAGCTTCTGCATCAGCGGGCAGATACGGTCGCGGCAGAATTGGGCATTTTCCAGGGTGGAAAGCGGGCTTTGCAGCTGGCAGAGAGTCGCCTCCAGTGCATCGTAAGCGCCGGAAATTTCACTGATGTTCTGGGAGAGCTTTTCTACCAGGCTGTGCAGGCTCCGGTTTTCCACTCCGGCGGCTTTTAAGGCGTTGTAGCTGTCCGCACAGCGGCCTGCATAAGAAATAACAGCCGGGAGATATTGCCGCTCGACCATTTCCAGCATGGTTTTTGCTTCGATTGTGATAACCTTACTGTAATTCTCCAGTTTGATTTCACAACGGGATTCACATTCGACCCGGGAAAGCACCCGGTACTTTTCCAGCACCCGGATGCTTTCTTCCGAAACAATCGCCCGGGAGGCATCCACTGTGTTCGTCAGGTTAGGAAGGCCGCGGCGTTTAGCCTCCTCCACCCATTCCTGGGTGTAGTTGTTGCCATTATAGATGATACGGCCATGCTCCCGCATGGTTTCGGCAATGATGGCGCGTACCTCATCATCAAGGCTGTTTTTGGGGTTTTCCAGCCGGCCGCAGAATTCTTCCAGGCTTTCCGCTACAATGGTATTCAGAACATAGTTGGCGGTTGCGATGGAGGCGGAGGAGCCGACGGTCCGGAATTCGAACTTATTGCCGGTGAAAGCAAAGGGGGAGGTACGGTTGCGGTCGCTGTCATCCCGCTGGAGGGTAGGGAGGACCGCAACATCGTCGAACAGAGCGCCGCAGCTTCCGGAATCAATCCCGCCGCCTTGTGCGGCACGTTCCAGCATGGAGGTCAGCTGTTCGCCCAGGAAAATGGAGATAATGGTGGGCGGCGCTTCGCTCATCCCCAGGCGATGGTCATTCCCGGCAACAGCGGCAGACATCCGGAGCAGGTCGGCGTGCTTGTCCACCGCGGAGATGATAGCGCAGAGCACAACGAAAAACTGAAGGTTTTCATAAGTTACCTGGCGGGGATCCAGCTTCCCGGGGTCGAGCAGGTTGCGGCCGTCGTCCGTGGAGAGGGACCAGTTGTTATGCTTGCCCGAACCGTTGACATTGGCAAAGGGCTTCTCGTGGAGCAGGCAGGCCAACCCGTTCTTTTTGGCGACAATCCGCATGATTTCCATGGTGAGCTGGTTGTGGTCGGTGGAAACGTTGACGGTGTCGAAAATAGGGGCCAGCTCATGCTGTGCGGGAGCAGCCTCGTTATGCTTGGTTTTAGCGGTAACGCCCAGCTTCCAGAGCTCCTCGTCCAGCTGCTGCATAAATTCTGCCACCCGCAGGCGGATCCGGCCGAAGTAATGGTCGTCCATTTCCTGGCCCTTCGGGGGCCGTGCGCCGAAGAGGGTCCGTCCGCAGATTTTCAGATCCAGGCGTTTTTCATACATCCGGCGATCCAGCAGGAAATATTCCTGCTCTGCGCCAACCGTTGCATTGACCCGCCGGGAGGTGGTATTGCCGAAAAGCCGGATCAGCCGGAGGGCTTGTTCGGAAATGACAGACATCGAACGGAGCAGCGGGGTTTTCATATCCAGCGCTTCGCCGGTGTAGGAACAGAATGCCGTCGGGATATACAGGGTGCCGTCCCGGACAAAGGCGGGGGAGGTGCAGTCCCAGGTGGTATAGCCCCGGGCTTCAAAGGTATTCCGCAGCCCGCCGGAGGGGAAGCTGGAGGCGTCCGGCTCGCCTTTGATCAGCTCCTTGCCGGAGAAATGCAGCAGGACGCTTCCATCCTTCTGCGGGGCGATAAAGCTGTCGTGTTTTCCGGCGGTGATACTGGTCATCGGCTGGAACCAATGGGTATAGTGGGTCGCCCCCTTTTCAACGGCCCAGTTCATCATGGCTTCGGCTACGGTATCGGCAATTTCCGGATGAAGGGATTCCCCTTCGTGAATAGATTGTTTCAGGCAGTCGTAAATTCCGTCAGGAAGGCGTTTTTTCATTTCGCGGTCGTCAAAGACCATGCAGCCGAATGAGGCAAAATCAAAGGCCATGGGAATTCCTCCAAATCAGGTCATGTGCGGGTGCGGATGAGGGGGCAAGGGCTTTAGCGGGGAAACTTCTGTGTAGTGGCTGGTTTTTGCAGGGCCGCGTGATCCCGCAGCAGGAAATTTCCCCGGAAGCAGTTATTACAGCAGTGCAATCCCCCGGCTGGCACAGGCGGCGATCATTTCCTCCGGCCAGATCGAGGCCTGGACTTCGCCGATATGGGCCTTGTGCAGCAGCAGCATACAAATCCGGCTTTGGCCGATTCCGCCGCCCATGGTCAGGGGGAGTTCACCGTTTAAAAGCGCCTTGTGGAAGGGAAGTTCCCGGCGGTCATTGCATCCGGCTGCCCGGAGCTGATAATCCAGCGAGGCTTCATCGACCCGGATCCCCATGGAGCTGACCTCTACCGCCCGGTTTAAAACCGGGTACCAGAGAAGCAGGTCCCCGTTCAGCCGCCAGTCGTCATAGTCCGGGGCGCGGCCGTCATGCTTTTGCCCGGAACGCAGCCTGTCGCCGATCTGGGTGATAAAGACGGTCTGATGCTCACGGCAGATAGCGTTTTCCCGCTCCTTTGGCGGCAGCTCGGGATAAAGGTCCTCCAGCTCCTGGGAACTGATGAAGGTGACGCTTCCCTTGATAAAGGGCTTGATCTGGGGGAAACGGTCGTTGAGGATGTACTCGCTTTCCTTCAAAGCGATGACAATCCGTTCCACTGTGTCCTCCAGGACATCCATGTTCCGCATTTCGTTGGTGATCATTTTTTCCCAGTCCCATTGATCCACATAAACGGAATGGAGATTATCCAGCTCCTCATCCCGGCGGATGGCGTTCATATCTGTATAGAGCCCGGTATCCGCGCCAAAGCCGTAGCGTTTGAGGGCAAGCCGCTTCCATTTTGCCAGGGAGTGAACGATTTCCATCTCTGCCCGGCAGTCCGGGACATCGAACCCGACCGGGCGTTCCACCCCGTTCAGATTGTCGTTCAGCCCGGTGTCCGCGCCGACGAAGAGGGGGGCGGATACGCGGGTTAGGTGAAGGTTTTTGGCCAGATTGCGTTCGAAGCTGTCTTTGACGGTTTTGATTGCAATTTCGGTATGAAGGATATCCAGCGGAGAAGAATAATCATCCGGCAGAAGCAGGGTGGAAAGCCCCATGATACAACGCCTCGTTTCTAAATTAAAATCAAGCTTTATTTTAGCATAGTTGCCTCTTTAATGCAAGCCGGAATCAGACAGGGCTGAAAAGGATCGAGCATTAAAGAGGAACGGCCCTCGGGCTGCCGCGACGTTCCTCCGGCGTCAGACCGGCGGCTCGGCAGCGGGAGGCTTTCCTTCTGTATGAGATGCTCAGGGGCTGGGAGCGGCCTCCCCCAGCGGTTTTCTTTTCCCTCCTTTTCTTTGAGTGCTCAAAGAAAAGGGGGTCGGGTGCGGGATGCGGAGCCCCGCATTTGAACCGCGGACGGGGGACGATGTGGGAACCTTTGAGCATTTTAGGATCCCGCTTTTTTATGAAACGGGTATAGGGAATTTTCCCGTTTTTCTTGAAACCGGACCCGGAAACCGGTATAATAAAAATAACAACGCTTTTTACGGCAGCAGGATTCAGGCGGGCAAAGCGTCCCGGCTGACCGGAGGGCCGGAAGAAAAGGAGGAGATCTATTTGAATCAATCCGCAGCGGAATTTCTGGAAGGATTGTCTGAAAAAAAGATTGGGATCATCGGAGTCGGCGTCAGCCATTTTGAGCTGATCCGGCTGTTTTTGCGAAAGGGCGCGGCAGTGACGGTGCTGGACCGCCGGAACCGTGAAGAACTGGGTGAGGATTACGAGGTTCTTGCTGGGGAAGGTGCCCGTTTCCGTTTAGGGGAGGGGTATCTTCAAGGCTTGGAAAATTATGACCTGGTTTTCCGTTCCCCTGGGATGTATTTCAACCATCCGGCACTGACAGCGGCAAGGCAGAATGGTGCAGCGGTTGTCAGTGAAATGGAGGTCTTTTTCGCGCTTTGCCCCTGCCGGATTTTTGCGGTAACCGGGTCGGACGGAAAAACAACCACTTCGACTTTGATCAGCGAATTCCTGAAAGCAGAGGGGAAACAGGTCCATCTCGGCGGGAATATCGGGCGGGCGCTTCTGCCGGAGATTGAACAGATCCGCCCGGAGGACGTTTGTGTGGTGGAGCTTTCCTCTTTCCAGCTGATTTCGATGCGGCGTTCGCCGGATGTGGCGGTTATTACGAATATTTCGCCGAATCATCTGGATGTGCATGGTACAATGGAAGAATACGTGGACGCCAAAAAAAATATCCTGTGGCATCAGGATGGTTGTTCTCGTGCCGTGCTGAATCTGGATAACCCGCCCACGGCGGCGCTGGCCCCCTTGGTACGGGGAAGCCTGAGCTGGTTTTCCCGGATGAAGCGGCCGGAACGGGGCGCTTTCCTGGACGGGGAGGGATGGCTCTGGCGCTGCTGCGGTCCGGAGGCTGAACGCCTGCTGCATCAGGACGAGATCCGGATCCCCGGGATGCACAATGTCGAGAATTACCTGACGGCGATTTCGGCTGTAGGCCAAGAGGTTTCCATCCAGTCCATCCAGCGGGTTGCACGGGAATTTGGCGGAGTGGAACACCGGATCGAATTTGTCCGCGAGCTGGAGGGTGTGCGTTACTACAACGACTCGATTGCTTCCAGCCCGACCCGGACGATGGCGGGGCTGGATTCCTTCCGGCAGAAAATTATCGTGATTGCTGGCGGATATGATAAAAAAATCCCCTATGCTCCGCTGGCCCCCAAGCTGCTGGAAAAGGCGAAGGCCGTGGTGCTGATGGGCGCGACTGCCGCCCGGATTGAGGAGGCCTTGCGGGAATGTCCCGGCTTTGCGGAAAGTGGGATCCGGCTGGCCTATGCGAATACTATGGAGGAAGCCGTCCAAGCGGCGCGCAGCCTGGCTTGCCCCGGCGATATCGTCAGCCTGTCGCCGGCCAGTGCGAGCTTCGACCTCTACCGGAACTTTGAGGAACGGGGACGGCATTTTAAGTCGATCGTACTGGGGCTGTAGGGTCTGTTGCCAATGCTCAAGGCCCCTTTATAGCCGGCACACCCTTAGAACCTGTATGTACAACCATCGAACACGATCTGCCCGGTGCTTTTTCAGGCAGACTGCGTTCATTTTCCTTGCCATACGGCAAGTATGCCTGCGAAAAATGGCCTTGCCTGCCCGAAAAATCCCTCGGACATCTGGCATCCTCTGATTGTGAATACAGGTTCTTAAATCGATACCCGATTTGAGGGTCAGGCTTTGCCTGTTCGCGCATAAAATGCGCT
>CANAQK010000037.1 GCA_947363605.1 uncultured Clostridia bacterium | reverse complement strand
CCATATCCATACCCATTTGTCAATACTTTTCTTCGATCTTTTTCGAGGTTTTTCGTAAATTGAGAAATTTCTTAATTTGCAGGTATATTGAAGTGATCTGTATTTCTGTATATATAATGAACAAGAAAATTTTTTCTGCATTTTTCAGGAATTATATTGTGAAAGACTTGACAATACAAGGAATTTACGGTATACTAAAATCCTCAAATATCCCCTCTCTTCTCTCTGTTGGCAGATTGCCGCAGAGAGTTTTTTTCGCCTTTTTCATCTTTCCCGCTTTTTTTCAAAAAATACCTTGATTTTTTCTAAAAATGCTGTTATAATGAGTTTCGTTGTAAAAACAGTATGCGTCTGTAGCTCAGATGGATAGAGCACCAGCCTCCGACGCTGGGTGTCGCTGGTTCGACTCCAGTCAGGCGTACCATATTCTAAAAATAAAGAACGGAGGACTTTTCCCTCTGTTCTTTATTTTTTTATCAATAGGATCATAATAGGGCTAATCACAATCTATTAAATAGAAAAAAGGAGGATTAAAAAATGTTTTGTCCAAATTGTGGGAAAGAAGCAATGGGAAACTTCTGCGCAAATTGCGGGGCAAGGATTCAAAAGCCAAATCCCTCCAATGCAGGAACCCCACCGCCTCAAGCCGCGGCTTATCAACAGCCTTATAACCAACAATATTACCAGCGGCCCTATCCCAATCAGCAAGCCTATCAACAGCCCAACGTTGTTATTAACAACGTCAATACAAACACTGCGGCTGCGATGGGAGGGGTTTTCCCACGCGCAAAAAACAAATGGGTTGCACTGCTTCTCTGTTTCTTCTTTGGGATCTTTGGCGCACATAAATTTTATGAGGGCAAAATCCTCTTCGGTATTGTATACCTATTCACCTGCGGCTTACTGGGGATCGGCGTATTTATTGATTTTTTTGTGATCCTTTTCAAGCCGAATCCTTACTTTATATAGAAAATCACCTCTCTATTTTAGAGAGGAGGTTTTTGGTTTACATCACATCGCATTTTCCCAGTTCCCGGGTATACCGGGTCATAAGCAGGATCACAGCGGCAGCCACCACAGCCTCGGTGACCGGCATCGCGAGCCAAACCGATTCCGGCCCCGCAACAAGAGGAAGCAGGTAAATCAACATCCCGCTGACAACCATTCCCCGCGCTACAGAGATAAAAAAGGAGGCTCCCGGCTTCATCAATGACTGGAAGTAATAAGTCGAATAAATATTCAGCGGCAGCAGCAGGAAAGAGATCCCATAGCTGCGCAGAATAAACGGCGCAATCCGGTAAATTTCTTCGGTCGGGGACATAAAAATCCGGATAAAGCCATTCGGGAAAGCAAAAACGAGCGCCGTCCAGACCACGCTGAAAAATGCCGCCGCATAAAGCGAGTAACGCAGTACCTCGCGGATCCTCGCCCATTTCTGTGCGCCGAAATTCACCGACAGCAGCGGCTGAGCAGCTTGCCCTACACTGTAGGCACAGCACTGCACCATGGTGCTGACATTGACAATCACCCCATAAACCGAAAGCGCATCCGTACCAAGGTACCGCATAATCTGGCGGTTAAACAGCATTGTCAGAATCCCCATTGCCACATCAATGAAAAAGGTGGAAAAACCGGTGGTCAGGATATACCGGCACTTCTCCCCAAGCTGTTCCGGACGAACCAGGCGCAGGGTGTTTTTCCGGGTAAAAAAGTGGAATATTGTTACCGCAAATGTCACCGCTGCGCCAAGCGCTGTTGCCAGCCCGGCGCCGAAAATCCCCATATCCAGCGTAAACACCAAAAAATAATCCCCGAATATGTTGAAAACACCGCCTGCCAATACGGCCGCCGTTGCCAGCCCGGGATTCCCGTCATTCCGCAGAAAAGCTGAAAGCGCCTGGTTAAACAGGAACAGCGGCACGGCAAATTTGACTGGAACCAGATAAGTTTTTGCCAGCGGGAGAAGGGTTTCCTCCGCACCGAACAGTCTCAGCATCGGCGTGTCCAGAAACAGGAGCAAGGCCCAAACCAGCGCACCAACCACCGCCGTTGCCAGCACCGCCGCAGTAAAATAGCCGTTTTCCTCTTGCTTGTCCCCCCGGCCCTTCGCAGCGCTCAGCAGCACGGACCCGCCGATCCCGGTCAGCAGCCCCAAGCTGAAAATAATATTCCATACCGGCGCCACGACTGCCAGTGCCGCTGTCCCGCTGGGCCCCTGATACTGCCCGACGATCGCCATATCAACCATACTGTAGATCGAGCCGATCAACGCACTGCCGAAAGCAGCCCCCAAATATTTGAAAAAAACCGGCCTCACCCTGCTTTGCAGTAAATCCATGGAAAAAACCTCCTTTGCAATTCCATTAAAAAGCCACAAAAAAGCTGGATAAAGGCAACCAGGCATTCCAGCCTGTCCCCTTATCCAGCTTGCCATTTCTTCTGAACGGCTCACCCTCCGAGTGATCTTGTTCATTATACCCTGAATGCCTGCCTTTTGTCAAGCGTCCCTATAAGAGGGGTACCCTTATCTCACAAACACCGTTTTCCCGGGGCGGCCCGGCGATTTGCGGGGCTCCGCGCCCCACGCCACGCCCTATTTCTTTGGACGCCCAAAGAAATAGGGGAAAGAAATGCGCCAAGGGAGTTCCCTTGGATCCCCGATCAGCGTAGGCGACCGGATTGCAGATAGTAGGAGCCTGCTTCTAGGGTATCACAGAAGGCCAGCCTGGGAGCCGTCGCACGTACAGGCCAGTCTATCGAAGCACAAGTGACAATAACAGGCAGGCTCCCCTTAGGATGGAACCATAGGAGGTTTGCAGGGGAACAATTCCGCACTTAGACGGCCTGGGGTAAAAGTGTCCGGGGGGACTGGGGGCGGCCTCCCCCAGCGGTTTTCTTTTCCCCTCTTTTCTTTGATCGCTCAAAGAAAAGAGGGTGCCAAGCGCGAGGCGGCATGAGCCCCGCATTCAGATCGCAGCCCGACAGCTCCCGAGCTGTTCCTTTTTATGTAGAAGGCGTACCGGAGGAATGCTGCTTCCGGCGCGCCGCTCCAGGCGAAAACCCGTAAAAACGCCGGAACTGCTCATAAAAATGCCCCAAGTTGCCAAACCCGCTCCGGGCACAGATTTCCACGATCGGGTCTTCGGTAGAGATCAGCAGGCCATAGGCATACCGCATCCGAAGCTCGTTGATATACCGGGTCGGCGTCGTATGGAGATACCGCTGGAATTCCCGGTTCACGTGTTCCTGGGAATAATTGGCCATTTTGAGCAGATCGGAAAGCCCGGCAGTGAAATGCTCGGGCTTGGCAATTTGATCCAGCAGCGCGACCAGCCAATCCGGCAGCGCTTTCTCCTGGCGGCGGTTCTCCAAAAATAAATACAATGTATCGGCAATTATCCGATTCCGAAGAAGCCTTTTGGCAGGGCCCCGCTCCATCCCCCGCAGTTCCTCCAGCCGCTCAATCAGAGAAAGCCGCTTTTCCTCAGGCAAAGAAATTTGCACCGGAAGCGGAAGCCCGGCCAACGGCACAAGCGCACCCTCATAAAGCTGATCGGCCAGATTAAAGAACGTCGGGCTGAAGCCCACATTATAAAACTCAAAATCCTGCGTCAGATAATAATCATAGCAGTGTTCATCCTGCGGACGGACCAGTACCAACGAACCAGCCTCCACGATCTGCGCTGTCTTGTTAACCAAATGAAGTGCCCGCCCTTTGCTGACCAGAAAAAATTCAAAATTTTCATGGGTATGCAGCGGATACGTTTCCCGAACGCTGGTTTGATACAGGACGGTCATATCCTCCGTATGAAATTTTGTTTGGATTTTAACTGCCATCAATACTCTCCCTCTCCGCCGGAAAAGCTCTCCCATTTGTTTCTCTCTTTATTATACATCAATATACCGGAAAAACAAGTCAATTATTCAGTAGAATTTCAGAGCGGTTGTGTTATGATAAAGAAAAAGGGGCGCCGCATAATCTCTGCCCCACCCATAGCTATTCCTGCCTGATCGGAAACAGGCCAAGAAAAGAGGTATCTTTATGTATCACAACCCTAAGCTGGATCTGGATTATGCGCTGGAATTTACCGCGTTGTATCAAAGCGAAAGCGACCGTTCCCTGCGTGAAGCAAAATGCCTGCGAAAGCAAATCCCCTATGTGCTCGAGCCCATCCAGGAGGAAGACCTGCTGGCCGGATATATGAAGCACGGTTTTGTCGGCTTTTCCCCGCAATACGGCGGCAGCTATACTTACTACTATTGGGACGACCGGGTCGAAGCCGCTTTGGCCGAGCTGGAAGGGACCCTGGATGAAGATTATCAGAACCGTGTCGAGGAAATGCGCGCTTTCTGGCGGACAGAAAATACAGACACCAAAATGCGGGAACGTTTCAAAGAACGCTATGGCCAGGATCTATCCAGGCGGGGCTATTTCTATGGCGTTACCCGGATCGCCGGGATGAACGTTGATCTTGACCTGCTGATCCACGAGGGCCTGCCCGGCCTCCGGAAGCGGATTGAGCACTTCCGGAAAATCAACACGAACGAAAATTTCTATACCGCACTGGAGCTTTCGATTGACAGCCTGGCAGATGCCTGCCTGCTCTATGCCGGCCAGGCGCAGGAACAGGCGAAAACTGCGTCAGAGCCCCGGAAAAAGGAACTGGCTGAAATGGAAGCCATCCTCCGGCGGATCGCAGCCGCCCCTCCGGCTACCTTCAAAGAGGCCCTCCAGCTGATCTGGATTTACGCCGTCTGCTCCGATTTAATGAATTTCGGTCGGATGGACAACTACCTCTCCGATTTCTATGTCCGGGATCTGGACGCCGGGATCTTGGACGAAGAAGAAGCCATCCGCTGGCTTTCCTCCTTCTATCGCAGCATCATCCGAGTCAGTAAGGTTCATGACAGCCGGATCTTAATCGGAGGGCGGGGCCGGAAGAATGAAGCCGCTGCCGACCGGCTGGCGCTGGTATTAATTGAGGTTTCCAAACGAGTGATTGAGGTTGTCCCCCAGCTCACCCTGCGGTATTATCGCGGAATCAATCCTGAGCTCATGAAGAAAACGCTGGAAAATATCGCAGCAGGCGCCGTGTATCCCATCGTCTACAGCGACGAGGTCACCCTGCCCGCCATGGAAAAAATGTACCGGATTGATCCGGAAACCGCGGAAAAATGGGTGCCTTTCGGCTGCGGTGAATACACCATCGAGGGTTACGGTGCCGCAACCCCCAATACGGGCCTGACCTGCCCCACCCTGCTGGACGCCCTGCTCCATCACGGCCGGGAAAGCTTTTTCGGCCAGCAGGTCATGAAGGATTACGGCGCACCGGAGGATTTCGAAACCTTCGACCAGCTCTTTGCCGCTTATGAGGATTGCGCCCGGGAAACCTGCGCACAGATGGCCGTCCATGAACAGCTTAACTACCAGGTAGCGGGAGAAGAATCGGATTACCTGCACCTCTCCCTGTTGGTTCACGATTGTCTGGAAACCGGCAAAGGGATTTTCTCGGGCGGCTGCCGCTATCTTTGTGCAACGGATGAAATTTTCGGGTTTATCACCTTCGCGGACAGCATGATGGCTATCAAGCGCTGTGTCTATGAGGAAAAACGCTTCTCTTTGTCCCGCCTGGTGGAAATGCTGGACGCCAATTTCGAAGGCTTCGAGCAGGAACGCGCCCTCCTGCTGGCAGCGCCCAAATACGGCAACGACGACGACGAAGCCGATGAAATGGCAGTCCGCCTATTCCATCACCTGGCCGGACTGCACGCGGAAGGATGCCGTCAGACCTCCCTGCACTATTATGGGATGGTTTCAGTCAATAACTCCGGATCCGCCGAACGAGGAGCCGTTACTGCGGCTACCCCCTGCGGGCGGAAACGCTCTGAGCCCCTGTCCAACGGGAACAGCCCCTCTTTGGGCGCGGATGTCAACGGGCTGACCGCTACCCTCAATTCCATGTCCAAATTCGACCCTTGCGACCATGTCGGCGTTGTTCATAACATCCGCTTTAATAAAGATATGCTCAAAAACAATATGGATAAAGTCCGGACGCTGCTGGAAATTTTCTATGAAAACGGTGGTGCGCAAACCAATCTTTCCTCCATCGGTCGAGGAGACCTGGAACAAGCGTTAATCCATCCGGAGCAGTACCAAAATCTGATTGTCCGGATCGGCGGATTCAGCGCCCGCTTTATCGAACTGGATCCTATTGTCCAGCACGAGCTGATCCTCCGCACCACCTATGAGGAATGCTGACCATGAGCACCGCGTCTATTTTCAATATCCAGCGTTTTTCCCTGCACGATGGGCCGGGCATCCGAACCACGGTATTTTTCAAAGGCTGCAACCTTTCCTGCGCCTGGTGCCATAATCCGGAATCCTTTTCCATCCGGCCCCAGATCAGCCTGGACCGCAAAAAGTGCAGTTCCTGCGGGCGCTGCGTTGAGTCCTGCCCACAGCACCTGCATCAGATTAACCAGGAAGGCGCGCATCTTTTTTCCACCAACGGCTGCTCCGCCTGTGGAAAATGTATTGATGCCTGCCCAGCCCAAGCGCTGACCCTGATCGGCCGCCAGATGGAATTGGAAGAGGTCCTGGCCGTGATCCGCAAGGACGCCCGTTATTATGGGCCGTCCGGCGGCGGAGTCACCTGCTCTGGCGGGGAAGCTACCCTTCAATATGAATTTCTGCTGGAGCTCCTGTCAGCCTGCAAACGTGAAAGCTTCCATACCTGTCTGGAAACCAACGGGCTGGTTGCTTGGGAACGCCTGCAAAAGCTGGCGGAGGTAACGGATCTTTTCCTGTTTGACTTCAAGCACTCGGATGATTCCCTCCACCGCCTTTATACCGGAAGCTCCAACCGGCCCATCCTGGAGAACCTGGAACGTCTGCTCGGGCAGGAAAGCTCCGTCTGTCTGCGCTGCCCGATTATCCCAACTATCAACGATACAGACACACACTTTTCCGCCATCCGGGAACTGAAAGCCCGCTATCCCCAACTGGCCGGGCTCGAGCTGATGCCTTACCACGACATTGGCGTTTCTAAGTGGAAAAGTATCGGAAGCGGCTATACCTTGGAGAGTGTCCGTCCTCCCACCCCCGAAATCATCGCAGAATGGAACCGGAAGGTTGGAATTGAACCTTCCAAGCCCTGACAAAAAAACTCCAGTGGAATTCCACTGGAGTTTTTTTATTCCTCTTCAGATTCTGTGCCGGCGATCCGGCCGTCCACCCCTTCGGTGGAATCTTTTTTGAAAAAGACCTTCAAGGTTTGAAAAATCAACAGGATATCCATCCAGACGCTGTATTTTTCAATATACATCAAATCCAGCATCAATTTGTCCTTCGGCGTTGTATTATACTTGCCGGCAATCTGTGCCAGCCCGGTCAGGCCAGCCTTAGCCCGCAGACGGTAGCGGAATTCCGGCACATCCTTATAGTATTCCTCTGCAATGCTGGCCCTCTCCGGCCGAGGCCCCACGATGCTCATTTCGCCTTTCAGCACATTGATAAACTGGGGCAGTTCATCCATCCGGGTTGCCCGCAGGAATTTCCCCACCGGCGTGATCCGGTCGTCATTCTTTTTTGCCAGCATCGCACCGGATTTCTCCGCGTCCACAACCATCGTCCGGAATTTCAGAACATAAAATTTCCTTCCGTCAATCGTCAGGCGTTCCTGCTTATAAAAAACTGGGCCGCCATCTCCCAGCTTGATGCAAAGCGCCTCGATCAGCATGATCGGGGAGGCCACCAGCAACATCAGTCCGGAAAAAACCAGGTCGATCAGCCGCTTGAGGAACCGTTGCTCAACCGAAAGCTCCCAGACATTCGAGCAGAGGATGGAAAGATCATCCAACACCATATATTTGGCGTAATTGACGACGACATCCGGCAGTTCTGTCTGGAGATAAATGCTCGTATAATGCTTATAAGCATAATCGATAATCTCATATTTGACCGCAGAGGGCAGCTGGTACAAAAACACGGCGTCGTTATGCCGGATCAGCGGCCTGAGGTTTTCATCCTTATAAGAAATTACTTCCGTAATCCGGTACTGTTTTTTATACCGGCTGACCCGGCGGAGGATCTCCTCGCTATGGGACAGGTCAGAGCAGACAATTACGCAGCTTTCCGGCGGGTTCATCTTGAAGAAAAGATAGTTCCCCAGATAGACGAAAGCGGTAATGGTCAGGATCTGGAATAAAAAAACCAAAAAGAACGTCCCAACCCCGGTAAAAGAAAAGCTGCTTTGATTATATTGATTGACATTCATAATGCAAAGCTGGAAATAGGTCACGAAGTCCGTAATAAACGTTGCAATGCAAAGCGAAGGGATAATCTCCTTGCTTTTTTTCTTTCCCACTGCAAAACCACCGTAAACCGCCGTCATGCTTACCCCAATAACCGCAAAAGTGGTCATCGTAATCGCCGCAGTCCGGTTCATTCCCAGCAGCTGTGGATTATCAATCGAAAACAAACCGAAAAACAATACGAAAAGCAGGAAAAACAGCAGCACCTTCAGCAGAAAAACCGCCATTCGCTTTGGTTTTCGGGTCCGTCTGGGTTCAGACATTAAACAATCCTCCTTTTGCGCCGCTGCAAATCACTCTTTTCAGCGCGGGTCAATTTCCTTATTGTAGCAAAGCGTCCGCAAAAATGCAACAAATTTGCCGAAATTTCCCGTTTTCTGCCGATTCTTAGGAGAGATCCGATTTATGGGAACGCTTTTTCCGGATTCCCCAGCGGATTCCCCACGCAGCTCCCCCAATCGCAGCAGCCAGTGCCGCCGCCCCTGCGGCAATCGCCACGGGGGGCACTTCTACCTGCCCCTGAAGCGGTTCTTTCATAGTATGCCCAGAAGATGGGATCGAATTTTTGGTACTGGAGCTGATATGATACGGGTTCCGGTTCCGTTTGACAGAGGACAGGGCAATGACCGCCTGCTCTGTCACCGAAGCGCTGCTCGGAGTTTCCAAGCGGACAGAAAAACCGCCGTCCATATTCTGGAAAAGGAGCAGCTGATCCAGCAGGCTTTTCCCCTGCCGCGTAAAGCGCTCGCCGCCAATATCCCGGCCTAAGGAAGAAAGGGCGGTCAGGACGCGGGCCAGGATTTCAGCAGAAGGCTCCTCCTCCCCTTTCGCGGCAAAGCCTCCCTCCTCCAGCTGCGCGCCGGCGAGATACTCCACGCCTGTCTCCAGCGCTTCGGCCACCTCTGTCCGGGAAGAGTAACCCGACAGTGCCGTCAAAATCAGCGCGGTGCTTTCGGGATCCGACTCCATCCCCTTTTGGGAGCCGAACCCTCCATCCCCATTTTGAAGGGACAGCAGGAACGATATCACCTGATCACGGCTGTTGGCCGCACTGTTCGGGACCGAGTATTTGCGGCAGTCATACGCATAAAGCAGATAAGAACCGCCCCGCGCGCCGGATTCTTCCAGGCCCGGCGCCTGCATCAGCTTCATCAGCAAGCTGGAAAGCTCGGCATTCGCCCCATCATAGCCGCAAAAGGAAAGCCGGAGCACATTTTCTGCCAGGATCAAAAGCTCTTCTTCTCCGCCGCTCTGCTTAATCTCCTGCAAAAAGGAGTTGATCTTTTCCGCATTGGCTGTCCGGCCAATGCTCCCCATGGCTACAATATAAAACCGGCATTCCGTAATATGCTGTTCCAGCCAGTCTCCCCCGCTTGTCAGCGCCTGGGCCGCGGATTCCGACCAGTAATCCGACGGCCCCCCGCTGGGCACCGGCTCTTCCGGCTGGGAAGAGCTTTGCAGCATCTCCGGCGGACAGCAAAGCCATTCCACAATGTCCCCTTCCCGGACCGGCTGTTCCAGCGTAGAAATCACCCCGTTGCGGCGAACGGCAAACATCCCTTTGGAATTGGATTCCACCCGCACCGGATCGCCTTCTTCCTGAAAAAAGCTAATCCACAGCGGCTCATTTTCATAGCTGTAATAGTCGGCAATCAACCCAGATTCTTTCAGCAGTTCCAGCGTATCATACAGCCGGACGTCCCCGGAAAAAGACATCGGCTGGTTTTCCACCCAATACTCCTCGGCCAGCACGTTGTAAAAGCTGATGAAAAAGGAAGCCTCTTCCCCGGGAACATCCGCTTCTTCCGCAAAAGCCGGAAGTACTGCGGCCCAGCACAGCACGGCGCAAAGCAAGACCGCCAATAGCCTTTTCATCATACAGCATCCCCTTTCTTCGGCCCATCATTCCCACGCCGGCAAAAATCCCATCTCCATCCGGCGTTTCTCCTAGACATTATACATGATCTTCTGGGCTCTGTCCAGAAATCCACAGAGAATTCATATATTTCTTGCATTTTCCCGCGGGTTTTGGTAAAATAAAGGCGTTTTCCGGCGCCTGCATGAAATCTCAGCCGGCCGGATGTTTTTGTTAAAGACCTTGTCTGCCATTGAAAAAGTTTTTGATCAGTCTACAATTTTTATGGCGTCCGGCAGTCCTTAATCAAATATCCGGCAAAACAGGATTTCGGCCGCAGGAAAATACGACAGCATCCGCCCTTCCGCCGGAACCGCTCCGGCGACTTCGAAAGGAGTATGTCCATGACTGAACAACAAAAAAAAATCCGCATCATGGTAACCGCCGCATTTTTTGTCGCGCTGGATATCCTCACCGCACGCTATCTGGGGTTTGAGCTCCCCTCCCCGATCGGGCCGATTAAATTCGATTTCCAGCTGGTTGTCGCTGCACTTTGCGGCTATGTGCTGGGGCCCTGGCAGGCAGGGCTGACGCTCGTCTGCTCCGACCTGCTGGGCGCGGCGCTCAATTCGGGCTCGCTGGGTATTTTCCTGGGTTTCACCCTTTCCGCCGCAGTACGGGGCGTATTATTCGGCCTTTTGCTGCATGAGAAAAAGCTCTCGCTCCCACGGATGGCGGGTTCCATTGCACTTGTTTTCCTGATCACAGACTGGGGGCTGAACACCCTCTGGCTCAGCATCATGCTCGGCACGCCGTATTTCCCCTACCTGCTGGCCCGCTTCTTCCCCAAAATGGTCCTTCTTATTGCGGATCTCGGCGTTTCCCTCTGCCTGGGGAAACTGTTTACACTGCTGCAAAAGCGCCGGATCGCCGGCTGACCCGAAAATATCCCCGGCAGCCCTGTCCAGGCAAAATTCGACAAAAGTACTTGCAACTTTCCGCAATCTGCCCTAAAATAGAAGGGACAAGAGGTTCTTCCTCTGATCCCGTCTATACACTCCTGAAAATACCGGCCGTGTTTTCCATCCAGGAACCCTCTTCCTTTGGATGTGCAAAGTACGCAGGTCCCATTTCCAGAGCACTTTAACAATAAGAAAGGTTTCTTTATGAGATACCCGTCTAAGGAATATTTTACGATTCCAAATATCCTCAGCTATATCCGCCTGCTGTTGATCCCGGTATTCCTGTTCCTCTATCTGAACGCGGAGACCCCTAGGGATTATCTTTGGGCCGCAGCCGTGATCCTCCTTTCCGGATTGACCGATTTTGTCGATGGGCAGATCGCCCGCCGCTGCAATATGGTCACCGAATGGGGAAAATTGATCGACCCCATTGCCGACAAATTCACCCAGGCGGCAGTCCTGTTTGCATTGGTAGTCCGGGTGAAATGGATGTGGCTGCTCGCCCTGCTGCTGGTAGTCAAGGAGCTGATGATGGCCGCCTGCGGGCTTTTCTTCCTGCGGAAAGGCAAAAAGCTGGACGGCGCCAAATGGTTCGGCAAAATTTCTACGACTGTATTTTATTTCTGCACCTTCGTGCTGGTGGCCGTACCGACGCTGGATCAAACGTTTACGTATATTTTGATGGCAGTTACCGGATTTTTCCTGGCCCTGTCCATGGTTTTGTATTCTTCCGTATTCTGGAATATGCACAAAGAAGACTAAAGGCAAATACAGCAAGGCCCCTTCCCAAATGGGAAGGGGCCTTTGGTTTTCTGTTTCAGGCAGAAAGGCTTACCATTTCACACTCCTGATGGGAGAACGGCGAACCAGCAGATAGCCGCAAGCCCCGCATAAACACGAAATCAGCAGGAGCATAACGGATAAGCTGCCATAGGAGGCCACAAATTCCGCCAGGAACCGGCCCAGCGCAGCCGCAGCATCCGGACAGACGACCACGAACAAGGGCAGCAGAACCATCAAGACAAATCCGCCTACCACTGCCAGAAGGATCCTCCCGATGACATTCAGGCGGTAAAAAGCCCCGGCAATCAGGAACCCCGCCAGATTGATCGTCAGCAGCAGTAAAAAGAGCAGGAATAGCGCGCCCAGGTAGCCGGTTTGGTAAGACTGCATCAAAAACTCCAGAACCCAGTCCAGCTCGGTGCTGACGTCCATGAAGAGCAGTCTCAGGACCGCCATCTCCAATATGACCGCCAAGGATACCGTCGGGATCATCGCCAGGAACGCAAGGTAACAGGTCCGGCGGGAGATCCCGTTCGCCACGTGTGCCCGCGGGTTATTCACAAAGGCGACAATCCCGCTGACCAGCATAAAAACCAGGTAGCCGATGATAACCCCGTTAAACTGGATCTCCGGGTCCAGGATATGGGAAAGCAGCAGCATCAGCAGCGCCAGCAGGACATAAACCCCGCTGGTAATCAGCGAAGCATACAGCATCTTTTTGGTTTGATAAAGAAAGCTTTGTTTGAATTTCATAGTTGTTTCCTCCTCTTCGTATACAGGTCAGGAATTCGTCAGCCGGATAAACAGCTTCTGTAAATCCAGGGCAGCGGCCTCCAGCCCCGCCGGGATTTCCCCCGGCTCCCCCTGGATATAGGCGGTTTTCATCCCGCCGAGCTCTTCCTCACCCAATAGGGTGCGGCCGGAGCAGTACTGTTCTACCTCCGACTTTTTACCGGTCACCGAATAGCCCATCTTCCGCACCTCTTCAATTGGAAGATCCAGCAGCACCTTCCCCTCCTTGATAATCACCACCTGTTCCAGCAGGTCGGCGATTTCCTCAATAATGTGGGTGGAGATAATGATGGTTTTCGGACGCTCGGCGTAATTGGCCAGCAATTCCTTATAAAACAGCTCCCGATGATTGGCGTCCAGCCCCAGGATAGGCTCATCCAGCAGGATATAGTCCGCATCGGTGGCCAAGGCCGTGACAATCTTAAAGATGGTATTATAGCCCGTAGAAAGCTGGCGGGGCTTCTTTTTCGTATTCAGCTCAAATTTTCCGGCCAGTTGGTTGGCGTATTCCATCGAAAAGCCGGGATAACAGTTTTGCACCCAATTCCAGATTTTGTAAACCTTATCATCCGCATCATAGCAGTTCATTTCGCTGATACAGTAGATCCTTCCTTGTACCCGATCATTTTCAAATACGCTTTCCCCATCCAACCGGATCTCACCTGAGGTAGGGAAAATCCGGTTGGCAATCATATGGAGCAGCGTCGATTTTCCGGCGCCGTTCCGGCCCAAAAGGCCGTATATCTTCCCGGGCTGGATAGTCAGGTTTACGCCATCCAGCGCCCGGATATCCTTATATTCCTTGGTCAACTGTACGATTTCGATTCCGTTCATGATAAAACCCCTTTCTATTATCAAAAATGCCGTCCGGATTTTGACTATGAAGTCCACCGCCAAGCCGTTTCACGGCTTTCGGGGCGCATACGCGCCCGGGGTTGAAAAGAAGCAAAATACTTCTTTTCAACTGCGGTGACTATAGCCCTGCTCAATCAGCTGCATCAGCTCCGTTTTATTCAGCTTCAGTTTTTCGGCCTCATCAATTAAATCCAAAATAAAATGGTCAAAGAAATTTTCCTTCCGTTTTTGGCGGATCTGCTCCGCCGCTCCGGACGCAACAAACATACCGACTCCCCTTTTCTTATACAGCACCTTTTCCTCCACCAGAATATTCATCCCTTTCAGCACGGTCGCCGGGTTGATTTTATAGCTGACAGAGATTTCCGTTGTGGAAGGGACCTGTGTTTCTTCGGCGAAAGCACCCGAAAGAACCCCGTTCTCAATTTCCTCCGCAACTTGAATGTAAATCGGCTTGTCGCTTTCAAAGTTAATCGTCACTCTTTCGGTTTCCTCCTTTCCTGCAAGTTGCCTTGTTTATTAGTTAATTACTTGTGTAACTAACTATAGAACAAAGCAAGGGATTTGTCAAGCGATTTTTAAAAAATTTCCCGTCTGACCCCGAAACAGCATCCTGCAAAACGGATTCGCAGCAGCAAAAAACCTTCCGGCGCCCCGGGGCCGCCGCCCGGTTATACCAGAAGGTTTTCTATTCGATCATGATGATTCCAGCCGGCTTTCGCTCTCCTCCCCGAAAATCCGGCGGATACGATATTCCCCGCAGAAGGAAAGCGTCAGCTTTTTCGTATAACTATTGTCCGGGTTTTCATGCAGAGTCAAAGAGGCACGCCATTGCTGAAGTGTTTCCACCAAATCGGCCATTCCGTTTCCAGTGCCTCCCGTCGTATTTCCCCGAAGCCCAAGATTTTCCCAAACCCGGTCTGTAAACGGAACCCCGCTGTCCAACAGGTCGATTTCATAAATCCCGGACACGGTTTTGCCCATGCAAAGCAAGATGAGCCGGTTCTCCTCCACCCCTTTCCGGTTCACCGCCTCAAAAGCATTCAGCAGCAAATCGCCTATACTTCTCAGCAAGCTGTCCAGCCCAATCCCCAGTTCTGAGATCAGCAGGGAAGGAGGCTCCCGAAGAACGATCTGAAACAAAATCTGATCTTTTTCCGCCCGTTTCAGAAATTGGCGGAGAAGTCCGTCTAAAAGAATAATCCCGGTTTCCGGCACGGGATAATTTTTCTGCCACTCTTTCAAATGCTGATCCCTACGCTCTTTCTCAAGCCGTTCCAATTCAGGGCGAAACTCGGCAGAAGCCTCCTGTGATAAATTGGCTAGTTCTTCCAACGCCAGGCGCAAAGGACGATTCCGATGACGCTCGGCAACCAGGCTTTCATTCAGCGTGCGTTCACGGCTTTGGCAGCGAAGCTCCCGCCAAATCCATAGATAAAACAAAACGGCTGAAACAATCGACGAAATGAGAGAAATCATATGGATCGCTGAGCTTTCCTGTGTGCAGACCAGCAACCGGTTCAAAGCAAAAAGTCCCAGGAAAAGCAGCTCCGCCTTGAGAAAATGGGATTCTTTTTCAAGCTGGAACACCCGGTTCATCCGTTTGCTGCACAGCAGGACTGCGGCAGCCAGAATCTCAAAAATCAGGAACAGAAAAACCACTTTGCTTGTCCCCAACAGAATTACAAACGTTTCTTTGAAAGTATGAGAGCCGAAATGCAAAAGGAACAAAAGCAATACCATCCCAGCCGTATTGCGGACAGGGCTTTTGCAGATTAGATGAAAGTAACAAAATGCAGACAAAGCCGCAATTGGTTCTGATGCCAACGGCAGATTCAGCAAGCTCATTACTTGATAAGTCCCGACTAAAACCAGAAAAAACAAAACGGTTTCCCACACCGGAGACGCCATCCGTTTGACGCAAATCTGCTGTCTACAGAGAATCCCGTATAGAAAACCGCTGACCAAGCTGTCTGCCAATGCTAAAAAGTCCATCTTTCCCTCCCGGATTTTTTGCCATGTGCAGGAGGAAAGTGCCGTAAAGAATAACGCATCCTGTCTGCCAAAACCAGGTAAATGGCAGAAATACCCTCCTTCAGAATAAGCTTATTTATTCATTCTAGAGGAGTGATTACAAAAAATTCAAGCAGGAAATGTCGTAAAATTTGTCGTTTTCTGTCTGATCTTTCTACTCATTCTATAGTTTAAAAGCTTAAAGGACATCTGCTTGGGCATTTTTGATTAGCCGCCTCATCCCACTGGATTTCTGGAACTTAGGCAAACCGGACAGGATTATAATTTCCATTATCTGCATTCATCAATAATTTACCAGTAAACCTCTGTCAAAATATAAACCATCCTAACCATTATGAATTTTATTAAAAACAAACCCATTATACTACCAATCCGTAAACATTTCTATATTTTTTATGAAGTAAAAAGAAATTACATGAAATATTGATTTACTGTTTCGGTTAAAAACTAAAAATTAAGTTACTTTTACAAAAAGATTTACTTTTATAGACCTATCCTGGCTAGGTATAAGATGAACAGCCCAAACGCCCAACCCGCAGCCGCACAAAAAAACGGAAGAAGAGATTCCGGCTGGAACCTTGACAAATAGAGGAAAATAGTGTATAGTATCCACGTACAAAATAAATATCGCTGGTGTGGCGGAACTGGCAGACGCCCAGGACTTAAAATCCTGTGAGGCTTACCCCTCGTACCGGTTCGATCCCGGTCACCAGCACCAAACAAAACCTGGAGCTAATCCGCGTTGGGAACAACGAATTGTTTCCTATAGGAAACAGGAAGAAGTCCTTTTAGGACTTCTTCCTGTTTTCAAATAAAAATAAAAAAAGAAGGGATCTTGAATGAAAAACAAAAAATGGGGAGTTTTCCTGGCCGTTTTGCTGGCCTTCAGCCTGTCCGCCTGCAAACCGTCGGAACCGAACCCCGCGGACGGCGTCACCGGCTCTGGCAGTATTCCGGAAACGCCGGTACAAACGGCGGAAACCGAAGTGGTATTTCCAGCCTACCAGGAAGGCCGTGAAGAATATAACGCGGAAATTTACGATACCGCCCCTTTCCGCGCAGTCCTGCAGCTGCCCGAAGGCTGGGAAGTGCGGCTTCCCGATCTAAAGGATCGGAAGCAGACGCCCGATAATATGTTTACGCCTGTAGACCTCTACCGGGGCGAAACCTTCGCTGGCCGTATAGGGTTCAATCAGATTCTATGCGATGTCATGGAGGAGGTCCCGGATGAGGAGTATTATAAGGTCGCCTATGCCGTGCTCCGTTTGGGCAGCGTGGAATACTGGGATCCCTACACCCCGGTAAAAAAGACGGAAAACGGGGAAAATGCCATCGTCGTTGTAAACTATAAGGATCCCGATGAGAAATGGGCAAGCCATTCGGCGGCGGAAATCCCGGAGCTTACTACCTGGGGCGCACTGGCTTATGACAAACAGCTGGGGGTTTCAGTGGCCCTCCGGTTCGAACGGGGAATCTATGAAGAAGAAGCGCGGGAAATTGCCGAGAGCATCCGGCTGGAACCGCAGGAAAGCGCGAACTAGTTAAAACCTCGCTCTTCTAAAAAGAAAACCAAAACGCCTGTGCTTGGCCAAGCACAGGCGTTTTTATCATTTCCCCCATCAGAGCACATAAATCTCTACTTCTTTTGCCCCGAACAGACAGCTCTCCGTATAAGAATCAAAGAACAGGTCTACCAGGCAGGTTCCGTCTATTACTGCGGTCCCGGTATCCTTCACCACCGAGTATCCATAAACAAAGGAACCGTCCGGCGTTTTAATATACAGCTGGGTCCCTTTAGGGAACTGGCTTAAATCCATCGCTACGTGACCCGGCTTCAGCTTGGTACGATAACTCCGGGACGAGTATGCAGTCGCTTTGCCAGTCAGCTTAGTGCGGTACTGGACCGGATTTCCATCCGCATCCAGCTCCAGAGGAGCAGAAGGAGTCAGCTGGGATACCTCTGCATTCGGATCGCCTACCAAAACTTCCGCCGGGACCGGTTCGGCCAGCACTTCGGAATAGAGGACTTCTTCCTCGATAATTTCGCCGTCCAGCAGGGTGCGGGTAGCCGTAATCTGCCGAACACCTTCTTTACCGCTGCTTAACGTGCGGGTCCGGCCCTTTTTCAAAGTAGGGGTCGGGATTTCCGTGACGCCCGCCGGGATAGCTTCCTGGGTATCCACCTCTTCATGGGTAATCCGGTTGATGGTAATCTCCATTCCATCTTCCAGGGATGTGTCCAGCGCTTCATCAATCAGATCCTCTTCGCCGAGGGTGATTTCTGCCTTTGCCAAGGCGTCTGCCACCGTTCCGTCTGCGAGGGAAACACGGCGCTGCTTGCCATCTGCATAAATCATCACTTCCGATGCCCGGTGGATGGTCAGCAGGCTTTCATTTTCATCCACTGAAGTCAGCGTTACCTCATCGTAAACCCCCAGGGGGATTTTTTCTGCGGCGAGGATGGCTTTCGGTTCCTCATACGATGTATAGACCAGCCGCTGGACGCCCTCATCCTCAATGGTCACAGCATACTTGGCAAAGGTAGCTCCTGAAAAAGTCCCCAGGAGCACTGCGCCGATCGTGAAAAGCAGCCCTGTCCGCAGGAGCGCCGGATGCAGCCGCCGTATGCGGCCCGATTTACTTGGTTCCATATTGAATTTGACCTCCATATAAAATAGGATTTGGCCTCTGTCCTTCTATCCTATTCCTGTCAATTCTTTTCTATGTTACAATTGTTACCGTTTTGTAAGTATTATATGCAGAAAGATATCCTTTGTCAATGCAATTCAAAGCGGTGTTTTTGGTTACTTTGCCTAAACGCCAAGGGGAAATCCTGTTTTTTCCGAGGGATTCCCGGAAGAATCATCCCGAAATTCCAGCTTTTATAGGCAAAGCCTTCCCTTTATTTGGATAGTTTACTAAACTTAAAGATGTCAAATTCATGTCATATAATCCAAACTTATAAGTATTATATCATTGAAATTTAGCTATTTTATCATATACAAATTGTATTTCCGATTTTTGGACAACTGATCGTATAATAAAATGAATAAAATATGAATTAGATTCTTTTTTAGCCCTTATTTTAAATCCAATTTCAGACAAAAAAATGAAAAAAAGAGAATATGACAAAATGTCATATTCTCCTGTAACCAATTTATAGTCAACGCACTTGAAAAGAAGCATTGGCTTCTTTTCAACACTGCGGCAT
>CANAQK010000036.1 GCA_947363605.1 uncultured Clostridia bacterium | reverse complement strand
CTTCATAGACGGCGCACCGCGCATTTTATGCGCGAACAGGCAAAGCCTGACCCTCCAATCGGGTATCGATTGGAGGGTGTGCCGACTATATAGGTTCAGCCGGGCTTACCGGGAACAGACCGCCCGATGCTTCAATACACAGCAGGCTTTTTGAAAGGAGGAGCAGGATGAGCAAAAAATCCGGGATTTTTGCCTTGGCGGCCCTGTTATGGGGGCTGTTTATTTTCTTTAATTCACTCCAAACCGGGGAGGTTTCCACCCAGATGAGCGACGCCGTCGTGTTCCGGCTGCCGGACTGGCTTCGCTGGATCGATCTGGATACCCTGATTATGCTGGTGCGGAAAACGGCGCACTTTATGGAATACGCTTTGCTTTCCCTGCTGGTGAGCTTAGCTTTTTTCCACAGCGGCGGGCTCCGGCTCAGGAATATCGGGAATATCCTGTTTCCCTGCCTGCTTTGGGCCGTGGCGGATGAATTTATTCAAACGTTTGTCGAAGGGCGTACCGGCCTGGTCCGGGATGTCCTGATTGATTTTGGGGGCGTGCTTTTCGGTTTGATTTTAACCGCCCTGCTGGTTTGGATCCGGCAGCAGTGGAAAAAACGGAAACGCTCTTTTAAGTGGTAATTTTTATTCAGAAAGGAATCATCTATGCAGCGTCTCCTTGGCTATATGCGGAAGGCAATACAGGAATTTGACATGATTCAGGACGGGGATCGGATTGCCGTCGGCGTATCCGGGGGAAAGGACTCGGTAGCGCTGCTCCAGGGCCTGCTTCAATTGAAACGGTTTATTGGGATTGACTATCAGGTGGTTGGAATTACGCTGGATCCCGGCTTCGGCGGCAAGTTCGGCGATTATTCCCCTATTGAGAAGCTTTGCCGGCGGATGGGCGCGGAGTACCTGGTCAAGCGTACCCAGATTGGGGAAATTGTGTTTGATGTGCGGCAGGAGGCCAGCCCATGCAGCCTTTGCGCCCGGATGCGCCGGGGTGCGCTCCATGACGCGGCAAAGGAACTGGGATGCAACAAGATTGCGCTGGGACACCATTATAACGACGCGGTGGAAACCTTTGTGATGAACCTGTTTAACGAGGGCCGTCTGGGGTGTTTTTCCCCGGTCAGCTATCTTTCCCGGAAGGATCTGACCATGATCCGGCCGCTGGTTTTCGCCCCGGAAAAGGACGTCGCGTCGGCGGTAAGGAAGGCAGGGCTTCCGGTGATCAAAAGCGTCTGCCCGGTGGACGGCGCGACGAACCGGGAAAAAACCAAGGAATTCCTGCGGGAGCGCGAGCGGGAGGATCCTGGGTTTACCTATCGCCTATTCGGGGCCCTGCGGCGGTCTGGGCTGGACGGCTGGGGATTCACCGGGAGAAGCAGCCCCCGCCGGGATAAAAGGGAGGAGTAGGGTGCATTTTGTCCGGGCAAAAGGGATTTTATCAGCGCAGAACGGGATGAACCTCTACCGCGGCTGTACCCATGGATGTATCTACTGTGATTCCCGGAGCCGGTGTTACCATATGGAACATGGCTTCGAGGATGTTGAAGTCAAGGAAAACGCTATCGAATTGCTGGAACAGGCCCTGCAGCGGAAGCGTGCTAAATGTATGCTGGCTACCGGTGCGATGACGGATCCCTACATCCCGCTGGAGGACGAAATCCTCAGCGTCCGGAGGGCGCTGGAATTGGCGGATCGATATGGGTTCGGGTTTACCCTGCACACCAAGTCGAGCCGGGTACTGCGGGATATCCACCTGTTGAAATCCATCCAGAATCAGGGGAAATGCGTCGTCCAAATGACCTTGACCACCCACGACGAGGCCCTGTGCAGAAAGCTGGAACCGAATGTAAGCACTACGAAGGAACGGGTTGAGGCACTGAAGCAGCTGCATCAGGCCGGCATCCCGACAGTGGTATGGCTTTGCCCGATCCTTCCTTTTATCAACGATACCGAGGAAAATATCCGGGGCATCCTGAATGCCTGCGCGGAAGCGGGGGTATTGGGAGTGATCTGCTTCGGGATGGGGCTGACCCTCCGGGAGGGGAACCGGGAATATTTTTATGGGCAGCTGGATCGGCATTTCCCAGGGATGAAAGAACAGTATATCCGGGCTTATGGGATACAGTATGAGCTTCAAAGCCCGCGGAACGGCCGCCTGATGGAGCTCTTCCACCGGCTTTGCGAAAAAGCCGGGATGCTTCACGATAACCGGCAGATTTTTACTTATCTGCATACTTGGGAAGAAAAACGGGAATGGGATCAATTGAGCCTGTTTTGAAAGAGGATTCGGCGAAAGGGGGAGGATCATGCGGTTTAAGCGGGTATATATTGAAATTTCGAATCTCTGCAATCTGCATTGCCGGTTCTGTTCCCCTCTGAAGCGGGAACCGCGCCGGATGCAGGAAGCCGAGTTCCAGCGGGTGATTGAGGAAATCAAGCCTTTTTCCAGTTTTGTGTATTTCCATGTCAAAGGGGAACCCCTCCTGCATCCGGAATTGGAGCGTTTTTTGGACATCGCGTATGAAAACGGGATCCGGGTCAACCTGACGACCAACGGAACCCTGCTGGCCAAGCGGCAGGAGCTTTTGCTCCAGCATCCGGGAGTCCGGCAGGTGAACCTCTCCCTGCACAGCTTTTCCGAACAGGAAGGGATTGACGGGGAGAGCTATCTTCAAACGGCAGTGAATTTTTCCAGGCGGGCGAATGAGCAGGGGATTTACTGCGTCCTTCGTCTCTGGAACCTGGACGGGGAGGGCCGGGTTGGGCCGGAAAGCCAGGCAATTATGCAGCGGATCGAGCGGGCTTATGGATTGGAGGAGCCGTTGGCCGGGAAGATGCGGGCGCGGGACAGTGTGAAAATCGACCGCTTTGTCCATGTGGACTGGGAGGAGGAATTCGTTTGGCCGTCCATGGAGCAGCCTCTCCTTTCAGAGGAAGGGTACTGCTATGGGATGCTTCATCAGATTGCGATCCTGGCGGACGGGACGGTTGTGCCCTGTTGTCTGGATGCCAACGGGGAGGCGCCGCTGGGGAACCTTTTTCAACAGCCGTTTGCCCGGATTGTGGAAAGCGAAGCGGCTCAGGCAATCCGGCGGGGCTTTCAGAACCGCAAGGCGGTGCATCCGCTCTGCCGGCGGTGCAGCTTCCGGCTGCGGTTCGGCTGAGGTTTAGCTTGTTACGCTTTTGGGAATAAAATATTACTTCCGAACGGAAAGGTCGGAAGTAATATCTGCCATGTTTTGCGGTTGCCGCCGGTTACGGCGGCGAGCAAAACGGCTCAAATCAAATGTATTATTTCCGAATTTTTAATTCGGAAATAATAATAGACAGGAGAATCTGTACCAGATTCTCCTGTCTATTATTTTTCAAGGAATTGCAGCAGTTTTTCCGCAACGTAGTCCGCATCCGAGTCGGAAAGCAGGGTATGAAGGGGAAGGGTCAGTTCATTTTCAAACCGTGCGCAGGCGCGGGGGAAATCCGCTGGGGAGAAGCCCATCTTCCGGTAAGCGGTCAGCAGAGGAAGTGGCTTGTAATGAACGTTTGCAGAGATCCCAGCTTCCGCCAGCTGAAGGATCGTTTCGTTCCGCTTGGCTTGATCTGCGCCTTGGAGCCAGGTCAGATAGAGATGCCCGCTGGAGGAATACTCCGAGGTAAAATGGGGAAGCGGACGGATCCGGCTTCCGGTAAAAGCGGCATCATAGCGGCGGATTAGTGCCCGGCGCCGTTCCAGCAGGCCGGGATAGCGTTCCAACTGCGCCAGTCCCAGTGCGGCTGCAATATCGGTCATATTGCATTTATAAGCGGGGGAAAGGATGTCGTATTCCCATGCGCCAAGCTGGGTTTTGGCCAGCGCGTCCTTGGACTGGCCATGAAGAGAAAGAAGCATATACTGATTGTATATTTCTTCAATATCTTTCCCATTTGTTTCAGAGAAAACGGCGGCACCCCCCTCGGCTGTAGTCAGGTTTTTGACCGCATGAAAGGAAAAGCAGGTGAAATCTGCCAGGTTTCCCGTTGGGATCCCTCCACGCTGTGCTCCAAAAGAATGGGCGGCATCTGCAATAATGGCAATCCGGCCGATCTGTCCGGCAATGGCATTGCCCGGGGTGAACCTGGTGGATTCAGCTTCTGCCAGGGTCCGGAGTGAAGGATAATCGCAGGGGATTCCGGCGAGGTCCACCGGGATAATTGCTTTCGTGCGGGGGGTAATGGCCTGCTCCAGCAAATCCAGATCCATCTCTAGGGAATTCGGGGCCAGATCTACCAGGACCGGCGTTGCACCGGTATGGCAGATCACACTGGCAGAGGCCGTATAGGTATAGGCGGAGGTGATTACTTCATCACCGGGACCGATTCCCAGAATCCGAAGGGTCAATTCCAATGCAGCGGTAGCCGAATTCAGGCAGGCCGCCCGGCTGGCACCGCAAAAATCGGCGATCCGGCGCTCGAATTCTTTGGTTTTAGGGCCGGTGGTGATCCACCCGGAGCGCAGGGCGGCGGCAACTTCGGTGATCTCTGCTTCCGTGATATCCGGAGGGGAAAAAGGGATAAAGTGCTTCATGGGCAGACAGGCTCCTTCCCGCAGAGCAGCTCGGTCAGTTCTGCCATAGTATGGGCGATCCCAGCCGCCCCATGCTCCAGCAGGTCGGCTTCACTGCCGTAGCCGTAAAGCACGCCAAGGCAGTCTACTCCGGCGATCTCTGCGCCGATGCAGTCATATTTGGTATCCCCGATCATCAGTACCTGAGATTTGTCCGTAATTCCCTGCTTTTTAATGGCACGGAGCAGAACATATCCTTTGTCTTCGATATGGTCGTCCGGATCAGAACCGTGGATTCCGTCGAAAATTTCTGTCATATGGAGATTATCCATAATTTTTTTGGCGTACATTTCCGGCTTTTTGGTCGCCAGCGCGACCTTTTTTCCCTGGGCCTTCAGCCGGAGAGTCAGCTCGCGGATCCCATCATAGAGCCGGCATTCCAGCAGGCCCTGGACGCCGTAGTATTCGCGGTAAATGGCTACAGCCTGTTCCGCCTGCTCCAGGGTAAACTGATAATGCCGCCGGAAAGAGGCGCCAATGGACGGGCCGATAAATTGCCGCATGATCGATTCCGGCATTTCGCCCATTTTCAGACGTTCCATTGTATAGCGGATCCCGCCGAAGATCCCGTCTTTAGAGTCAATGACGGTTCCGTCGAGGTCGAATAGAAAAAGGGTGCGCTGATGAAAGGGAAGCATAGGTGGATTCCTCCTGGGATTTTTGTTTTGATTATAGCATGAGCGCCCCGCGCGGAATGGTATAATCGGCCATTCGGGCGGCAGTGAGCCTGCGGCGAACGGATCGCCCCGGCCATCTATATAATAAGCACGCTGTGCTTATTATAGCAGGAAATAAGACGGAATTCCAGTGATCTTTTGACCGAATGCAGGGCTGTGGAAGGATCAAGCTTTCAAGAGGGGCAGCCCCCGGGCGGCCGGGGTGTTCCTCCGGTGTTCGACCGGGGCGGCCCAGCCGCAGGAATGCTTCTCTTCTGTCCACTATGCGGGGGTTCCCAGGGGAACCCCACCCTGGATGGTTTTCTTTCCCCCCTTTTCTTTGAGCCTTCAAAGAAAAGGGGGCGGGGCGTGGGACACGGAGTCCCGCATTCGAGCTGCGACCAGCAGGACGGCGTGGGAATCATTGAGTATTTCAGGATACAGCTTTTTTATAGTCAACGCACTTGAAAAGAAGCATTGGCTTCTTTTCACTACTGCGGCATATCATGCCGCAGTGGGCCGCGAAGCGGCCCCGCGATAGGGCTTCATAGACGGCACACCCTCAAATCGATACCCGATTTGAGGGTGTGCCGTCTATATGAAACAGTCGTGTAGACGGACGGCTTTTCATGCTGCAATCTGCCGCCGGGCGGGATAAATCTTGGGAAAGCGGGGCATACTGAATCCAAAGCTTTTTGAAAGGAGCCCTCTCATGACGGTCCGTCAAAAAAATGTCCTGATCTTTTTTGCTTCCCTGCTGATCAGCCTGCTGGTATTTGGAAGTATTTTTTTCTTTTTCCTTCATCGGATTCAAAAATCCCGCCAAACGGATTCCCTTCAGGAAGATGTCCCCTATCTCCGCCAATACCAGCCGACGTCTCAGGAAAATTTGAGCCTGCTGCTGATAGGCTGCAAAAAGGCAGAGTCCCTGCCCGGATACCTGGTTTTATTCCATTATGATGCCCCGCAGGGCATTTTGACGGCGATGTTCCTTCCCGCGGAAACCTTGGTTACTTCTGAGGCCCGGCGGGATACGCTGGCCGGGCATTATGAGTATGCCGGGATTAAAGGATGCGTACGGGCGGTCGGGGCGCTCCTGGGGCAGGAACCGGAACGCTATCTCCGGCTTCAGAAAAAGGGGATCTCCAATCTATGCGATTATTTCGGCGGGGCGGATTATGACCTGAAGGAGGATGTTGTCATCGACGGCCAGACCATTCTCAAAGGGGCGCAGCGGATGGATGGCCGGCGGATTGCGGGATTCCTGTTTGAACCGGATTCCAGCGGCAGGACGGATCTGGAACGTCAGGCTGAGTTTACGTATCGGGTGCTCCAGAATGGGCTGAATGCCGAAGCTGCGGAAGAATACGGGGAACTGGCTTCGGTGCTGTTCTATAATGCGGAAACCAATCTCAATCAGTACGATTTTGTACTCCGGCAGCAGGGTTTCAGTGAACGGCTTGCCAGCGACAGCCTGGTCATTCGGAGCGTCCTGCTGGAAGGGGAGTACAGCGAAGAGGAAAAAGGGCTGGTTCCCAGCCGCTCCAGTATGGACGAAATCCTGGAAGTCCTGGGCTGATACAGGCAAAAGCCGCTGAGAAACACTCAGCGGCTTTTGATTGGCTCCCCGCTCGGGACAGCCTCCGGAGAAAAAAGGGTTTCAATTGTCTTATCGCTGGATTCCGGAGAATAACGGAAGCGTTCCAGCCGTCCGGACTGGATGAAATACTCAAAAGGCCGTGCTTCCGGCTCTGCGTCGAAGGAATCCACAATAATCAGCTTGATCTTCATTTTATTGGGGATCAGGCTTTTAATGTATACGCTGGCCTGCTGCCCGATCCGGACATCGGATTTGCTTTCCGCCAGGCCGGCCAGATTGGGGGCAAGCTCTACAAAAATACCATAGGGCTCCACTGAACGGATAATTCCCGCGACGGTTTCCCCGCTGCGGAACTTGGCGGCATTTTCCTCCCAGGTACCCAGCAGCTCTTTGTGGGAAAGGCAGATTTTCCCGTCCTCTGCGATCGAACGGACAGCAACGAAAATATTCTGCCCAATGCTGAACCGGTCCCGCGGGTGGGAGATCCGGGAAACCGAAATCGCGTCAATGGGGAGCAGGGATACAATCCCGCATCCGATATCGACAAAGCAGCCGAAGGGCTCCAGGTGGGTGATCTTTCCGGGGATAATGTCGCCGGGCCGAAGCTTTTCGATATACTCTTGCCGGCAGGTTTGCTGGACTGCCCTTCGGGAAAGGATCGCATACGGCTTGAATTTTTCATCGGAACGGATTCGGGTAATCTGAAAGCAAACCGGTTTGTTTACTTTGGAAATAATCGCAATATCCCGGGTAGTTCCTTCCCGGATCCCGAGGGCGCACTCCTCACGGGGGATAATCCCCTTCATACAGCCTAAATCGACAATCAGATTATGTTCCGCATCGCAGACAACGGCCCGCGCCTCCAGAATTTTGCTGGCTTGCATGGCTTCCTGTACAGCGGAAAAGGTACGGAAAACAGGCGTCTGCGCAGGGGGACAATACCCCTCGGGCAAAAATGCGGTCATTTTGAAACCTCCTCTTTTTTTGTATAGGGTCTATCACAGGATATGCGGAGGAGTGGGAGGATATGTCCCATAAAGAAAATGAAGAATAAAATGTCAGCACTACCAGAGTAGTGTTGACATTTTGCGTGAAAAGAGGTAAGATAGAAATGCAGAAACTACCGCAGTCGTATGGAAAGGGAAAGATTTACATGAAGCTCTTCGATTCGGAATTAAAAATTATGGGGGTGCTTTGGAAGGAGGGGGATGTTACCGCCAAGCATATCTCCGACGTTTTGAAGGAGGAAACCGGCTGGAACATGAACACCACCTATACGCTGATCAAACGGTGTATCAAAAAAGGGGCCGTTGCGCGCTCGGAGCCTCATTTCATGTGCCATGCCTTGATCCCGAGGGAGCAGGTGCAGGAGGATGAAACCCGGGCGTTTATTGACCGGATTTATGACGGCTCGGCAGATAAGCTGTTTGCGGCTTTGCTGGGAAAAAAGAAGCTGTCTGCCGAACAGATTGAAAAGCTCAAAGGGATCGTGGACGAACTGGAATAGGAGGTGGGGGCATGAGCCTTCTGCAAATGAGCGCCTCCGGGGCGGTGCTGATCCTGATGATTGGGCTGTTTCGGGCGGCCGCACTTTACAAACTGCCGAAAAGGTTCTTCCTTGCCTTATGGGAACTGGTCTTTTTAAGGCTGCTGACGCCCTTTTCGGTCCCATCTGTATTCAGCGTCTATGCGCTTATCAACGGGGGCCGGCCCGCAGCCGGACTTTCCGGGACAAGCGGGGACGGAATCACCCCGGCCGCGCAGGGAAACGGGCTGCTCCCGGCGGATATACCGCTCTCCATCCCGATCCGGCCTGCGGTCTGGCTGGCTGGGCTGCTGCTGTTCGCCGCGTTTTTTGCTTTCTCTTATCTGTATGCCCTGAGGGAATTTCGGACAGCTTTGCCTTTCCGCAGCAGGGCCGCGGAAAGGTGGCTCGGGCAGCATCCGCTGAGGCGCCGGGTTTCCGTCCGGCAGTCCGACCGGGTTTCCGCGCCGCTGACCTATGGCATTTTCCATCCGGTGATTCTGCTGCCGAAAGGAATGGACTGGGATCATGCGGAACTGCTGGATTATGTCTTTGCCCATGAATATGCACATATTTGCCGTTTCGATGGGGCCGTAAAGCTGATTGCCACAGCGGTGCTCTGTATCCACTGGTTTAATCCGATGGTCTGGGTGATGTATATTCTGTTCAACCGGGACATTGAGCTGGCTTGTGACGAGCGGGTGATCCGGCAGTATGGGGAAGTGTCGAGATCGGCCTATGCGCGGGCGCTGATTGGTATGGAAGCAAAAAAGAGCGGGTTACTGCCGTTTGGCAGCAATTTCAGTAAAAATGCAATAGAAGAAAGGATTCGAGCAATGATGAGGACAAAAAAGACAGCAGCCGGTATAATCGCCGGCGGATTAGCCATCCTATTGGTAACAGCGGTATTGTTTGCGACTTCTGTGTCTGCCCCGGAGCCTGATAGTCTGAAACAGCTGGAAAACAGTGTTGCCTATCAGGACGGCACGGTCCAATTTACAATACCGGACTATGAGGATACCTGGGATATCCAGATTTATGGCTGTATAGATACCGATGGGTTCGGCGGGATGAACGTCCATTTTCTGGAGGAGAATGCGGGCGGCCTTTGGGAACGCGGGAAAACCTATTTTGAGGTTTCCAGCAATGGATCTATAAGTGAGGATGTCGTATTATATTTTGATGCGGGGAATGGCCAGGAAGCAATCTCCATCGATCTGCTGGATTTGCTCCCTGCGGATCTTGGGTAATACCGAAAAAAACAGCCGGCAGCTTTTATCAAGCTGCCGGCTGTTTTTAACCGGGGATGTAATTGAGCGGGTTTTTGTAAGAGCCGTTGATGACAACCATAAAGTGCAGATGGTTGCCGGTGGAACGGCCGGTACTGCCGACATTGGCGATCTGCTGCCCGCGGGCGACCTGCTCGCCGACCGAAACAATGATCTTGGAGTTATGTGCATACCAGGTTTGCATCCCGTCGCCATGGTTGATAATAACCAGGTTGCCATAGGTGCCCCGCCAGCCGGCGTAGGTGACGGTTCCCGCCAGGGAAGCAAAAACCGGCGTGCCGTAGCCGTTGCCCCGGAATGCGATATCAATCGCATTATGTGCGGAGCCCTTAAAGCCTTGGGAAATATACCAGTTGCCGCTTTGGATCGGGTTGACGAAGCCGTACCCGGAATATTTGCCGGTGTAGTTGGCAACTGTCGGCATCTCCTTGGTGCCTTTGACGACCTGCTTGGCCACGGGTTCCTCCAGGCGCTCAGTAGTCAGGATGGTGCGGCCCACTTCGATCCCATCGACATATTCAATGTCTGCGGTAATCTGCTGGGAGCCGTTCTGGCCTTCCCGGAGGACAACCTGCCGGCCGACATAATAGGAATTGGATTCCGTATAAGTGGTTTCAAAGGGGATTTCTTCGGTATAGGTTTTGGTCACGATGGTCTTGACCGGAAGGAATGCCTGGGATTTGTTGACGAGCAGCTGTTTGCCAATCAGAAAGTTGGTCAGACAGTCCGGGTTGAGGGCGACCAGCTCGTCCAGCTTCATGTCCTGGGCCTGCGCCACGCCGCTGGGGGTATCCCCCTCGACAACCGTGTAGTAAACATCCTGCTGGGTCTGGCTGTGGAGCAGGTCGATAATTTCCCGTTCGCTCCGGATGTTATCCTGAAGATAAAGCCCGGTGGAGGTGGAAACCTCCTTGGTGAATTCCACCCGGGCGCCTTCCTCCGCACTGCGGCTGTACTGCCCTTTCATGGAATCCAGGGTATCCTCCAGCAAATCACCGTTCTTCACCGCGCCGTAAAAGACACCGTCGATTGTCAGGCCGGTAGCCTCTACAATATTGGAATTGGAGGATTTCAGGATGGTATCCGTCAGTTCAATATCGGTTTGAACCGGGATTTTCTCCGCTACGGTGATGGAAAATTTCGGGATATCGTCAATGGTTTCATCTTTATAGGAAATCAGGCGCCGGCGAAGCTCAGACTGGGCGCTTTCAAATACGGTTTCATTGGCAATGTAACCGATATCCTCCCCTTTGTATTCGACATTGACGGCGAATTCCAGGGAGGCCACATAGCTGATTAGGACTGCGAAAGCCCAGATTGCCGCAGCCGGGAACAGGTAATTGAGCGTGCGCAAAAAGAGCCTGCCGTTGGCGCGGACACCCCGGCCGAATCCCCGGACACCTCCCCAGAACTTGACGAACCCGTTCTTTTCTTCCGGAACCGAGCGGTATCCGTTCCGGACAACCTGCCAGGCGTCGATGAAAAATTTCAGGAAGTTGTAGCAGTGAAACAATATCGCTTTGTATTGCTTGGAACAGAATTTCTTAAACCGCAGCCACTGCTGGTCGAGCAGGTGCATGGGGTAACTGAGATGCTTTCTATAAAATTTCCAGAAACGCCGTGCAGCAAAACGGGTAAAACGGCGGGAAAAGATCCCGACCAAGCGACAGAACTGGAACGCCCACAGATAAAGCTGATTGAGAAATGCTTTGACGGCGGACAAACGATCATTTTCAGCGGGGTTGTCCGCAGCGGAAACAACCTCTTCCATCACCAGAGGAAGCTCCGGAACCGGACGGTCTTCCTGCTGAGGCGGTTTGGTAAGCGTGGCCATTCGATGGTCCTCCTCCTTGCTCGCAGTAAAAACAGGCGTTTCTCGACGGGAATCCCGCAGGGAAAACCTGAATTCATTTTATGATGCGTGATAATTGTTACAATTTGTAATAAGTATAACTCTATTATACACATTCAAACTCGTTTTGCAACCCTTTTGTAACCTTTTGAGCGGAAATTCATAAAAAATTCATAGGTTCGGGATCCCAACATGGGCTGGAACTTTTCTTAAAAATAAAGTATAATAATGTAGAGCATTTATTACACGGTTCCTTTTTATTTTAGCAGAAAAGAAAGGGGATTTCCAGTAGGATTTTTCTGGAAATCCGAAATCAAGTATGGATATTTTGAAAAAACTGACAGAGGAATTCCGCCTGAACCCCGGGCAAACTGAACGGACGGTTCAACTAATTGACGAGGGGAATACCATCCCTTTTATTGCACGTTACCGCAAAGAGGCCACCGGATCCTTGGATGACCAGGTTCTTCGGGAACTGAATGAGCGGCTGTCCTACCTCCGCGGGCTGGAAAAACGGGGAGAGGAAATCCGTGCTGCTGTGGAAGCACAGGGTAAGCTGACAGAGGAGCTGGCCGGGGCGATCCAAAACGCGCAGACGCTGGCCGAGCTGGAGGATCTTTACCGTCCCTATAAGCAGAAGCGGAAAACCCGGGCGTCGGTGGCCCGGGAACGGGGCCTGGAGCCTTTGGCGGAGGAACTGCTCCGGCAGGAGGACCGGATGGTTCCGCTGGAACGGGCGGCGGATTTCCTGAGCGAGGCTGTCGAAACGCCGCAGGAGGCGCTGAACGGGGCGATGGATATCTTGGCCGAGGAGGTTTCCGACCGGGCGGGCCTGCGGAAAAAGCTGCGGAGCTTTCTGGTTCAGAAAGGGGTGCTGGCCGTCAAGGCGGTCGATCCTGAAGCGGATACCGTCTATCGCGCTTATTACGATTTCAGCGAGCCGGTGCAGAAGATTGCAGGCCATCGGATCCTAGCGGTGGACCGGGGCGAACGGGAAAAGGTGCTTCGGGTTTCGGTGTCGATCCCGGAGGAACAGGCGAAAGCGATGGTTTCGGCTGAGCTGGTACGGCGTCAAAACCCGGCGGGTGAGTGTGTCCGAGCGGCCTGTGAGGACAGCTTTGACCGGCTGATCTTCCCCTCATTGGAGCGGGAAATCCGTTCCATGCTGACCCAGCGGGCGGCGGAGCAGGCCATCAAGGTTTTTTCCGCGAATCTGAGGCAGCTTCTCCTGCAGCCTCCGGTCAAAGGGACGGTCACGCTGGGGCTGGATCCGGCGTATCGTACTGGCTGCAAAATCGCGGTGGTAGACGATACGGGAAAAGTCCTGGATACAGCTGTCATTTATCCAACGCCGCCTCAGAATAAGCAAAAAGAAGCGGCCCGCACGCTTAAAGAATTGATCCGGAGGCATGGGGTGACGACCATTGCGATCGGCAACGGCACTGCTTCCCGGGAAAGCGAAGCCTTTGTGGCGGGTCTGATTGCAGAGCTGGATGCGCCGGTTTCCTACATGGTGGTATCTGAGGCGGGGGCGTCGGTGTACTCGGCGTCCAAACTGGCGGCGGAGGAATTCCCGCAGTTCGATGTTTCCCTGCGGAGTGCGGTATCCATCGCACGCCGGCTTCAGGACCCGTTGGCAGAGCTGGTGAAAATCGACCCGAAATCGATCGGGGTCGGGCAGTATCAGCATGATATGCCCCGGGCGGAGCTGGACGAAGCGCTGGGCGGTGTGGTGGAAAGCTGCGTCAATCAGGTGGGAGTCGATCTGAATACCGCTTCCTATTCCCTGCTTTCCCATGTGGCAGGGATTAACGGGACAGTGGCCAAGAATATCGTCCTGTACCGGGAGGAGAACGGGGCGTTTTCCTCCCGCCGGGAACTGCTCAAGGTCAGCAAGCTGGGGCCGAAAGCCTATACCCAATGCGCGGGCTTCCTGCGGGTAGCCGGCGGGGAGGAGGTACTGGATAATACCGGGGTGCATCCCGAATCCTATGCGGCGGCGAAAAAACTGGTATCACTCTGCGGCTATACCCGGGAGGAGGTCGCCTCCGGGAGGCTGGGGGATATCCAAAGCCGGGCGGAAAGCCTGGGTATCCCCTCCCTCTGCACCGAATTGGGCCTGGGTGAGCCGACCCTGCGGGATATTGCCGGGGAATTGGCCAAACCAGGGCGGGATCCCCGGGATGAACTGCCCAAGCCCCTGCTCCGGAGCGATGTGCTGGAGATCAAGGACCTGAAGCCGGGGATGGAGCTGAAAGGCACGGTGCGGAATATTGTGGACTTCGGCGCTTTTGTGGACATCGGGGTGCATGAGGACGGGCTGGTGCATATTTCCCAGATCTGCAGCCGGTTTATCCGCCATCCGCTGGAGGTGCTGAAGGTGGGGGATGTCGTCACGGTTTGGGTACTGGAGGCGGATCCTGTCAAAAAACGGATCGGGCTGACCATGAAGGGGAAACCAAAGGAGGAATAAAATGAAAGAACCGGTTGGATACCTGCATTCGGTGGAATCCTTCGGCGCGGTGGACGGGCCGGGCGTGCGGTTTGTCGTATTTTTGCAGGGCTGCCCGCTGCGCTGCCTGTTCTGCCATAATGCGGATACCTGGAAAATCGGGGAGGGGGAACCGATAACCCCATCGGAGCTGTTCGGGCAGATTGATTCTTACCGGAATTTTATTCAAAACGGCGGCGTCACCTTTTCAGGAGGGGAACCGCTGCTCCAGCCGGAATTTCTTTGTGCGGTGATGGCGCTCTGCAAAGAAACCGGGCTTCATACGGCGATTGATACCTCGGGCGCTGTCCCGCTTTCCCGCTGCCGGGAAGCCGTGGAAGCCGCAGACCTTCTCCTGTTGGATATCAAGGATATTGACACCGGGGACTGTATGTCGCTGACCGGAATGGGGAATGAAAACGCGCTGGAGCTGCTCCGCGCCTGTGAAGATATGCAGAAACCGGTTTGGATCCGTCATGTGCTGGTTCCGGGTTATACGCTTCAGGAGGAGAAGCTCCATCGCCTGGGAAAGGAGCTTTCCCGCTATACCTGTATCGAGCGGGTGGAGCTTTCGCCCTTCCATAAAATGGGTGAGTATAAATGGGAGTTTGTCGACCAGCCGTATCAGCTGGGGGAGGTCCCTCTTCCCAGCAAGGAGGAAATTGAAAAAGCAAGGGAGATTTTGAAACATTATGAGCTTTCGTTATAAAGGCAGACGTTACCGTCTGCGTCCGCTGCCCATCTTTTTGTTGTTCCTGATTATCATGGGGATTTGTATTTGGCTGGTCAAGGGCCTGGTCGGATTGATCCGGGGAGATGATCCCACCGGCACTTCTTCGGCCGGTTCTTCCGCCCCGTCTTCCCAGCCGGTAAAGCCAACCGGAGGAGATCCTTCCTCCTCGGATTCATCGGATGTTTCGTCGGACCCGTATGGGGATCTGCCGGAAGGGAAGCTTTCCGACTGGAATCTGATCCTGCTCAACCATGAGGAGGACAACAAAATTGACGGGGAACTGGACTTTGAAAAGGTAAAGTTCGACACCCAGTATGTGGACTCCCGGGCTGGGGAGGCCTACAAGGCGATGGCGGATGCGGCGAAACAGGAAGGGGTTACCCTGTACCTGCGTTCCGGCTACCGGTCGATTTCCGAGCAGCAGACCAATTATAATGCCAATGTCCAGCGGGAGATCAACCGGGGGAACAGCAAGGAGGAAGCTGTCCGCCTGACCAACCTGTACTACACCGTCCCCGGCCACAGCGAGCACCATTCCGGCCTGGCGTTTGACATCATCACCCCGGAATACCACAACGATGTGTACTCCCTGGATGAACGCTTTGCAGACACCGATGCCTACCGCTGGCTGACCGAGCATTGTACGGAATACGGGTTTGTCCTGCGCTACCCGAAGGACAAGACAGCCCTTACCCAGATCAACTTCGAGCCCTGGCATTACCGTTATGTGGGCAAGGAGCATGCGGCGTATATGAAGAAACATGGCCTGGTGCTGGAGGAATACATCGCCTTGCTGAAACGGGCAGGGCGGGAATAAGGTTCGGCCTGAGCGGCCCCCTGTAACCGCAGGGGGCCGTTTTTTTATAGAAAAGATATATAATCTCAATTTTTACTGCGAAAAACATATCAATATTGAATAACTATATTGACAAATAGCTATATTTTTACTATAATTAAATCAAATATTATAGAAAGAGATGATACCAATGGCGTATTGTGGCTTTTGGGTTATTCGATGTTAAAAATTTAATTTGATGATTGGAGCGATAGGTGTGAAAAAATTTAGAAAGCTGTCTGCTATATTTAGCCTTGTTTTATGTTTTAGTATTTTTTTGACTGGCACGGCATTTGCACAAACCTCTAATAATGGAGGGTTAGAGTTCCAAATTTCAGACAATACCACCATCCGCATTGATGAGGACACGCTGCGGCTGTTGGAGGAAAATAATATTTCTATAGAAGAATTTAAAGCAGCGGCTAGCGCGCAGATGAAGGAGTTTTTAATCAAAAATAACTTATCTGTCAGCAAAAATTTGCCTGTAAGAAGAAATGTAGAACCATTTTCCAATATTCCTCCCGGATCAACAACAGAAACAAAGAAAGGATCCAATACGGGTAAAGTATGGGCTGGAATTCCTGCTATTGGTGATGCAACAGTATGGATTAAATATGACTATAATTATACAAAATGGAGCCATTCGCTGTATGGTGTGGATGGAGTAATTATAAACAGTGGCACTCAGGTTAACAAAAGCTACATGGTTGGCAATTTATACTTGGGCTCGTGGGAACATTTAGAGGGCGATATTGTTTATGCAAATTCCGAGTATGGTAAAAATCTTGAGGTAACAGCTACAGGATTGTTAACCTTTGATGTTGAAATCCACTACAATGGGGTAACTATTCCTGCTCACAGCACAACGGAACAATCTTTTGTTTATTATCATGCTGTATAAATGGACTGGACAGATAAAAGATTAAAGAAAGGGCCTTTAAAAGAAAGCCCTTTCTTTATATTGCTTTATGCAAAATCGATTTTTATAAAAGGGAGAGGGATCGGGATGAAAAAAATCACCATCTTGTTTCTCCTGCTGGGCCTGGCGTCCTGTCTTTGTATTTTTGTCAGCGGGGATCTGTTTGCACAAATCCTGAACGGCGGTTATTCCGACGGGGAGGAGCTGGTGCTTCAAATATCGGATAATACCACTGTGAGGATCGACGGCGAAGCGTTAAAGCTGCTGAAGGAAAACAAGATCTCTATAGACGAATTCAAAGAGGAAGCCCGCCAGCAGGTGGAAGAATTTTTGAAGGAAAACAACTTGGCGCTCAGCAAGGATTCACCCCCGATTGGGCAGCACGGGGAGCCATCCCCGGCAAATTCCCCCGAATCGGCACCGGAATAATTTTTTCAGCCAACAAAAAGGAGGCGCCCCCTATGATCAAGCCCGATATGCAGAAGCTCAAGGCCGCGGTGTTCCTCTTCCTGCTGCATACCCCCTGGGTCGTTTCCTGTACCTGGATGGAGGGCCGTGAAATGTATCACAATGAGATCGCCCTGCCGGGCGGATACGCGCATATCTACACAAACGAGCCCAACCGGAGCGCGCTTTCCCTCCTTTGGGGCGGCAATCAGGGTCTCAGCCTCCAGCCTGGGGGGATCCTTGTGAATATCTTTGTCTTTTACTGGGTTGTGACCGGGGCCGATTACCTGCTGTCCAACCTGGTTTCCTATATCTCCTGGCGGAGGGCCCGGAAATCCCACCCCGAAATCCCCTTCCGGCTTGAACGCCTGCGCCTCTATGAACGCAGGCCCCATGGGCGCGTCCTGCTGACCGCCTCCCTTCTATTCCTGGCGCTCACGCCCTGGGTGGTTTCCTGCGCCCCGATGCCAGGCGGATATGGGGCCGAGGTTCCGTTTCTCCATCAAATCGGGATCCTTTTCCCCTGGATCACCGTCTATTCCGGAGAGGCCGGCCGGAGCGCGCTCGATCTGCTTTTCCGAGGGAATCTGGGCGTGGATTTCAACCTGTGGAACGCGTTCTGGGGGATTGTGCTCCTTTATACGCTGGTATGGGGCTTGGGCCGGTTCAGGGCCTGGAGGGTGCGGAAAAAGGAGATCAAGCTGGGGTATCTCTACGAGAAGGACGGGGAATGGATCCGCCGTCCGGAGGAGGAATAAAATGAAGAATCGGACGGCGCTGGTGACCGGCGCGTCCCGCGGGATTGGGGCGGCGATTGCGAGAGAGCTTTCCGCGCAGGGCTGGAACCTAGTATTGAACTACTGCTATTCCAGGCAGAAAGCCGAGGCATTGGCGGCCTCCCTGCCCAACGCGGCGGCGGTGCAGGCGGATGTGTCCCAAGCGGCCGAGGTGGAGCGGCTGGTGGCGGAGGGCGTCCGGCTGTTTGGGCGGATTGATCTGTTGGTAAACAATGCGGGGATTGCCGAACAGAAGCTTTTCACTGAACTCAGTGAGGAGGATTGGGACCGGATGCTGGCGGTAAACCTGAAATCAGTATTCCTGGCCTGCCGTGCGGTACTGCCAGGGATGATCCGGCGCCAGGAAGGCGGGATTATCAATATTTCTTCGATCTGGGGAATTACAGGTGCTTCCTGCGAGGTGCATTATTCTGCGGCTAAAGCCGGAATGATTGGGTTGACCCGCGCTTTAGCACAGGAGGTCGGCCCCTCGAACATCCGGGTAAACTGCGTGGCGCCAGGAGTGATCCGCACCGAGATGTGCGAGGGGCTGGGGGAGGAAACCCTGGCCTCCCTGCGTGAGGAAACGCCGATTGGCCGGCTGGGCACACCGGAGGATATTGCCTATGCGGTGGCTTTTTTGGCCAGTGAACGGGCGGGGTTTATCACGGGGCAGGTGCTTAGCCCGAATGGCGGACTGGCTATTTAACCGTAAAAAACGGCGTGTCCTGCAGGTATACTCTGGAGGATTCGCCGCTGCTTTTTGGAAAAAGCCTTCAGATGCTTGCTTTTTTCTCCGGATTATCATAAAATAAGAAAGAAGCTGTCGCAATTTGTGCGGTGGTTTTCTGTCCGGCTGCGGACAGGGCGGCACCTGAGAAAAAGCCTGCCTGAAGCAAGCGGGAGAAAAGGCGTACAGTTTGAAGTACGTTTGGGTACTTTTCTCTCGCGGGTGGATGGGGGTTTTTATCAAGGGTTTGACGTCCGGCCTGCACTGGGATAGGCTCCGGGAGCTTTGGCTTTCCGGAGCCTGTTTTTTCCCGGTTTCCCCAAATGCGGGAAGCCGGGAATTTTATACTAGGCCTTGTTTGAAAAATAGCGAGGAGTAGGCTAAATCAACAAAA
>CANAQK010000035.1 GCA_947363605.1 uncultured Clostridia bacterium | reverse complement strand
TTCAGGAGGGTGACTGGAGTTCAGACGTGTGCTCTTCCGATCTCCTGATAATCACCTTCTACATTTTGAAGTAATTCTAAGCATTGCTCCAGTGAAAGATATTTTGGAAGGGATTTTTTTACATTTGGAACTTCTAATTCTAAAGTTGGATCAACGTCCAATAGATTTTTTTTCTGAGTTAGATAATGAAAAAAAGACTTCAAGGACGAAACTTTCCGGGACCGGGTAACTGCTGAATTATTGCGTTCAGTACTTACAAAATGCAGGAATTCGTACAGATCTGTTAAGGTGACCTGGCGCAACAAATCTAAATCGATATTTTGGATTTCAATTTCTTCAAAAGGAATATTTTCGGAAACTAATTTTTTTCTGACATTTAAATAACGGAAAAAAGTTTTTAAATCGACTGCATAAGCCTGAACCGTACGTTCAGATCGTCCTTTGATTGTTTGCGTATAAAATAGATACTCACGTACTATCTGCGGAAATTCTTTATAAGAAGCTGGAGCCATATTTTATCATTCCTCTTCTAGCTGCTGCTCTCTACTTCGCTAAATCTTCATTTAGCGAAGTAGAGGATGCTTTTCTTCCTTCTCTCTAAGCATAGTAAATCAGCCGGAACTTTTAGTTTTCCGGCTGATTTACTCTAATATTATGTAGTTAATAATTCTAATGCTTTTTCCACCTGTTTGCGGCTGATCATTTTATAAGAAGATTCGCTGGGAATGCCATTAAAACGGATTTGTACATTTTCTCCTGATGGATCCAGCATTTCATGAGTACACGCCATATGAAATTGTGAACAATCTGTTTGACTCATAATATCGGCCAAATTATCTGGGCGTACACTTCCGCAGCCCAGTATTTCGATTTGGTTCCCAGCTTCCTGAATCATTCGGTTCAAGGTTCCAATTCCTTCCAGACAGCGCTGTGCTCCTCCTGAAGTCAATATGCGGGTAACGCCTAATTTTATCAACTGCCGCACTGAATCTACAGGATCCGGTGTGACATCAATCGCACGATGAAAAACAGATTCCCGCTGATACTTACGGCAAATATCAACAATTTTTTGTACACGGGAAAAATCAATTTGGCGTTCTGGGGTTAAGATACCCACAGCCAGCCCATCTGCACCATGCTGCAGCAACAATTCAGCATCCTGAAGCATCGTTTCAAATTCCATTTCCGTGTAGCAAAACCCGCCTGTACGAGGACGAAGCATTGCGATCACTGAAATAGACAATCGTTTCTTCACTTCAATAAGGCACCCTAAAGAAGGTGTCAGGCCGCCTGCTTCTAAAGCAGAATTTAATTCAATCCGGTTTGCGCCCCCAGCCTCCGCCTGAAGCGCATCATCTAAACTGCAGCAACAGATTTCCAATAACTTTTTCATATCCGTATATCTCTCTTTTACCCAATCAGTTTCAGTAAAATTTCTTTCATCTTTGCAGGATTTCCTTGTCCTTTCGTCGCTTTCATGCACTGGCCAACCAAAAAGCCTAATGCATTCGTTTTACCATTATGATAGTCCTCAACCGATTTCTGATTATTTTTCAACACATCTTGAACAATTGTTTCTAATTGTCCTTCATCAGAAATTTGTATAAAGCCCTTTTCCTTTACAATGATGGAAGGCATTTTATCGGAAACAAGCATTTCCTCAAATACTGTTTTTCCAGTTGCATTCGAAATTTTTCCGGATTCAATCAGAGCCAGTAATTCAGACAAGCTCTCTGCCGAAATATTGATTTCAGAAAGAGGCAGCATTTTTTCATTCATCTGTTTGGAAATGTCTCCTAAAATCCAGTTGCAAACTGATTTAGGCGAACACTGTTTTTTTGCTGTGGTATCTTCAAAGAGTTTGGCTTTTTCAGGATCCTCCACCAGCAAGCTTGCATCTACTTGAGAAAGTCCAAATTCACGCAGATAACGGGAAATTTTTACATTAGGAAGTTCTGGAATCTGTTCTCGAACCGTATTAATATAGGAATCATCCAGAACAATGGTTAGTAAGTCAGGCTCCGGAAAATAGCGATAATCATGTGCATCTTCCTTAGTACGAAGTGTAAAGCTTTTTCCTTTACTATCATCCCATCGACGAGTTTCTTGGGTAATAGTACCTCCCTCTTTTAAAATCTGAATTTGGCGGTTCGCTTCAAACTCAATGGCACGAACAGCACCGCTGAAAGAATTGATATTTTTCATTTCACAACGAGTACCAAATACATCGCTTCCTTTTGGCATCACGGAAACGTTTACATCACAACGGATGGAACCTTCCTGCATCTTACAGTCTGAAATGTCTAAATATTGTAAAATGGAACGAATCGTTTCCAAATATACTTTTGCTTCCTGCGCACTGCGCATATCCGGTTCCGATACAATTTCAATCAGCGGGACACCACAACGGTTGAAATCCACGAGAGAACCAGCAAAATTATCATTATGAAGCAATTTTCCGGCATCCTCTTCGATGTGTATGCGGGTAACACCAATTCGTTTTTCTTTTCCATTCACTAAAACATCAACATAACCCTTTTCGCACAGCGGGATATCAAATTGAGAAATTTGATATGCCTTTGGCAGATCAGGATAATAATAATTTTTACGATCTTGCTTGCAGATCTGATTGATGTCACAATGCAAAGCCAGTCCCATTTTTACAGCGTATTCGATTACTTTTTCATTTAGAGTGGGCAATGTACCCGGCATTCCTGTACAAATCGGACAGCAGCGCGTGTTAACTTCAAAGCCGAACTCATTTTTGCAGCTGCAATAAATTTTAGATTCAGTAGAAAGTTCCGCATGAACCTCTAAACCGATCACTATTTCATAATCCATGTTGTTCCCCTCCTTTATAAGACGGCTACTTTATTCAACCCGCCAACCAGAGTTTCATATTTGCGGGATACATTAAACAAGATCTGCTCGGCGAATTTGGGGGCAATTAGCTGCATCCCAATGGGCAAACCGGAAGCATCTTCCCCGCAAGGTAAGCTGATCGCGGGAAGCCCAGCAATATTGACTGTAACAGTACAAATATCATTTGCATACATTTTAAGCGGGTCGTCCGTTTTTTCTCCCATCTTAAATGCGGTATCTGTTCCGGTGGGGGTAAGAAGGAGATCACATTCTTCAAAAGTATCCGCAAATTCCTGCTGAATCTGTTTTTGCAATAATTTTGCCCTTTTATAGTAGGCATCATAATATCCACTGCTCAAAACAAAGGTACCAAGCAAAATACGCCGTTTTACTTCATCCCCAAAACCTTCGCTCCGGGTATTCTCATACATTTCGATCAGGTTGCTGTAATTCTCTGTACGGTATCCATACTTTACACCATCAAATCGAGCTAGATTGGACGAAGCTTCCGCAGAAGAAATAACATAATAAGCGGAAAGGGCATAACCTGTACTGGGAAGAGATACCTCTTTCAACACAGCTCCGTTTTCTTCTAGCAGTTTTGCAGCAGCCAAAACTTTTTCCTTAACCTCTGTGCTGACTCCGTCCGAAAAATATTCTTTCGGAATCCCAATACGAAGTCCTTTTAAATCAGCATTGGACAAATCTTTCTGGAAATCCGGATACTCTCGTCTGGCTGTAGTCGCATCCAGGGGATCCATCCCACAAATCGCTGAATAAAGCATTGAAATATCCTCCACACTACGTGCAAAGGGGCCAATCTGGTCCAGAGAAGAAGCAAAAGCCACTAAACCATAGCGTGAAACGCTTCCATAAGTAGGCTTTAATCCAATTACACCACAATAAGAAGCTGGAAGCCGGATAGAACCACCAGTATCAGAACCTAATGACAGGATAGTCTCCCCTGCTGCAACAGCAGCTGCGCTCCCGCCGGATGAACCGCCTGGAACATGATCCAACGAATGCGGATTCCTGGTTTTCTTGAAATAGGAAGTTTCACAGGAGGAACCCATCGCGAATTCATCCATATTCAATTTACCAATAATAACTGCTTCCTGAGCTGAAAGTTTTTCTATAACAGTAGCGTTATAGGGAGGCTCAAAATTAGAAAGCATCTTAGAAGAACAGGTTGTCCGAATCCCCTTTGTACAGATATTATCCTTTACACTAATAGGGATCCCAGCCAGCGGAGAAAGCGCTTCTCCAGCAGCCAAACGGGCATCCACCACTTTGGCTTGTTCTAAAGCGGTTTCTTCTGTTATTGTTACATAAGATCCTACACGATCTTCGGTTTCTTTAATCCGGTTCAAAACAGACTTTGTAATCTCTTCCGAACTGCATTCTTTATTTCGAAGCATCTGTGCCAATTCAGAAGCTGTCAGTTGATACAATTCCATAACGCTTTTCCCTTCCCTATTCAATCACTTTTGGCACAACAACACAGCCTGCTTGCACTTGAGGTGCATTTTTTAAGATATCATCCCGTTTATAATTATTTTGAGGGATATCAGGCCGGCAGGTCATTGGGTTTTGGGGATCAATCAGGCAATCTTCGCTGGATAATTCCGGAAGGTTATCCACCATACCTAATATTTCCTGCATCTGCATTTCAAACTTTGCGACTTGTTCTTCTGAAATATGCAGACGGGAAAGCTTGGCTAAATGTTGTACGTCAATTTTCATTTTAACTTCCCTTTCTGAAAAATCTTATTTTAATGATTTAGAAGTTCATAGAGTTCTTTTTCGGACAGAACGCGAATACCCAATTCATGGGCCTTTGACAATTTGCTTCCTGCATTTTCTCCCGCCAGCACCATACTGGTTTTTTTGGAAACACTCGAGGAAACCTTTCCGCCATGCTGCTGGATGAGCCCTTCAGCCTCCTTGCGGCTAAGGGTTGGAAGTGTTCCAGTCACCACAAAGGTCATGCCAGCAAATGTATTTTCCATTTGTTTTTGAGGTTCTGTAAAATTGAGCCCCGCCTCTTGGAAACGCTGGATAAGTTTTTGATTTTCCGATTTGGCGAAAAAATCCAGCAAGCTGGTCGCCATAATTTCCCCAAATCCGTCAATCGCTGTCAGTTCTTCCAAGGGAGCCTGCTGGAGTAGTTCCATACTCGGGAAAGCCTGACAGACTAACTCGGAAGCACGCTGCCCGATATTACGAATGCCAAGGCCGAAAATCAAGCGGGATAGAGGCTGTTTTTTTGATAATTCCAACGCATGAAGCAAATTTTCAGCCGAACGCTTCCCCATACGCTCCATGGAAGAAAGTGTTTCCCCGTTCAAAAAATACAAATCTGCCGCATTTCTAATTTGGCCACTGTCTATCAATGCCTGAATTAGTGCAGGACCCAGTCCGTCAATATCCATTGCATTCCGTGATGCAAAATGCACAATATTTCGAAAAATAGCCGAGGGACACCGAGGATTCACGCAGCGATAGGCCGCCTGGTCTCCCTCCTTCATCACTTTTTCCCCGCAGGAAGGGCATTCCTCTGGTATCCGATAAGGCTGGCTTCCTTCCTGGTGAGAAACCGAGCGCAAAACTTCCGGGATGATATCCCCTGCTTTCCGCACGATTATCTGGTCGCCAATCCGGATATCCTTTTCATCAATAAAATCCTGATTATGAAGCACTGCCCTGCTGACGGTTGTACCTGCCAACTGAATCGGGGTAAAAACTGCAGTAGGTGTCAGCGTACCCGTACGTCCCACGTTGATTTCAATCGAAAGCAATGTAGTTTCCTTTTCCTCGGGAGGATATTTAAAAGCAACCGCCCATTTGGGATATTTGGAAGTCGCTCCCAGCAATTCACGATCTGCCAAATGATTGACTTTTACTACAGCGCCATCAATGTCAAATGGGAAGTCATACCGTTTTTCACCAATCTGCTCAATTGCTTGAATAGCCTCTTGAATTGTCGTGCAGGTTTGGTATTCTGGAGAAACCGGAAAGCCCTCCTCTGCTAAAAAACACAGGCTTTCATCATGATTGGCAAAGGTCTTTCCTTCAATCTGCTGAACGTTAAAAATGAATATCTCCAATTTTCGGGAAGCCGTAATTTTAGGATTTTTTTGCCGAAGAGAACCTGCTGCCGCATTTCTTGGATTTTTAAACGGCGTTTCATCATTTTCTATTTGGCGTTCTACCAACGATTCAAAGCTGCTGCGCGGCATATAGACTTCCCCACGCACTTCCAGAAATGGAAGTTTTGTTTTTAATTTCAGCGGGATTGATTGAATCGTGCGGATATTCTGAGTAACATCCTCTCCGACAAAACCGTTTCCCCGAGTGGAACCGCGTACAAGCAAACCATCTTTATATTCTAAAGAAACAGAAAGCCCATCAATTTTAGCTTCTACTACATATTCCGCCTGTATTTCCTCGCGGATACGCTTATCGAATTCCCGGACTTCATCCAAGCTGAACACATCCTGTAAGCTCCCCATTTGGATAAGGTGCGGAACTTCCTCAAACGTATTGTCCACACTTCCCCCTACACGGCGGGTTGGGGAATCGTTTGTAACCAATTCTGGGAATTGGTTCTCAATTTCCTCCAGTTCCCGAAGCAGCAGGTCAAATTCAGCATCGCTGACTGTTGGAGAATCCAAAATATAATATTGATAATTATAGGTCTCCAGTAATTCCCGCAGTGTCTCTGCCCTTTCCCGGGCCTCTTTTAAATCCAACATGAGATCTTCCATTCATCAAAAATTTCAGAATAATGTAAATAGTATAGCATATTTTCTCAGGATATAAAAGCCTAACCTTGATATTTTGAAATTATTTGCTGCGCAATCCGGATCCCATCCACCGCAGCACTCATAATCCCGCCTGCATATCCAGCGCCCTCTCCACATGGATAAAGGCCGTCCGTATTGCGTGAAACCCCATTTTCGGTTCGGGCAATGCGGACCGGAGAGGAAGTACGGGTTTCAACGCCGGTCAGAATTCCTTCTGGATAAGAAAAACCCGGAAGTTTTTTTTGAAACTGCTGCAATCCAAAGCGCAGCATCTCAGTGACTGGTTGAGAGAACAATAGATCAAAATCAGCCGGAACGACTCCCAAGGAATAACTGGGAGATACTTCCCCAGATAAAAGGGCGGGTTTATGATTCAAAAAAGAGTCGACTGTCATTGCCGGAGCCGAATAACTCCCGCCGCCCAGTTGAAAAGCACGACGTTCCAGCTCGGCCTGATAATACATTCCGGCCAGCGGGTGAGAGCCGAAGTCCTCCTGTCCCACAGAAACAACCAATGCAGCATTGGCGTTTTTTCCATCCCGAGCGTGCTCACTCATTCCGTTCGTGACAACTTGACCCGTTTCAGAGGATGAAGGAACAACATATCCGCCTGGACACATACAAAACGTATAAACACACCGGTTCCCTCTTTTAGCAGAAAGCTGATATTCCCCCCGAGGAAGCCGTGGATGTCCCGCCAACTCGCCATAGAGGCCACGGTCAATCCGGGACTGAAGCTGCTCAATACGGACCCCAACCGAAAAATTTTTAGGCTCCAGATAAACCCCCTGATTCATCAAGAGCTGAAAGGTATCTCGCGCACTGTGACCAACCGCAAGGATAACATCATCTGTGCGGATTTCAGAATCACCCACCTTCACGCTGTAAACCCGGTTATTCCTCAGTGTAATCCCTGTTGCAGGAGTGTTAAAGCGAATTTCACCACCAAATTCCAAAATTTCCTGGCGTAAACGGGTAATAATCCCTCGTAAGTGATCGGTGCCAATATGCGGCTTGGCCGCAGTACGAATTCCCGGGTCAGCCCCATGACGGATAAACTGCTCTAAAACATAGGCGCACCGTTCGTCTGAAATCCGAGTGGTCAATTTCCCATCTGAAAAAGTCCCTGCCCCTCCCTCACCGAATTGGACATTGCTTTTTTCATTCAAACGTCCCGTTTCCCAAAATTCTTTCACCCGTTCAAAACGTTCTTCGATGGCTCCTCCCTGTTCCAGCACTATAGGGGAAAAACCCATTTTGGCCAGCGTATGTGCGGCAAAAATACCAGCCGGGCCAAACCCAATAATTACAATCGGGTGGCGCCGGATCTGATCTCCTTTTGGAAAGTCCAGTGCCTTACGGGGATGATACGATACAAAAGCATCTGAAACAGCATACGCTGCTTCAGACTGCTCTTCATATAATTCAATAATTACAGAAACCACAAAAGAAATCTTATTTCTTCTTCGTGCATCCAATGATTTTTTATAAAGGGAAGCATTCTTCACGGCTGGTTCAGCGATTCCTAAGCGGCGCAGCGCCATCGAAATAGCAACCTCTTCCGCTTCATCTAAGCCCAGCCGAAGATTTGAAACAATAATTGGCATATTTTCTCCACTATTTTTCAGTAACGGTCACATTAACATAATATTCCCCAACAGCCCATACAAATTTATTTCCAGTTGCATAGATACTTACCGGAACTCTCCAGGTATTTTGATCTACATTACGCAAATCCACCACAGCAATCAAATCCTTTTCAGTCAGCTTTTCAATATCATCTGTATTGCCTACCATATTGACATTGGCTATTTCGGTATTTTTAATTGCAACATCATAACCTGCCGGTTTGTTCCGAGAGGTGATATTCGTAATAGTGATCGTTTTTTTCGCGAGGCTTTCACTGTCAATCTCCAAATTAACATTGGTGATTCCATCTATGCAAGTTTCTGCAGCGTCCAGATTCAAATCCAAAATAAACGAGGAGCCAATCGAAATTTTACTAAAGTCTATCGGGCCTACGGTAACTTCTTCCCGTTTGTCCACAATCTCCTTGGGTCCAGCGATCGTAACGGTTTCCGTGCTGAGTGTGTATTGTAAATTAGAGGTATCCAATCCCTGCGGGACATTGATAAAGCTCAAGTGAACGGGAACCTCCTTCCTTCTCCAAACTGTAATCGTAATCTCATGCTGCTGTTCTGCATAGCTGAGATTCTTTAACTGACTTGGAATAATCTCTTCTCCATTAGCGTCATAAAAAACCAATTTTCCGGGAAATACTTTGGTGTCATCCAGAATTTCATCCCCCTCATATTCAAGCACACAGCGGGAAATACGGGCAATTTGGGTTTCCGGCCCTGAAATAGAAAATTCACTGGGGCTTGCTGTCATACTCTGCCGGAGATAGCCCTCTGCTACGCGAATATTCGGAGCATCAACACTTAACGGAAATGTTTTGGTGGTGATACGGTCAAAGTTTAATTTAACAGTTGGAGTATGGGAAGCAATTTTAAAATTGGCATTTGGATCTGCCTTAGTCACCATAATCTGAACCTCCTGCTCCCCCGCATCAACAATTGAGGTCAGAATCGGGGTAGCTACAACATCATCTGGTGTCAGGTTGCCGATAACATAGCTGATCCCTTCCACTCGGACGCTGATCGTTTGCTCAGCGCCTTCAATGACACTCAATTTCCGAGCGCCAAGTGTAGAATTCAGATCTGTCGTGTTAATTTTAATAGGAACATTGTCAATAATTTCAATCCTTGTATCATCAATGGTGATCGCTACAACCAACCATGCGATAAACGCCAGGAATACAGACAGTACGCGCAGAACCCGATTATTGTCTAAAAGATTGGAGAAAATCAATTTATTTTTCATTTTTCTTCCCTTTCCGGAATAATTTACGCTTTCCGCCTTCTTCCGGCTCTCTTACGGTCAGCTTGTCCGTTAAAAATTCAGCTAAAGATATACGGGTGAAATTTCGAACCATTTGTCCGTCTTCCGTTACAGAAATAGTGCCTGTTTCCTCGGAAATAACGATGGTCAGTGCATCCGAAATTTCACTAATGCCAATCGCGGCGCGATGCCTAGCTCCGAAATTGCTGGCAATAAATTCTTCTTTCTGCGGTTTAGGTAAAAAGCAAGCGGCTGCTAAAATCACCCCATCCCGCACAATGACGGCACCATCATGCAAGGGAGTATTGACGAAAAAAATATTCCCCAAAAGCTCTTCAGAGGTAACCGCGTTCAGTTCTACACCCGTATCAATCTGCTCTCCCAGACGGGTTTTACGTTCAATCACGATTAAAGCCCCTGTTTTTGTTTGGGCAAGACTTTCAGCAGCCTTACAAATTTCCTGAATGGGTTTTTCCCATATTTGGGTTCCCTTCTCATGGGAATCCCCACCCAAAATACTAAAAGAGGGTACATTGGCACGGCCCACCTTTTCCAGTGCGCGCCGGATCTCCGGCTGGAACAGCACTACTAAAAGGATAACGCCAAAACTAAACAGTCCCTCCAGAAGATAAGAAGTTGTTTTCATGCTTAAAATCAGCGAAACAAAATAAAACAGAACCATCAAGATCAAACCCTTGATCAGCTGGCCTGCACGTGTCTCTCGTACCATTTGAATTGCTTTATAAATAATAAATGCAATTACAGCAATATCAATCAAATCCGTAATCCAGTTAAAATTTCGAAGGACACCGTAAATTCGCTCAAAATAAACCTCAAGCGTTCCCATCTCGCACCATCCTTTTTATCATTGTTCCTTTCTAGTTTATCAATTCGCATCCTATAATTCAAGCTTTATCCAGAAATTTTACAAGATTTTGAATGCTTCGAATAAAAAAGGCCGCTTCTTCTCCTTTGGAAAATACGGATGGCGCAAAACGTACTAGCCCTTGTTCATAGGTTCGATAATGCTGGTGTGCTAAAGGAGCGCAGTGCAGTCCTCCACGAACCGCGATATTATGCTCACTGAGCTTAGCCGCGAGATCCTCCGAATGGACGTTCCGAATGCCGAACGAAACTAAAGGGACATTTTGGTCATAAACCATCTGTTTCAAGCAAAGAGACACTGTGGGTATTTTTTGAAGCTGATGAAATACCCAATCACAGAGACGGAATTCATGCTGATAAATCGCTGTAGGCCCTCCTTGGGAGGCTATGAAGTCCAATCCAGCACCAATAGAAAGGATGCCAGCCGTATTGATGGTTCCAGACTCCAGCTGATCGGGTAAGAAATCCGGCTGTTCTAATTGCGCAGACAAGCTTCCCGTCCCGCCTTCGATCAACGAATCCAACGGAACCTGCCCATCAGAAATTAAAACGCCGCTTCCGGTAATCCCATAAAGCCCTTTATGCCCCGGCATACACAGAAACTGGATCTGCATTTCCTGCATATGGATCGGAAGCACGCCTGCGCTTTGTGCAGCGTCCACAATAAAAATGATTCCATGCCGACGGCACATCTTTCCCAAAGCCTGAATCGGCAGAACCACTCCACTTACATTAGAGGCATGTGTGCAGATAACAGCTTTTGTCCTGCTTGTCAAAAGCTGTTCAAAGGAACGTACTGTTTCCAGCGGATCGTCCTCATATACCTCTGCAATATCATAGGAAATCAGTCCTTTTCGTTTCATGTGCTCTAAGGGACGAACAACTGAATTATGTTCCAAGCAGGAAATCACCGCATGATCCCCTGCTTTTAAAACTCCTTTAATAGCCATATTCAGCGCAGCAGTGCAATTAGACGTAAATACTACATTCTGTGCCTCCGCACCAAAGAAATCCGCCAGCTTTTGCCGAACAGAAAAAATCTGTTCGGAGACTCTCATTGCCATTTTATGGCCGCTCCTGCCCGGGTTTCCGCCATAAACTACCAGTGCATCCCGGACACTGCGACGTACGGCCAAAGGTTTCGGATAGGTTGTCGCGGCATTATCAAAATAAATCATGGCAATCGTCTCCTTCATTAAAGTTGAATGATTCCTCTTACAGAGAACCCGGCTTCTGTTAAAATTTGAGCAACGGCTTCTGCATTTTGGGTAACCCGTACTCCATACCCGCATCCTGTTGTCCGCAAATTTGCCGGAACACGTTCCACATACACGCGAATCCCTTTCTTAAAAAGATAATCCCGCGCTTTATAAGCGTAAGTTACAGAATTCAACATGATCATTTTCCGCTGTTCCTGATACATTTGGCATCCTCCTCTATTTCAATGTGGGCTGTATCAAACCAAAACACCACATCACCTCCAGTATATGCCGGAAAGTGATGTGGTGTTCTTCAATTGAAAATTAATTGGGTTTTTGTTTAACCCGCTGAAAAGATTCCCATATCCCTGCTTCTAAATAAGCTCTAACAGGCAGACTGCATGAGCGGCAATCCCTTCACCGCTCCCGGTAAAGCCCAGCCCTTCCTCCGTTGTTGCTTTTATATTCAAAATACTGCATGGGATTCGGCAGGATTCAGCCAAATTTTTCTGCATTTCTGGAATAAATGGTCTTAGCTTCGGTGCTTGGGCTAAAATGGTACAGTCGATATTTCCAATGCGAAAGCCCTTTTCTTTCAGCAGCAAACAGACCTTTTCCAACAGCTTTAAACTGTTTATCCCACGGAACTGCTCGTCCGTATCCGGGAAATGAAGGCCGATATCTCCTAAAGCAGACGCCCCAAGTAAGGCGTCCATCACGGCATGAGTCAAAACATCTGCATCAGAATGCCCCAAAAGCCCTTTATTAAAAGGGACTCGTACGCCCCCTAGGATCAGCTCTCTCCCTGAGATCAGACGATGCACATCATATCCATGCCCAATTCTCATGATTCAGCAGATTTCCCTGGAACCGTAATGCAATGTCTCGGGCACTGTTCTACACAAGCCAAGCAGCCAGTGCATTTTGAATAATCAATAGAAGCAATCTGGTTGTTTACTGTAATAGCTCCTGTTGGACAGGTACGCTCACATTTTTTACAGCCAATGCAGCCATGCTCACACTGCGCCATAACTTTTTTCGCTGCTTCACGATTGGAGCAGCTTACAAAAACCGGCTTATGGGCATCCCGCATTTCAATTAACAGCTTTGGACAAGCCTTGGTACACATGGTGCATCCCGTACATTTCTGAGGATCGACAACTGCAATCCCACCCTGAATGGAAATTGCACCGAAGGGGCAGGCTCTGGCACAATCACCAAAACCAATGCAGGCAAAATCACAAACGCCTTTCCCCCGGTACAGAACATTGCAGGCCGCGCAGGTGCGCTCGCCCTCGTATTCAAACAGGTCTTTGGTTTTTTCAGGAACACGGCCGCCGCACTTTACAAATGCTGTCGTTTCAGCCACATCTTCAAAGCTGCTGCCCATAATCGTACTGATTTCTTTTGCTGTTTTATCGCCGCCGGGCACACACCGGTTGGTATGCGCGCCATGGTGGACAATCTCTTTAGCATAGCTGTCACAGCCAGAATATCCGCAGACACCACAGTTTAATCCTGGAAGGCATGCACGGACTTCTTCAACCTTTTCATCCGTTTCTACTGCAAAAATCTTTGAAAAAACAGACAGGAGAACACCAGCAACTAAACCTAAACCGACAAATATGACCGCTGGAAGCCAAATATTTCCTAACAATTCCATGAAGTCCATATCGTTCTCCCCTCCTTATACAAAAATCTTTTCAACAATGCCGCCGAATCCTAAGAAGCTGATAGATACAATCGACGCCGCCACCAATGTTGCCGGAATCCCTTTAAAAGCTTTAGGAAGGTCAGAAGCATCAATACGTCCCCGCACGCCTGCAAAGATAACCAGGGCCAGTGCGAAACCGATACCACCGCCCAGCGCGTTAAATACTGATTCTGCAAAAGTATAAGCGTTGTCTGCATTCAGGATCGTAACGCCCAATACTGCGCAGTTGGTGGTGATTAAAGGAAGATATACCCCCAAAGAATTATAGAGGGGCTTCGCATAACGTTTAATGATAATTTCCACCAGTTGAACAAACAGTGCAATAATCAGAATGAAAACAACTGTCTGAAGATACCCCAGTTCATTCGGGACCAGCAGGAAGGTATAGATGGGATAGGTAATCATGCTGGCCATCACCATTACGAAAGTTACAGCAGCACTCATACCCAACGCGGAATTCATTTTTTTGGAAACGCCCAAGAAAGGACAGATACCCATAAATTTGCTGAGAACAAAGTTATCCGTTAAAATTGCCCCGAAGAAAATTACTGCAATCGCACTCATTCTGCAATCTCTCCTTTCTCAGCCTGTCCGCAAGCAGACGCATTGGGACAAGAGGCACATCCAATCTTTTTGGAGGACATTTTATAATTGCTCAATACATTCACCAGCGCAATGACACAGCCGAACACAAAGAAGCCTCCAGCCGGACTGCTGAAAAATCCGATTGGCTGGAACCAATCCCCGATTGACAGGCCGAAAAAAGTACCGGAACCCAGCACTTCCCGGATCGCGCCAATAAGAATCAGCGCGAGGGTAAAGCCTAAGCCCATCCCCAAACCGTCTAAAAAAGAAGCACGGACATTATTTTTAGACGCAAACATCTCCGCACGCCCAAGGATGATGCAGTTTACTGTAATCAAGGATAAAAATACGCCTAGCGCTTCATAAAGCTCCGGAAAATTACTCCGCAGCATGAAGCTGACAAAGGTAACAAAACCTGCAATAATAACGATAAAAGAAGGCAGCCGCACCTGCTTGGGGATAAAATTCTTTAACAGAGAAATAACCACGTTCGAACAAACCAGAACAAAGGTAGTTGCCGCCCCCATTCCAAGCCCATTCATGGCAAGCGTTGTAACGGCAAGCGTAGGACAGGTTCCGAGCAACATGACAAGAACAGGGTTCTCTTTAATCAAGCCTTTCGTAAATGTACGAAAATAATTCATCTTACAGTTCCCCCTTTACTTGCTCGTAAATTTCCAACGCTTTATTGATGCCGTCTGTAAATGCCCGCGAAGAAATGGTTGCTCCGGCAACAGCGGCAATCTCCCCGCCATCCTTATCCACAGCCAGTGCACCGCTTTTTCCTACAAACTGTTCAATGAACGCTGGCTCGCCGACTTTACTGCCCAGGTTCGGGGTTTCCGCGCTTTCGGTTACAGCCGCACCAGTGACCGCACCATTCGTATCAACCCCAACCAAAATTTTCAAATCACCGCCGTAACCTTTTGTTACAATATGAATTGCCGTACCGGAACCTCCCTCATCGGCATAAACACCGAGCAGGCTTCCATCTTCTACAGAAACCTTTGCATTTTTCAGGCTGGATGCCGCCGGCATAACAGATGGCTTTAATTCTTCCAAATCCGCCTGGGAAAGTCCAGCCGTTGCCAGATCCGCGATCCCCGCTACGTTATAGGTCACTGCAAGCAGCGTACCAACTAAAACAGAAATGATAATTAAAACCAACGTAGGTTTAATAATTTCCTTATACATTATGCAGCGCCCCCTTTCTTCCGTTTCCCGATTGGGTTGACCATCGGAATCCGATCAATCAACGGAGTCAGCAGATTCATTAAAAGGATCGCAAAAGAAACTCCCTCCGGATAATTGCCAAAAACACGGATCAATGTCGTAATAATACCACATCCCAGCGCGAAGATTAGTTTTCCGCCTAATACTGGAGGAGTTGTTGCATAGTCAGTCGCCATAAAAATAGCGCCCAGCATCAAACCGCCTGCCAGGATATGGTTGACCGGATTTTCACCCAGCACCCAGGTGAACACAAAAACGGTGCCGATAAAGGTCAGCGGGACCAGCGGGTTGATGACCTTGCGGAAGCTCAGGTAGATCCCGCCCAGCAGCAACGCCAAAGCGCTGACCTCACCGATACAGCCGCTGACATTCCCGATGAACAAATCCCAGGGATTCGCCCAGTACAGATCCGCCAGAGGCGTTGCGGAAGCGACCGCGTCTACCCCACCCTGGTAACCGAAAGGCTTGGACCAAGTGGTCATCTGGGTCCCGAAGGAAGCCAACAGGATAATCCGCGCGGTAATGGCCGGGTTTGCAAAATTCTGCCCGATACCGCCGAAGAGCTGCTTTACAATAACAATGGCAAAAAACGAACCCAGAACCGCCATCCAGATCGGGATAGCCGGTGGCAAGTTGAAAGCCAGCAGGACGCCAGTGACAACAGCACTGTAATCGCCGATGGTATTGCTTCGTTTCATGATTTTACGGACAAGCCATTCGAATGCAACGCAGGAAACCACACAAACCAGCGTTACAATCAATGCACGGGGACCAAAAAAGACAATCCCGGCAATTAAAGCAGGAAATAATGCCAAAATCACATCAAACATGATAGCGGATGTATCTGTTTTAGTGAAAAAATGAGGAGACGGAGAAACAAGCAGTTTATTCATTCGTTTTACGCTCCTTTACTTGACGCTGTTTAAGCAAACTTTTTGCCAGTTGATTTTTCTGTGCCAGATGACGTCTCGCCGGGCAAATATAACTGCAGCATCCGCAGTTAATGCAAAGATCCACACAAAGCTCCTGAAGAAGCTCGGTATTCCGGTTGTCATAAGCTTTTTCCAGCTTGGCGGGCATCAGATGAAGAGGACAAATCGAAATACATCTTCCGCAACGGATACAAGCAGTTTCTGGCAGGAGCTTCGCTCCTTTTTCCGAAAAAACAGTAAGGGCATTATTGTTTTTTACCACTGGCAAGGCAGTATCAGAAACGGCAATACCCATCATCGGACCGCCCATCAATACTTTTGCATAATCCTGCGGTACTTGGCAGTAATCCAATACATCCTGAATCGAGGTACCAATCGGTACCAGCAGATTAGCCGGATGAGTGACGCAATCCCCGTCCACTGTTAAGCGTTTATTGATCAGCGGGATTCCATCCTCCAGATATTTGCCGATGAACCCAACACTGGAAATATTCATGACCAATACACCACAGTCCGCCGGCAGAGATCCCTGAGGGATAACTTTTCCGGTTGCTGCATAAACGATTGATTTTTCTGCGCCTTGGGGATACAGCGATTTCAACTCTACAACAGTAACACGATCCAGAGTTCGTGTAGCCTGATCCAGTACCTCAATCGCTTTTGGCTTATTGCTTTCTACACCAATAAAGACCTCCACAGGAAAATACTTCCGGATGGCCTGGATGCCGCGGACAATATTTTCTGTGTTTTCCAGACATTCCCGATAATCGGCTGTGATATAAGGTTCACATTCTGCGGCATTGATCACCAGCTGCTGGATTTTTTCTGGGTGCGGATAATTCAGCTTCATAAAAGTTGGGAATCCAGCGCCGCCTAATCCAACCAGGCCGGATTCACGCAGCGCGGCAATAAATTCTTCTTTGGACTGAATTTCCGGTTTGTGGATAGACGGATCCATGGTTTGCAGTTTGTCCGTGTCAATGACTACCGCTGGGCAGGAAATCCCCTGGGGTGTTGTGTAAGAAATAATGTCCTGGACGGTACCTGAACAGCTGGCATGAACAGGAACGGACATTTTCTCACTGCTCTCCCCGATTTTCTGTCCAACGAAGACGCTGTCTCCTTTTTTTACTAACGGTTCACAGACCGCGCCCATATGCTGAAGCATGAGGATGGTTACGCGTTCCGGAACTGGCAAGGGCAGAGTTTGGCTGTCATTTGTGTTCTTATGGTGTGGAACATGCGCACCATTTAAGAACTTCTTATTCTTTACAATAGCCATTACAACCTCCTACTATGAAAATAATAACCGAAAAACTCACTGCCGTTTTAAACGTCCTAATGCAGGTATAAGCACCCGCAGGGTGATCCCTGTAAGAAATCCCATCCCTACGCCGGAAAGAATCAAAACGGGCAGGTAATAAAAAACCATTCCGTTCTGAAGCAACAAAGCGGATACCAGGAGTTGAGCGGCATTATGTGCAACGGCTGCACATATACTAATTATTATATAAGAAACTGAACGTTTTTTCAATGATAATAAAAAAATCATTATCAAAATTGAACATAAACCACCCGAAAAGCTCATCAAAAATGCGATTGGGCCTCCTCTGGCAAGCAAAACAAAACCAGATTTTAAAAATGCCAGCATTAAAGCCTCTTTTTTTCCAAGAAAAAACAGGCAGTACATCACTACGACATTCGATAGCCCCAGCTTTACACCGGGGGGCAAGGTAGGGATTGCCGGAATCATGTTCTCTACAATATTTAAAAGAATTGCTAAAGCCAACAGCAGCGCCATCTTTGTAATCCATTGAATTCGTTCTGCATTGGACTGTTTTGAACTCAAACGGGCTCCTCCTTTGTTTTGTCAAACGAATGCGTCAATGTCACCGCCGCTCCCTTGGATTGTCAACGTGGTCCGGTTAGGCAGGCAAACGGCTGTCTGATTTTCCACACGCAGAAATCCAGATTTTTCACATAACTTATCTGGGCACTCTACATGGACAAAGCGTATGGCATGATCTTGGATCTCAAATTGGACTTTGGGGTTCTTTTCAAATGTAAAGGTTTTATCCTGTTCAGACGAAAGGTCGATTCTCATTTGAACCTCTCCATCATAGCTGATTACAGCAATGCCAATCGGAGCAGCCTTTTCTTTATTTCCTCTCCACAAAAGAATCCCTGCACAAAGTACCACTACACCAAAGATCAGCCAAAATTCAGTACGTGGGTGGAAATCGAAACGATTTTTGACAAGTTCTTCCCCTTTATCAAGCTGATTTACTTTACAATTTGATTTTTTATTCATACAGTTGATAGTCCTCTGATGTCAATACAAACTTGCCTTTTAAAGAATCTGAACAGTAAATGTTATGATTTTTATCAATCACGATCACTTCAAAACGAGGATCGTTCCGATAACTTTCAATGGCTTCTGAACTTGCAATATAAAGTGTTGTAGAAAGATAATCGGCCAGTCCTCCATCCTCACAAATAACAGTAACAGATAGTAAATCACTTTCAGAAGGATAACCAGTTTTTGGATCTAAAATATGATGATAAATGACACCGTCTTTTTCAAAATATCGCTCATAAGCACCGGTCGTAGAAATCACTTTTTCTGGAGCGGTCAATATACCGACGTAAGCTACACCCACCGGATCTTCCGGATCACGAATCCCAAAAACAAAATCGCTGCCATCCGGCTTGGTTCCATGATTATAAATAATTCCTCCAATCGATATCCAGCCAACGCTCCCTGCTGCTTCATAAATTTCACGGACATCATTGCAGAAATATCCTTTTGCAATTC
>CANAQK010000034.1 GCA_947363605.1 uncultured Clostridia bacterium | reverse complement strand
TGTGCGCCGTCTATGAAGCCCTACCGCATGGCCGCTTCGCGGCCCACTGCGGCATGATATGCCGCAGTGCTTCTTTTCAAGTGCGTTGACTATAAGAGGAGCCATCCCCGAGCTGCGTTCCTCCGGCGTCAGACCGAGGCGGCTCGCGACAGCAGGGAGGCCTTCCCGCTGTCCGCCCAGGGTGGGGATCCCACCCTGGGCGGTTTTCTTTGAGCGTTCAAGAAAAGGGTGCGGGGCGCGGCAGCTCTCTCCCTCCATAAAATCTTTATATTGGACGCGCTCCCGGGAGATACCCGCTGGAAAAAAGAAAAGCAGCCCCAATTGGCGCTGCTTTTCGTATTTGTATTAGAGATGAAGTACCAGCGTGATAATCCGCAGGATAAAGAGCGCACCCACGATATACATGATCGGGTGGATTTCTTTCCATTTGCCGCGTACCAGCTTCAGGATTACCCAGGTCAGGATGCCGAACATGATGCCGTTTGCGATGGAATAGGTGAAAGGCATCATGATAATCGCCATAAACCCGCCCAGGACATCTGCCATATCGCCTTCGAATTTCATTTTCAGTACAGAAGACAGCATGAACAGGCCAACAATAATCAGCGCCGGGGCAGTAGCAAAGCCTGGGATTGCGCCGAAGATCGGCCACAGGAACAGAGACAGGATGAACAAAGCCGCCGTTGTCAGCGAAGTCAGGCCGGTCCGTCCGCCCTGTGCGACGCCTGCGGAGGATTCCACGAAGGAAGTGACGGTTGAGGTACCCAAGCAGGCACCGGCTACCGTACCGACTGCGTCCGCCATCAGGGCGCGGCCTACGCGGGGAAGATTCCCGTCTTTATCCAGCAGGTTTCCTTTGCTTGCCACGCCAATCAGGGTGCCGACGGTGTCAAACAGGTCGACAAACAGGAACGCAAATACGATAACGGCGAACTGGACACCGTGTTCCAAAATAAAGCTGAAGTCGAATTTGAAGAAGGTTGGAGCTAAAGACTGCGGCAGGAAATCCTGTACGCCGTTGATCTGCGGGATTACCGAGTAAACACCGGCCAACGCATCGGGGACGTACCATCCGCAAAGCTCTGCAACCATGCCAAGGCCCCAGGTAATCAGGATCCCCCAAAGGATGGCCCCTTTTACATTGATATAAAGCAGCGCGCCGATCACCAGTACGCCGATCAGGGCAAGCGCTACCTGCGGGGTTGCAATGTCCCCGAGTGAAACCAAGGTAGAGTCATCGTTTTTTGCAATACCGGCATTCTGCAGGCCGATAAAGGTGATGAACAGGCCGATCCCGGCGGTAATACCGTATTTCAGATTTGCCGGAATGGTATTGACCAGGGTTTCCCGGAACTTGAATGCAGAAAGCAGGATGAAGATCAAGCCTTCAATCAGGATTGCGGTGAGCGCTACCTGCCAGGCATTCGGGTTGTCGCCCAGCTCGCCCAGGCAGATGGTGTAAGCAAAATAAGCGTTCAGGCCCATGCCGGAAGCCAGTGCAATGGGGTAATTGGCCAGCATCGCCATAATAATGGTGGCGAGTGCGCCGGAAAGAGCAGTTGCCGTAAAGACAGCGCCGGCATCCATACCGGCTGCGCTCAGCATATTCGGGTTTACGGCCAGAATATACGCCATTGCGAGAAATGTGGTGATACCCGCCATAATTTCGGTTTTGACGGTGGTGCCATGTTCCCGCAGTTTAAACAATTTTTCCAAAAATTTCAACTCCTTACTTCTTTTGAACTCCTGTGATGATAAAAGAATAAGAACCGATAAGCGAAGAGGCATACCGGTTTCAATAATAGTATCATACCATATAATTCGGGGGGTTTCAATCTTTTGGAAACAAATTATATTAAAAATTGACAAAGTAAATTTAGATAAAATTCACAGGTTGGACAGAATGAAGGAAAAACTTTCCTTAAAACAGCTTTTTCACAGGGATTAAGGGGAGGACGACAGGTTTTTCCGGCAGGGCTGAAAAGCGGACGAAAGGCTTGACGTTCCGACTGCCGCCTTCGTCCTTCTTTTTGCGGATTTTCCGTTATACTGGGATAAACAACAAGGGAAGTGCGTTTCATGTCTGGACGGAGGGGAAATCCGGCCGGACGGATGGGAAAGGATGAGCGATGTGAAAACAAAAGTGATCGAAATGAAACAGTCTTCAGCGGACGCGAAATCTGTCCTGAAGGCGGCAGGGGCAGGGCTCCTGTCCTTTCTGTTTGGGATGGCCAAGCTGTTCGGCCTGATTACACCGGCAGGAGCGGGATTTACTGGCGGGGTTCCGTTCCGGTATCTGCTGACGGCAGCCGCAGGAGCAGTATTGGGAAGCTGGATTTCACCCGGACTGATGGGGTCCGGCTATTCCACAGTGCTGGTACTGGTACTGGCTGGAGTGCGGACAGTATTACAAAAACGGATCCAGAAAAGGATGAAACCGCTGTTTTTGGGGCTTATAACATTTACTATTTGTGAATTTTTCGGAATATTATACGCAATGTTTCAAAATATTGCCGGGCTTTCCTTGGCATTGCTGGTACTGGAAGGATTGCTGGCGGGGACTTTTGCTTATTTTTTCGCCTTGGCGGGTCAAGGGCTTTCTGTCCGGACAAGGCAGAACTATACCTCTGCCGAACTGGCCGGATTCGGCGTATCTGCTGTATTGGTCCTTTCGGCGGTTTCCGGGCAGAATATCCTTCATTTGAATCTGGGCGTAATGGCCTGCGTCATTTTTATTTTTATTGCGATTTCCCGTTTCGGTTTGGTCGGGGGAAGTGTATCCTCCATTTTGGCTGGAATGGCGCTTTGCCTTTATTCGACGGAAATGCTGGAGTTTTCCGGGCTGCTGGTGATTGCCGGATTTTTGGCCGGGGCTTTTGCCCCGCTGGGGAAATATGGTTTCCTGAGCATTTTTATTGCGGTTTCCACGTTTGCGCTGTTTTTACTGGGCGCGCCGATCCTGCTGACTTACCGGCTGATTGATATTTTCCTGGCGACTGCTGTGTTTGTGCTTCTCCCGAGTCGGCTGCTGAACCGGATTTCTCCCAAGGAAAACGGCGCGCTGGGTCAAAGCGCAGTAGAATCAGAGCCGGGAGCATCTGCCCGGCTGTCCTTTGCTTCGGCGGCGATCCAGGATCTGGAGTCCGAGCTCCGGGAGGTATCCACGAAGTTTGCCGAGATCGATTACTCCAACATCTCTGCAATCTATGACTCAGTAGCCAATTCGGTCTGCCGGGACTGCCCGCGCGCACTTATCTGCTGGCAGACGGAGTATTCCTCCACCATGGATGCTTTTAACCCGATGTCGGACACGCTGCGGCAGCAGGGAGGTGTGCAGGAGAACAGCCTTCCGGATTATTTTCGGGAACGCTGCTGCCGTACGGAGGAATTCTGCCGTCAGGTCAACAGCTATTTTCAGGATTTCATCGCCCGGCAGAACGCCAAGCGGCAGCTTTCGGATACACGCCGCCTGGTCTTTGAGCAGTTCCATTCCATGTCGGAGCTGCTTACGGAGGTCAGCGAGGAATTCGGTTCAATTTCAGGCTATGATGAGGGGACGGCAAAACGGCTGCTCCCGCTCTGGCGGAAGCTGGAATCCGTACCGGATCAGATTCTTTGCCCGGTGGATGAGGAAGGCAGGACCCGGGTGGAGGTCTATACTACCCGCCGGGTCAAGCATTCACCGGTGGAGCTGACGGAGGCGGTTTCCGAAGCCGCAGGCCGGGAGTTCGATCTTCCCAGCATTGCCTCTGCTCAGGGGAAGGTTCGTTTGACGTTTCAAGAACAGACCGCTTATGCGATCGAATTTTCCGCTCAGCAGTCCTGTTTCCGGGATAATGAGATCTGCGGCGATCAATGCGAATATTTCATGGATGGCCGGGGCGGCGCGTATTTGCTGCTGAGCGACGGCATGGGGAATGGGAAGCGTGCCGCCGTAGACAGTGTGATGACCTGTTCGGTGCTGAAAAAACTGCTCCAGGCGGGGTTTGGCGTGGATTCTGCCGTGCGGACACTGAATTCTGCTTTGCAGGTGCGGTCGATGGATGAATCGGTTTCCACTATTGACCTGGTAAGGATTGACCTTTACACCGGGGATGCGGAATTCCTGAAGGCTGGGGCGGCGGCCTCTTACCTGCTGAGCCGAGGGGAACTGAAGCAGATTTCCTGCGCGGCCCTCCCCATTGGGATTTTACAGGGAGTTGCGCCTGAGCGGAGCCGGGTGAAGCTGAACCGTGGGGATTTGCTGGTCTTGGTTTCCGATGGTGCTTCCTGCAACGGGGAGGACTGGATTGGGCAGGAGCTGAAACGGATGGCTTCCCGTTCTGCGGATGAGATCAGTTGTGCGCTTTGCCGGATGGCCCGTGAAAAATCGGAAGAAGGGCAGCAAGATGATATTACCATCCTGACAGCCCGGCTGACGGACTGACCGATAGCCCGGAAATAATAATAATACTGCTTGTATAAACAACACGCGGATTCCAAAATGTTTTCTTTTGGAATCCGCGTAGCAGTATCAATTGGTTTCAATGTGTTGACCCGGCAGAGCCTTTTCCATGGCATAGTTGGTGAGGGAAATGCCGTTCCGCTCTACCCGCTGTTCCCGCAGCAGGCGGTAGCCCTGCTTCTCGAAGAAGGGCCGTGCCGTGATCGAAGCATCTGTCCGGAGGGAAGAAAGCCCCAGCCCAACAGCGCGGGCTTCCAGCCCGTCGGTCAGCAGGGAAGCGGCGCCGCGGCCTTGGAAGTCTGCCGCAATGTAGAGCCGGTCGAGATATCCGCTTGAATCGAGGTCAGCAAAGCCGACAATCCGGCCTTCCGCTTCTGCTATCAAGGAATAATGGGCGGACAGGCTGTCTTCCCAACGGGGGAGATCCGGCTGGGCAGGAGCCCAGGCTTCCCGCTGTTCCGGTGTATAATCCCGGGAGGCGACCCGATGGACGGTTTCCCGGAACAGGGCAAGGACTGCCGGAAGGTCCTCCGGCTGATAGGGCCGCAAGCGGATCCCGTCCCGTACCCAGAGCGGCTTGGAAAGGTAGAGAACGAGGTCATCGACATTCCCGCACTCTGCATGGCTGTGAAGCTGCCGGTCCTGATACCATACTCCCGACCCGTCCGGAAGATAGCCTCTTTTGATGTAAAGCCGCTGGGCCGGGCCATAGCCGGAATGCAAGCCAACCCCCAGCGTGACGATGGGGGCAAGCCGTCTGGCCATCTGTTCCGCCTCTTCCATGAGGGCCGAGCCGATGCCGTGTTTTTGGAAGGCTTCCAATACGTTGAAATCGGTGATTTCAGGCAGGCCAGCCGCGGCAAAGGGCCCTTCATGGGCTTGAGGGATCAGGGTCAGATAGCCTACCGGGGCGCCTTCATATTCGGCCAGCAGCAACTGCCGTGTACCGGCGTCCTGATCGTCAAAATAACCATCAAAATAGGAAGCCGGACGGTTCCAGCCCTGCGCGGCAAACCCTTGAGCCAGCGCGGGGACGTCGGTGCGTTCCATTCGGCGGAGGGTGCAGCTTTTGGGGATCATTGTTTTTCCTCCTGTTCGAAATCACGGGAATTACTGTGTAAAGGGGCGGATATATTATATTGGCTGGCGGCTCATTTGCTGTGGCTGTCAGGGCAGTTTCATGAAACTGCTTTTTATGAGGCAGGCGTGCAGCGCCTGCACAGGATAATTGACAGCCGCCTGTGCCTGTGGTATACTTTGATAATGGTAACCGAGTTAATCCGTGTTTGTATGTTGAAGTGATCTTAATCAGCGACAGGAGGAGACAAATCATGTACATTTATAAAACAGAAATTTTAACCGTAGGCACAAAATGGTTTTCCGACAAAGCGGATGCCAACGACATAGCTGAATTAGACCGGTTAATCAACGAAAAGGCTGCGGATGGATGGGAACTCGTAACCTATGATTATATGGCAACATCAACGCAGATTAAAGGGGCATTTGTAATTACCTTTAGAAAACAGCAGTAATTCTATAGTATACAAATCCGGTTTATTGGGGGGATTTCATCTTTTGGTGAAATCCCTCTTGAAATATGTCCTCCTGATACATCCGGCTGGGGAGGATTTCCCGGCTGTTCTGGTATTTCCCGCTGGAATAAAGCTCATATTCCCCCAGGATATCGTGAAAATAGATTTGGCAGATTTCAACGTTCGGATAAATCCGGACGGGCTGGACACAGAAAATCTCCAGAGTCCAGCAGCCGGCGAATCCGATATCGCCGAAGCCGGCAGAAACATGGATGAACAGTCCCAGCCGCCCGGTGGAGGAACGCCCCTCCAGCATGGGGACAAAGCAGTCCGTCCGGGTGAATTCATTGGTGCGGCCCAAATAGAGCCGGTTTGGCTCCAGCAGCAGGCCATTTTCTGGGATCTGAATTTTCTGGGACGGATTGAGGATTTTCATATCCAGTTCCCGGTTTTCATATATCAGCAGTTCGTTATGGAGGGTGAGGTTGTAGCTGTTGGGGTTGAGCTGCTCGGGGCGGAAGGGATCAATGAAAATTTCTTTTCCCATCCGGCGGGCGATTTCTTTTCCTGAGAGGATCATGGGTTTCACTTCTGCCCGTCAAAGCGGACAGCCTTTCCTGAAAGTTGGTTGTTTGCGCTTATTATGCCATTCCGCGCGGAATGGCATAATCGGCCATCAGGGCGGAAGTGAGCCTGTGCGAACGGATCGCCCCGGCCATCCTATATAATAAGCGCTTTATGTGCTTATTATAGCATAGCTTTGGGCAGAGAGTCAAATCGAAAGCCCCGGTAAATACCGGGGCTTTCGTATAAAAAGGCTCACGCTTTCGGGAGGAACAGCCCCCGAGCGGTCGAGACGTTCCTCCGGCTCCGACCGGGGCGGTTCGACCGCAGGGAAACTTTCCTTCTGTCCGCCATGTGGGGGTTCTCAGGGGGATCTGACCCTGGGCGGTTTTCTTTTCTTCCCTTTTCTTTGAGCGGTCAAAGAAAAGGGAACGGGGTGCGGGACGCGGAGTCCCGCATTCGGATCGGGCCCGGCGAAATGGCACGGGAACCCTCGCGCACTTCAGGATACGCTTTTTTCAGGCGTACAGTATTCGCCACTTTCTGAGCAGGTATTTTATTCTCCGTAAACCTCTGCGGTATAGCGGCGAAGGTTGGCCAATCCGATGGAAATCCCCTTGAAGCTGTCCTCCAGCCCTTCAAATTCCACCGCAATCGTGCCGTTATAGCCAGCGTTTTTCAAGATAGACAGGCACTGCTTCACCGGGACGTTTCCGTGCCCGATGATAGCGCCCCGGAGATAATTCCCTCCGCGGGACTGCCAGTAGCCTTCTCCCGGGTTGGGTTCCATCCCGCTTTTGACATGGAAATCCTTGGCGTGCGCGTAGAATGCATAGGGAGCCACCCGGCTGTAGGCTAAGGACGGATCTTCATCTACGCAGAGGAAATTGCCCATATCACAGAGCAGTCCGAAATTTTCATGCGCCACCCGGTTGATCAGCTTTTCCACCCGGCAGCTGTCCTGGCAGAACAGGCCGTGATTTTCCACCATGGTCCGGATCCCTTTTTCAGCGGCGTATTCCGTTACCGCCCGGCAGCCTTCGGCCAATCGGGGAAGCGCCTCTTCAAAGCCGCGGAATCCACGGCTGCCAGCGGCAAACCCGGTGGTAGCATCATGCCGGACACTGGTGGCGCCCAGGATTTCTGCCAGGTCGATCTGGCGTTTGACCCGTTCGATTTCCTCTTGCAGATTGCCGCCCGAACCAGTCAGGAAATCTGCCCCAAAGGTATAATTGGAGATCGGGAGGGAGTGCTTTTCGCACTCCGCCCGGAGTTTTTTTGCGTATTCTTCTGCGCTGGAACCGTCATGCGGGAGGATGTCAACGAATTCAATCGCATCAAACCCCATTTCCACGGCTTTTTCAATGCAGGCAAACTGGGTGATGGCTCCCGAAAGGAGCAGGGGATTAAAGCTGTAGGTGCTGACTGCAATTTTCATGGGAATCCCTTCCTTATTAAAGAATAACTTCGTGGCCGGTGCGTGCGGATTCGTAGATTGCGTCCAGAATGGTCATCAGGGCAACGCCGTCCTCCGCCGGGGACTTACAGGGCGTCCCGTTCTGTACGCAGTCGATAAAGTGGTTGATTTCCCCGGCAAACAGCCCTTCGAAATTGAGGGCGGTCGGCAGGGCCAGCTTGACATCGGCCAGATAGTCGTTGACCTCGGTGTACATTTCCAGCTCCGGGTCGATCTTGGCGCCGCCTTTGGTGCCGAAAAGCTGGATTTTCCCCTCATCGCTCTTGAGGTTCAGGCTGAAGCTGGCCTCTACCGAGAGGACGGCCCCATTGTCATAGCGGATCATCGCGGAAGCGAGGTCCTCAACGTCGCAGATATCCTGGCTGCCGGCGGAAACGGAATTATAGGCTTTCCCGCCTTTGATATTAGGACGGTTCAGCAGCTTGCGGAAGGTCGCACCGTAAACGGAAACCGGTTTGGGGTTGCCCATCAGGTAGCGCGTGAGGTCGATGACATGAACGCCCAGGTCAATCAGGGGGCCGCCTGCCGAGCGGGATTTGTCCCCGAACCAGCCGCCCGGATTGCCGTTGCGGCGGAGGTAGGTCGCTTTGGCGTAATACAGCTCGCCGAAATAATCCTGGCTGATGAAGTCCTGAAGGATCGCGCAGTCGTTGCCAAAACGGCGGACAAAGCCGATCATCAGGAGCTTCCCGTTCCGTTCTGCCGCATCCACCATATTGCGGGCTTCCTCAGCGGAGGTGGCCATCGGCTTTTCGCAGAGCACGTGCTTCCCGGCGTTGAGGGCGGCAATGGTGCAGGGGGCGTGCTCCGAGTTCCAGGTGCAGACGCTGACAGCGTCCAGTTCTTCCAGCTTGAGCATTTCATCCTTGTCGGTAAAGGTGCGGGTTACGCCGTATTTTTCGGCCATGAGCTGGAGCTGATTTTCATTGATATCACAAAACGCGTAGAGCTCAACGTTCGGGTTTTTCAAATAGGCTTGGATATGTTCGTTGGAGATGCTGCCGGTTCCAATAATGCCGACTTTGATTTTGTTCATAGGGGGCTCCTCCTTATCATTAGGTAGAATCATGAAACTGCTTACTGGATCAGGCCGTTCAGGAAATCCACGGCTTTGCGGATGTCTGCCGCCGGATCCTCGCCGACTTCGCGCTCAATGGTCAGGAAGCCATGATAGCCGATTTCATTCAGCGCTTTGAGGTAGTTCGGGAAGTCCACATCGCCTTCACCCAGCGGGAGCTCGATAAAGGCCTTGCCCGCCTGGATTTCATCTTCGATGACCCCATAAATCACTTCGGGATCCCGTACCAGCAGGCGGCGGCCGTCTTTGGCATGGGTGTGGACGATATAGTCCTTGAGGGTATAGACCGCCTGGACGGGATCATCCCCGGTGACCATGACGAAGTTGGCCGGGTCCAGATTGACTGCGACGCCGGTAGAGTGCAGCCCATCCAGGAAGCTTTTCAGGGTGAGGGCGATCTCCGGGCCGGTTTCAATAGCGAAATGGGCGTCCAGCGAATCGGCATACTGGGCCAGCTGGAAGCAGGCCTCCTGCATGATTTTGTAGCGTTCGCAGGAAGGATCCGCCGGGATTACGCCGACATGGGTGGTGACAACGTCAGTTTCCAGTTCCTTGGCCAGATCCAGGATCCGTTTGGACTGCTCGATCAATCCGGGGTTTTTCTCCCGGTTGGCAAAGCCCTGTCCCAGGTCGCCGCAGAGCGCCGAGATAGTTAAACCGTGGCTTTTGACCTTGTCCAGGAATTCCCGGCGTTTTGCACCGCTCAGGTTTTCGGGAGCCATTTCCCCGCTGGTTGCGTAGACCTGGATGCCGGAGGCCCCGACGGCTTTGGCTTTGGCCAATGCGGATACCGGATCGGTACGGAAGGAGTCCAGCAGGACGCCGACTGAAAAATTGTACATAAATACTCTCCTTTTTTCTGCTTTGTTAGGGAAGATGCAGTTCTGTCCGAAAAGATTGCTGAAGAATCTTGTGATTTTGATAAATCTATTTTATAATAACGATTAAAAAAGTAAAGCCCGCATCTTGCTTATTTTTAACACAATCTTGCTTTTCAAAGGGGCCATTATGCCGACAACTGTTTATGAGAATCATCTGCATCCGGATCCGGGATTCCCGATCATTTTTCATTGGAATGTGCGGCAGCGTGCGCTTCGGGATGATATCCTGCATTGGCATGAAGGGCTGGAGCTGCTTTATTTTACCGAAGGGGAAGGGACAGTAGTCTGCAATGCGGAGCAGCAGCTGGTACGGGCAGGCCAGATGGCAGCGGTGAATTCCGATATGCTGCATGAGATCTTCGCCGTTTCGGAGGAATGCCGGTACTCCTGCCTGATTTTAGATAAAGCGCTTTGCGACGGGTTCGGCCTGCCGATCAGCCGGACAGTTTTCCGTCCAGTGGCGGAGGATGGGCGGATTGCGGTGCTTTTTGAGCGGATTGCCCGGGAAATGGAAGAGAAACGCACGTACTATAAAGCGGCGGTCAAAGCGGCGGCCATGGAACTCCTCCTCCTTCTTTTCAGGGAATACACGGTGGAAGCTGAAACAGATTCCGCCGCGGGCTCCCGAAGGCTGGAATGGGTCAAGGAAGCGCTGGCGTATATCCGGACGCACTACCGGGAGGAATTGTCCATCGACGGGATCTGTGGCCGGATCGGCATCAGCAAATATTATTTCTGCCGGGTATTCCGGGAAATTACGGGCAGGACAGTAGTGGAGCATATCAATTTTATACGGTGCAGCATGGCCCGCCGGATGCTTTTGAGCGGGCGGTACAATGTCAGCGAAAGCGCGGAGCAGTGCGGTTTCCGGAACCTGTCTTATTTTACCCGTACCTATAAACGGCAGTTTGGGGAGCTTCCTTCTGCAAAACAGGGGTTAAATCAGGGCCGGCACGAATAAACTGAACAGCAGGGGATTTTATCACAGAAGAATCAGCGGCCCGGCCTTGGAACCCGGGCTGAAGGAGGAAACAATGATGAACAGATGGCAATTAAACGGGAAGCGGGCGGCCGCTTGGATCTGCGGATTGGCGCTGACCCTGGGTTTGTCCGGATGTACGGCGGAAATAAAGGAACTCCCTCTGTTCCAGTCCGTTTCGGAAAAATTTGACGCTTTTGTAGAGGAACTGCCGGCGCAGTTGATCTCCAATGATAATTACAGCCTGAACCTGCTGTTTAACGACCCGCAGGCCTATGGCTTTGAGGAAGAGCTGTATGTCTGGCCTTATTCGGACTGGGAGGATTACGAAGGGGCAGGCCAGGAGGCGGAGGAGCTGCTGGCCCAGCTGCACCGGTTCAACCGGGAAAGGCTGGACAGCAGCCAGCGCCTGACCTATGATATGCTGGAGGACTATCTGGAGCGGAGCCAGCTTACCAACGATTATTATGATCTGGATAACAGCTATCTGGGAAGCTTTACCGGGTTTCAGGCAGAGATTCCGGTTTTGCTGAATGAATTCAAGTTCAACCGCCGGAGCGATCTGGACAGTTACTTTAACCTTCTTGAAACGGCGGAGGAAACCTTCCTCCGTTATGCGGCGCTGGAAAAAGAACGCCTGGAGCATGGAGCCGGCATGAGCCAGGTGACGCTGGACGCCGTGATCGGCCAGTGCGAGGCCTTTGCCGCGGAGGAAAACCCTTTCCTGATTGAAAGCATCAATGCCAAAATTGACGGGATGGATTTCCTGTCCCCCAGTGAAAAAATAGAAATGAAAACGCGGAATGAATTCCTGCTGAAGAATGATTTCCTGAACGCCTACCGTACCTTGGGGGAGGAACTTTCCAAGCTGGAGGGCAGGAAGGAAGAACTGGGGCTTTCCAGCCTGCCGGACGGGAAGGCTTATTATGAAGCGTTGATCCGCCAGAAAACCGGTGCGGATCTGACCGTGGAGGAAGCGCGCACCTATGCGCAGGAGCACCTTCAAAAATATGCGACGGAGTTTCAGGAATTGCTTGCAGCAGATCCCAGCCTGTATGAGCGGTTTTTGGAAGCGGATCTGGTTTTTGCCGATTTTACAACCGCAGAGGAAAACCTGGATTATCTGGAACAGGCGGTACAGGCCGATTTCCCGCCGGTTGCCAGCCTGAATTATAATGTTATCCCGGTGCCTGAAGCGATGCAGGAGAATTTCTCCCCGGCGGCCTATGTGTCCAACCCGATTGACGCACCGCTGGATACGCCGGAATCCATCTACCTGAATGGGGACTACGATCAAAGCCTTTTCCCGACTATGGCGCATGAGGGTTATCCGGGGCATATGTATCAGTCCGCCTATTTCACCGGCCTTCAAATGCCCGCTGTGCGGTACTTTATGGAATATACCGGTTATACCGAGGGCTGGGCGGTTTATGTGGAAAACCAGATCGTCCGATACGCGCCGGAGAATAGGGACCTCCTGGAACTGTGGGCGGTCAACCAGCAGGCGGCGCAGATGTATCTTTGCCTGATGGAAATCGGCGTGCATGAGGACGGCTGGGACCGGGCACGGTTTGCCCAGGAGTACCGGGATGTCTTTGGCGCAGAAATTCCGGATGAAGTCTGCGGCGGGATGTTTGAACTGATCTTGGAAATGCCGGGGTATTATCTTCAATATTTCCTGACGGGGGCTTTGTTTGAGGATTGCTATGACCGGGCGGAGGAAAGCCTTGGAGAAGCGTTTTCCCCCGCGGACTATCATAAAATGGTGCTGGATCTGGGAAGCGTCAGCTTTGAGATCCTGGAACGCCAGGTGGACAGCTATATTCAGACAAACCGGCAGTCCTTGAAAGCGGCAGCCTGAAGCCGCCTCTGCATTTTGTACAGAATATAGCCTGCGGTGGAGAATTTTTGAAAATCCTGCTGATTTTTGCTTGCAATTCTATGGCCTGGATGTTAAAATAAAATTGGTTTTATTTGGCTGTCCTATTGGAGAAGAATAAGTTTTTTCCGGGTTGATCGTTCAAACGGTTCAAGAAGTTCCTTTTAAAGACTGCATCTTCGATACAAAGGGACTGGCGGCAGGCTGCCCTGGGGTCTATAGGCCGTGTTCGTGCGCCTGCACGTTCCGGGGGAGCAGCAACCTCCCGGATAAAAAAACGATGGGTGTTTTTGAAAATATACAGCTCTATTTCAATGTTCGGAAAGGACCGCTTTTTGAAAAGGCGGCAGGGTGACAGTATTATGCGGCAAAGTGGAATATTGATGCATCTTTCCAGCCTGCCTTCTCCTTATGGGATTGGGACAATGGGCAAGGCAGCTTATGAATTTGCCGATTTTTTGCAGGAATCGGGGCAAAAGCTTTGGCAGATGCTTCCGATCTCCCCAACCAGTTACGGGGATTCTCCCTACCAGTCGTTTTCGACCTTTGCAGGAAACCCTTATTTTATTGATCTGGATTTATTAGCCAAAGACGGGCTTTTATCAGCGGAGGACTATGCCCTGCTGGACTGGGGCGGCGACCCTTCCCGGGTGGATTATGCCAAAATTTACGAAAACCGGTTCCCGGTACTGAAAAAAGCCTATCAGCGCTTTGCGGAGAAACAGCCTGAGGATTTCGAGGAGTTTGCTGCGGAGCAAAGTGAATGGCTGGAAGATTATGCGCTGTTTATGGCGCTGAAATTTGAGCAGGGCGGGGCGCCCTGGCTGGATTGGCCGGCAGATCTGCGGGTGAGGAAGGCTTCGGCGCTGACAGCGGCCAAAAAACGGCTGGCGGAGGAAATCGGGTTTTGGAAATTTGTCCAATATGAATTCTTTACCCAGTGGCGGGCCCTGAAAGAATACGTCAACGGGAAAGGGATCCGCCTGATCGGCGACCTGCCGATTTATGTGGCGTTGGACAGCGCGGATGCCTGGTCCAAACCCAAGATGTTTTTGCTGGATGAGGAACGGCAGCCGGTCGTGGTAGCCGGCTGCCCGCCGGATTATTTTTCGGAAACCGGGCAGCTTTGGGGGAACCCGATTTATAATTGGAGCTATCTCAAGCGGACGGGCTATCAGTGGTGGATCAGGCGGATCGGCGCGGCCGTGTCCAATTTTGACATGGTGCGGATTGACCACTTCCGCGGGTTTGAAAGCTTCTGGGCGATCCCCGCGGGGGATGAAACCGCGGTGGATGGAGAATGGCGCAAAGGCCCGGGGATGGACCTTTTCCGGAAAGCGGAGGAAGCGCTGGGAAAAACCGCCATCATCGCGGAGGATCTGGGCCTGATTACCGAGCCGGTGCGGGAATTGCTGGCGGAATCGGGCTATCCGGGAATGAAGGTGCTGGAATTTGCCTTTTCCATCGGGCACGAGAGCGATTATCTCCCGCATAAATATCCCCAAAACTGTATCTGCTATACCGGGACGCACGATAATGATACCATTCTCGGCTGGCTGAAAAGCCTTTCGGAGGAAGAACTGGACTATGTGCTGGATTATCTCCGGAGCGGTTCGCTGGAAGAGGGGGTATGGGATCTGATCGCGCTGGCCTGGAGCAGTCCGGCGGATACAGCGATTACTCAGATGCAGGACTTTTTGGAGCTGGGTTCGGAGGCCCGGATGAACATCCCGTCGATAGCGGCGAACAATTGGCAGTGGCGGGCGCTGCCCGGGCAGTATGGCCAAGAACTTGCAGGGAAAATTGAGAAGCTGACAAATTTGTATTGGAGGTAACTTTTGTGAAAGAGCTTACAAAGGAACGTTTTGTTGAGAAATTCAGAGAAATCTTGGAATCCGAGTATTTTGTGGAGCCTCAAGAAGCCTCGGCCTGGCAGATCCAAAGCGCCGTAGGGAAGATCATTATGGCGCGGATCACGCCAGACGCCAATGCCAGCCTCCATGCCCATACCAAGACCCGCCGTGCCTGCTATTTTTCCATGGAGTTCCTGGTGGGCCGGGCGATTTATAATAACCTGCTTTCACTGGGCCTGCTGGATGTAGTGGATGAAGCACTGAAAGAGTGCGGTATTTCGGTTTCGGTTTTTGAGGATATCGAAGATGCTGCTCTCGGCAACGGCGGCCTGGGACGACTGGCTGCCTGTTTCCTGGACAGCGCCGCCACTTTGGATCTGCCCATTGATGGTTATGGCATCCGTTACCGTTATGGTTTGTTTAAACAGGAGATCGTGGACGGCTTCCAAAAAGAAACCGCCGACGACTGGAGCGAGCATGGGGATCCCTGGTCGAAGCGTACTGCCGGCGACTCCGTCCTGATCCATTTTGCCGATCAGACCGTCAACGCCGTGCCCTATGATATGCCGATTTTAGGGTACCATACCAATCATATCAGCAACCTGCGCCTGTGGCAGTCCGAAGCGGTCCATCCGTTTGATTTCAACCTTTTCAACGACCAGAAATACGATGAGGCTGTACGGGATAAAAACCGCGCGGAGGATATTTCCCGCGTACTTTATCCGAATGACAGCTCCTGGGAAGGGAAGAAGCTCCGGCTGAAGCAGGAATATTTCTTTACCTGTGCGTCACTGACCTCTATCCTGCGTGATTTCAAGCGGGTGCATGGGAAGGATTGGAGCCGGTTAAGTGATTATGTGACGATCCAGCTCAACGATACCCATCCGGTGCTGGCGATCCCGGAGCTGATGCGCCAGCTGGTGGACGAGGAAAATATCAACTTTGACGAGGCTCTGGCTATCTGCAAGCGGATCTTCAACTATACGAACCATACGATTATGGCGGAAGCGCTGGAAAGCTGGCCGGTTGACCTGGTGCGGAGCGTGATCCCGAATGTTTACGCCATGATAGAGCTGCTCAATAACGCACTGATTAAAGAGGTCAGCAGCTTGGGGATGGAGCAGGAGCAATACCGCCTGCAAATCATCAACGATGGGACGGTATATATGGCGCGTATGGCGATTTTTATGTCCCGCGTGGTCAATGGCGTAGCACGGCTGCATACCGAGATTTTGAAACGGAATGCCCTCAACGAGTGGTACCGGCTCTATCCGGACCGTTTCCAGAACAAGACCAACGGCGTGACACAGCGCCGGTGGCTGGCGCTCTGCAATCGGGAGCTGACCGGGCTGCTGAAGGAAAAATTGGGCTCGGATGCGTTTATTACCAACCTTCAGGCACTGCGGAAGCTGCTTCCGTTGGCAGAAGACGAAGATACAATCCGGCAGTTTATGGCAGTCAAGCAGCAGAAAAAAGAACAGCTGGCAGCTTTTATCCGAGAGCATGACGGCGCAGTGATCGACCCGAATACAATTTTTGATATCCAAATCAAGCGGCTGCATGAATATAAACGCCAGCTGATGAACGCATTTTCAATTTTATATATCTATTACGGCATCAAAGACGGCAGTATCACCGGCTTTGCCCCGACAACCTTCCTGTTTGCCGCAAAATCGGCTCCGGGTTACTTCCGGGCAAAGGGGATTATCAAGTATATCAATGAGATTGCGGAATTGGTCAATAACGACCCGGATACCAAAGGGATTCTGAACGTAGTCTTTGTGAAGAACTATAATGTCAGCAGTGCAGAAAAGCTGGTTGCCGCGGCGGATACCTCCATCCAGATTTCGACGGCGGGCTTTGAAGCGTCCGGTACCGGCAACATGAAGCTGATGCTCAACGGCGCGGTAACGTTGGGGACCCTGGACGGTGCGAATGTGGAGATTGTGGAAGAAGCCGGGATAGAAAACAATTATATTTTCGGCGCCAAGGTTGAAGAGCTGAACGAGATTATGCCGCATTATAATGCCCACGCTTTATATGAAAGTGACCCGAAGATCAAGCGGGTAGTAGATACATTGATTGACGGGACCTTCTCGGATGGCGGGCAGCATTATTTCCGCGAGTTGTATAATTCCCTGGTGCAGGGAGCTGTTTGGTCTACAGCGGATACCTATTATGTGCTCGGCGACTTAACCAGTTTTGTGGAAGCCCGTCTCCGTTTGAACCGGGATGCACAAAATAAAGAGGAGTTTGCGCGCAAGTGCTTCCGGAATATCTGCTGCTCCGGCAAATTCTCCTCTGACCGCACGATCCGCCATTATGCGGAGATGATCTGGGAGATCGAGCCGGTTGAAGTGAATTGGTAAAAATCCTGCATAAGAAAAAAAGGAAGTCTGTACTGAAGGGTACAGGCTTCCTTTTTTATATCCCTATTCCGCCGTTTCAGGAAAAATTTTTGATGGAACGGCTTGACAAACCGGGTATCCTATGCTAAAATATGTGTAACGTTACACAACAAAAGGGGTAGGCTGAAAAAATGAGCAGTAACACTTGTTTAGCACTGGATCTGGGCGGGACCAAGCTTCTGATTGGCGAGGTCGAGGAATCCGGGCGGATTTTGAAGCAGAAACGGTACGACACCGGCTATTTGACTCAGGCTGAGGAGATCGAACGGATCCAGGAATGTCTGGATGATTATATCCGGACGGTCGGCTTTGCTGGGGAACGCCCAGATCAGATGGGGATGGGCTTGATTGGGCAGATCGACCACAGCCGCGGTGTTTGGGTTATGATCGACGATCGCCGCCGGATCCCGACTCCAGTTACCGGGCTGTTCCAGGAAAAATATGGGATGCGGTGCCAGATTGATAACGATGTAAAATCGGCAGCGCTGGCGCAGAAGCGGTTCGGCGCTGCCAAGGATACCGACCATTTTATTTATCTCAACATTGGGACGGGGATCGGCGCAGGTTTTTTTGAGAACGGCCGCTTGATCCGGGGATGGCAGAATGATTCCGGGGAGGTCGGGCACCTGACGGTAGATTTCCATTCGGATACGGTTTGCTTCTGCGGACGTCGGGGATGTGTAGAGGCCATCTCTTCCGGTTCAGGGATCAGCTCCCGATTCTTCGCCAAAATCGGGGAGTATCCAGATTCGGCGCTCCGGCCCTATGCGGAGGAAAAAACCATCCCGGCTCATGCGGTATTTGAAGCAGCCAAGCAGGGGGATCCGCTGGCCGGCCTGCTGACCCGGGACGCAGCGGATGGGGCGGCAGCGCTGATTTTGGATTTAGTCCGGGTCAGCAATCCGGAAAAAATCATCCTGGGCGGCGGGGTGATTTCCAACCCGGATTTTTACCGGATGGTTTGCGACCGGCTGGATTTCTTCTGTATGAAATCGGTGCTCAAAGGCGTTGAGCTTTCTCAGTTGGATCCGCAGTATACCGGGCTGCTGGGCGCTGCCGCAGTCGGATTCGAAGATTGACATAAAGGAGAATATATGATGAAAATTACAATTTGTAAAACAGAACGTGATTTTGATACGGCAGCAGCTTGGCGGATTATTGCCCAGATGCTGGAAAAACCCAATGCGGTGATCGGGCTTTCCACCGGTAAAACTACCGGGGAGATGCACCGGATCGTGTCGGATATTTACCAGCAGTATCCTTTCGATGTATCGGGCGTGACCATCTTTAATGTGGATGAGCTGACCAATCTTGACCGTTCCTACTCAGGAAGCTGTTATACGATGATCTATGACCAGCTGGTGAAAAACCTAGGGATCCCGGAGGAAAATTTTATCATGCCGCCGACGATTTCGGACGACTTCGAGCGGGAATGCCGGCTGTTTGAGCAGCGCTTGGCAGAACGCGGCGGGGCTGACCTTCAGATGCTGGGGATCGGCTGGAACGGGCATATTGGCATTAACCAGCCGGGTACGCCGTTTGAGCGTCCGACTTGGGTTTCCCCGATGGATCCGATCTTTGAGGAAAAAGTCCGCCGCGAAACCAACGTTGGGCCGGAGCATGAACTGGGCGGCCTGACCCGCGGGATTGTCAATATCATGCAGACCCGGAAGCTAATCCTGATTGCCAAGGGTGAATCTAAGGCGGATATCATTGAGAAGGCGGTTCTCGGCCCGATTACTACGGACATCCCGGCATCGGTGGTCCAGCTTCATCCCAATTGCGAGGTTTTACTGGACGAAGCCGCTGCGGCGAAAATCATCGGGAAAATTTAATACGATTTCCCGATAAAAACTTAAAAGTTTTGATCGCGGCGTTGTACGCTGCCGCGCCTGCGGGGCTCCGGGGAAAGTATTGGCAACATTCTTGGCGGCTGCGCCGCCGGACCGCATTCTGCGGCCCA
>CANAQK010000033.1 GCA_947363605.1 uncultured Clostridia bacterium | reverse complement strand
ATGATTTTCCTCCTTTACCCTCCCCGCCCTGCGGATGCGGGGATTATTCCGCTTTAGCCTGCCGTTTTGCCCGATAGACCCGGTATGCGATAAACCCAACCAGCAGCAGAACCCCGGCCGTGCCGAAGATCCAGCGGTTGCGAACGATCATGGCATGGTTATACGGCGGGAGATACTGAGTAAAACCGCCGCCCATCCGGTCGGAATGTTCCCACGCCTGTTCTATCATATATTCAAAATCTTCAATCATAATCAGCGGATAGCCATCGGTATCCATGGATTGGAAGTAAGCGGATTCAAGCTCCTCCGGATAGGGTGCGACTTCCATCAGCATATTATCCCCATAGATGGTATGGCCGTAAAGATAATTCACATGGAATCCGCTGACAACGCAGATTGGAGAATCCTCGGTTTTAATTTGGTTAAAAACCTCCACTTGATCGGAAAATTTCTGTACGACTTCACCATCATCACCATACATGAGGAAATCCGTTTCGCCTGTTTCAGGAATATATCTGGTGCAGGCTGTCATCAACGGCTGATTATCGGAATAGAAAAGCAGTATCATATCCCTAGAATACTGCGCTATTTCATCGGCGGTGATATGAGCTTTAGAGGTTACACTCAGCATACCGCGGCTGGGATAGGCTACCGCAGTCAAATTTTTTGGATTGCATTCCATTCCTTGTTCTGCTGCAAAGGATTGGATATAGGGAATCGCTGCTTCAATGGCCATTTCCTTGCGTTCCTCGAAGGAGGGTATTGGGGTTTCTTCCGCAAAAGCGGGGACTGCGCAGAGAGCGAATAAACTAAGCGTCAAAAACAGTGTGAAGATCGAGCGTTTCATGATTTTCCTCCTTTACCCTCCCCGCCCTGCGGATGCGGGGATTATTCCGCTTTTGCTTCCCGTTTTGCCCGATAAATCCGATAGCCGGCAAAACAGAGCCAGCTGCACAGCAGGACCCCTGCTGTGCCGAAAATCCAGCGGTTCGGAGGGATTTCCGGATCACCGTATTCCGGGAGGTAGTCAGTGATATATTTCCATTCTCCCATATAGCCCTTATAGATTACGATATATTCCCATCTTTTCACGGCCTGCTTGAAATCCTCGAACGCGATGAGGGGGTAACCGCCCGTATCCATGGACTGGAAATAGGGCTGATCCAGGCTTTCCGGGGCGGGGTCGATCTCCAGCAGCATATTGTCCCCGTAAATGGTATTGCCATAGACAAAGCTGGTGTAGTAGCAGTACACCAGGCAGATGGGGGAATTCTGGGTTTTGATTTGACGGAAAGCCTCGATCTGCTTTTGCATTTCCCGGACTTTTTCCGGGGTTTGCCCTCTGCGGAAAAACTCGATCTTCCCGGATTCAGGGGCGTGCCGGATAAACACACTACTCAAGGGCTGCCCGTCTGTATAGATCAGCATCATCATGTCCGGAGAGTGCTTTTTAACCTGCTTAACAGGAAAATAATATGGAGGAAGCGGATCTTCTAAGATCAAGCCGGGATAAAACTCAACGCTCCAATCCTCTGTTTTCCATTCCCAGTTCCCTGTTTCCGGATCGTAGCCGGCGGCTTCTGACAGGCTGTCATAAGTACTTTGGTTTGCATGGGCAAACAGGTTGTCGGGCAGCAGTTCCATTGCCATTTCTTTGCGTTCTTCGAAGGAGGGTATCGGATTTTTCCACACGATAACAGGAATAGCGCAGGCGAACAGGCAAACTGCCAGGAATAACGTGAAGATTGAACGTTTCATGATTTTCCTCCTTTCGCCCGCCCTGCGGATGCAGGGATTATTGCGCTTTTGCTTCCCGTTTTGCCCGATAGACCCGGTATGCGATAAACCCAACCAGCAGCAGAACCCCGGCCGTGCCGAAGATCCAGCGGTTGCGAACGATCATGGCATGGTTATACGGCGGGAGATACTGAGTAAAACCGCCGCCCATCCGGTCGGAATGTTCCCACGCCTGTTCTATCATATATTCAAAATCTTCAATCATAATCAGCGGATAGCCATCGGTATCCATGGATTGGAAGTAAGCGGATTCAAGCTCCTCCGGATAGGGTGCGACTTCCATCAGCATATTATCCCCATAGATGGTATGGCCGTAAAGATAATTCACATGGAATCCGCTGACAACGCAGATTGGAGAATCCTCGGTTTTAATTTGGTTAAAAACCTCCACTTGATCGGAAAATTTCTGTACGACTTCACCATCATCACCATACATGAGGAAATCCGTTTCGCCTGTTTCAGGAATATATCTGGTGCAGGCTGTCATCAACGGCTGATTATCGGAATAGAAAAGCAGTATCATATCCCTAGAATACTGCGCTATTTCATCGGCGGTGATATGAGCTTTAGAGGTTACACTCAGCATACCGCGGCTGGGATAGGCTACCGCAGTCAAATTTTTTGGATTGCATTCCATTCCTTGTTCTGCTGCAAAGGATTGGATATAGGGAATCGCTGCTTCAATGGCCATTTCCTTGCGTTCCTCGAAGGAGGGTATTGGGGTTTCTTCCGCAAAAGCGGGGACTGCGCAGAGAGCGAATAAACTAAGCGTCAAAAACAGTGTGAAGATCGAGCGTTTCATGATTTTCCTCCTTTACCCTCCCCGCCCTGCGGATGCGGGGATTATTCCGCTTTAGCCTGCCGTTTTGCCCGATAGACCCGATAGCTGGCAAAGCCGAACCAAATCAGCAGCAGAACCCCTGCTGTGCCGAAAATCCATCGGTTCCGCACCACTACGCTGTGAGGATACTTCGGAAGCAGGTAAAGAGGGATGCCTCCGATCCATTCCGGATGTTTTTCTAGCTCTTTCATTATGAATTCAAAATCCTCAACCATAATCAACGGATAGCCGTCGGTATCCATAGACTGAAAATACGGGTAGTCTAGCTTCTCCTCCGGGTAGAAGTTCACCGGCATCAGCATATTATCTCCATAGACGGTATCTCCGTAGACAAAAAACTGAGACATACTATTGGCAATACAGATTGGAGAATCTTCGGTCTTGATTTGATTGAAGATTTCGATTTGATCAGCGATGGTTTGTACGGAATTTTCTGATCCACCCAATAAAGAAATAACGGTAGTATTGGATTCGGGAATATAATGGGTCAGTGCTCGAGTCAGCGGCTTTCCGTCGCTGTAAAACAGCAACAGTATTGTGCTGGAAGTTTCTGCGGCTTCCTCAGCGGTGATATGGTATTCGGGAAGCATCCCTAGTACCCCATAGCTGGGATAGGCTTCTGCGCTCAGCGTATCCATGTTATGATCCCATTCAATTTCCAGATCGTCTGCGAATAGCTGAAGTTCATTCGTTGCCGCTTCAATGGCCATTTCCTTGCGTTCCTCGAAGGAGGGCATCGGGGTTTCTTCCGCGAAAGCGGGGAGGGCGCAGAGGGTGAACAGGGTGAGTATCAGGGATAATGACGCAATCAAGCGTTTCATAAACAATCCTCCTTAAAATCCATATAAAGTTCTAATCCAGCGCATTTCTATGCCAGGGGCGACTTTTCCTTCACCATCTTTATCTGCAAGTTCAAAATAATCCGCATAAAATCGAGTACCCTGTTTTCTTGGATCCATAATCCGAACTTTCTGCCTTGCTTCATAGGAATAACCGTCGATAACAGCGGCATGGTAAGTAACATCGGCGATGATGGGCTCGGATTCATTATAGATAATGCTTTGGACAATATTGAAGGAAAGCGGAGCTATAATTTCATGGGGGTATAGGCCATAGCGATTAAAAGTAGGAATCATATCTTGAAAAGTAGCCATGCGGTTATCTGTAATCCCAGTCAGGATGGCGAATTGATCTTTTGAAACATTATATCCGTAGTACCGGCAGACACTGCTTCCGCAGGCCGCCCAACATTCAAAATCTCGTATCTGACCGACAACAGGAACATCCAATACATATAATGTGGGGAATGTAACATACGGCTCCATTTCCTCATCTTTCGGAGCGGCGGAATCCGCGCGGACAGGGAGCGACGCTAGGAATACACAAATAGAAAACGTCGCCAGGAGGAAACCAATGACAAATTTTTTCATGGATCATCAAACTTTTCTTATTTTTTATCCTAGGATACTTTTATTATAGCATGGTTTCCCGATCCGTCAATCAAAAATTTAAAAAATAACTCTCTAAAATCGTATATTTTTATTTAATACGCCAATATCAGCGCAAAAAGAACCTCAGCATGAATGCTGAGGTTCTTTTTGATGGGTTTAGTGATATTCCGGGAGCCAGCCGGTGTGCGCTTCGATGAGGTCGTCACAGAGGGCGCGGATCTCGTCGATGGACAGCTCGGAGGAGGTGTGCGGGTCCAGCATCGCCGCCATGTAGATGTACTCCTTCTTGAGGGTTTCCGCCGCCTGGATGGTCAGCAGCTGGACGTTGATATTCGTCCGGTTGAGGGCTGCGCACTGCTCGGGCAGCTCGCCGACATAGCAGGGGTTGATCCCGTTGCGGTCGATCAGGCAGGGCACCTCGACGCAGGCGTTCTGAGGCAGGTTGGTGATCAGCCCGGTATTCAGCACATTGCCGTGGATCCGGACGGCGTGATCCTCCATCACTGCCCGGATGATGTAGGACGCGAATTCGTGGGTCTTTTGATGCTCAATTTTGGAATCCTTCAGCAGGCTGTCCCGCATTTCGTTCCAGCCGTTGATCTGCTCGATACAGCGGCGGGGATACTCATCCAGCGGGATTTTGAACCGGTCGATCAGCTCGGGATATTTGCCTTTGATGAAATAGGGCAGGTATTCCGAGGTATGCTCGCTGGACTCGGTGTTGTAGTAGCCGAAATGCCGCATCATTTCCAGCCGGACAAGGTCGGTCTTCTCGGGGTTGTAGGCGGGATCAAGGGCGCGCCGCTTGATTTCAGGATAGAGGTCGTTGCCGGCAAGGTCTTCGATTTTCAGCAGCCAGGCCTGATGGTTGATCCCAGCGATTTCCCAGCGGTGGTTGTCCAGGTATTCGTCCATCCCCAGGGTTTTGAGCAGGTTGGGGGTGCAGGCCTGTACCGAGTGGCAGAGGCCGACCGTCCGGATATTGGTATACCGCTGCATATAGCCGGCGAGGATCGCCATGGGGTTGGTATAGTTCAGCAGGATGGCGCCTGGGCACCAGCGTTCCATGTCCTCTGCATAGGCTTTCATAACCGGGATGGTACGGAGCCCGCGGAAGATCCCGCCGATGCCAAGGGTGTCGGCGATAGTTTGGCGCAGGCCGTATTTTTTGGGTACTTCGAAGTCAATGATGGTGCAGGGGTCATACAGCCCGACCTGAATGGCGTTGACAACGAAATCAGCGCCGCGGAAAGCGGTTTCACGGTCGAGGGTTTGGGTGATCCGTGCCTTTCCGTTAGCGGTTCGGTTGATATTGGTCAGGATTTGATAGGATTCGTCCAGGCGTTTTGGATCGATGTCGAACAGGCAGACATCGAATTCTCCCAGCTCTGGGGTGAGGATGCAGTCGCCGATGACGCTGCGGGCAAAGACCGTGCTTCCGGCTCCGACAAAGGTTAGTTTCATGATTCAGGCTCCTTTCGGTTGGGTCAGGATTCCCGGAGGGGCTCCGGGGGTTTCTTTTTTCATTCTAATACAACCCCATGCGAAAGGAAAGTGCAGGATGTTGCTCTTTTTTGACTTTATGTTGCACCTGTCTGGGAAGTATGTTAGAATGGGAGCAAAAGGGGGCGGTGCGTTGGAAGCTGTTCAAGGGACTCCGCTGAGCCTGTCGGAGGGAGGGGCGCTCCGGCTGAATTTTTGCGGGTTTGAAACCTGCGCGCCGGGGCACTCCTTCGGTCCGGCGGTACGGGATCATTTTCTGATCCACTGCATTCTGAGCGGACAGGGGTTTTTTCAAGCGGAGGGAAAAACCTACCCGCTTGAAGCGGGACAGGGATTTTTGATTTGGCCGGGCCAGGTCACTTGCTATACGGCGGACTCAGAGCGGCCCTGGCGGTACTGCTGGGCCGGGTTTTCCGGGAGCGAGGCGCCGCGCTGGATGGATTACTGCGGGCTTTCTATCTACCAGCCGATTTGCCGTTTCGGGTCGATCCCGGAGATGGAGGACTGCGTCCGCCGGATGGAACGGAACGAGCAGTCGGTGTGCAGCCCGCTGATTTCGTTGGCGCGGCTTTGCGATTTCCTGGCGCTGCTTCATTCGGAGCAGGGGCCGCGTTCGGTGCGTCCGGTCTTTGAGACGGCGGCAGATTATATGGCGCAGAATTATTCTTACCCGCTGGCGATTGAACAGGTAGCCGGATATGCGGGGGTCAGCCGCAGCCATCTGTTCCGGATTTTCAAACGGGAAACCGGGCTTTCCCCCCAGGAATATCTGCTTCAGATCCGGCTGAACCGTGCGGCCGGGCTGTTGGAAAAACCAGGCCTGCGGGTGATGGAAGCGATGTATTCCTGCGGCTTCAGCGACCCGGCGCATTTTTCACGGCAGTTTAAGCGGAGGTTCGGCGCGCCGCCGTCGCTTTATCGTAAAAAGTATGAAAAAGAAAGGGAGGAAGGAAAATGAAGCTTTTGGTCACTGGTTTTGCCCCGTTTAATGGGGAAACCGTCAATCCGTCTTACCAGATCGTTCAGCGGCTCCCAGATAAAATCGGGGATGCGGAGGTAACCCGTTTGGAGCTTCCGGTGGAGTTCGGCCGTGCGGGGCGTTTGCTGGCCCGGGAAGTGGAACGGGTGAAGCCTGTGCTGGTACTCTGCCTGGGCCAGGCCGGCGGCAGGGCTGGGATTTCGCTGGAGCAGGTCGGGATTAACCTGCGGGAGGCCTCGATCCCGGATAATGCCGGCGCCCAGCCCTCCGGTGAGCCGGTTGTTCCCGGAGGGCCGGCCGCTTATTTCACCACCCTGCCCATCAAAAGGATGTGTATGCGGATCCGGGAGATGGGGATTCCCGCTTCGATTTCCTATTCTGCCGGGACCTATGTCTGCAATGATCTGCTCTATTCCCTGTTGGATGAGTTGGAAAAACGGCATCCAGGGATCCGCGGAGGGTTTATCCATGTGCCTTATTCCCCGGAGCAAGCAGCGGGGAAAGCAGGTCCTCCGGCCAGCCTTGCGGTTTCGCTGGCGGTTTCCGGGATTCAGGCTGCTTTGGAGGAAGCCCTCCTGCCGGATGGAAAAGGAGAGGAGATTCCGCCGCAGGGGGCGCTTGATTAACGCGGGTTTCAATACAGAGCCGGCATAGTGAAAAGCCGCCATGAGATAAAGCTCATGGCGGCTTTTTAGAACCGGTTATCCGTATTACAGGTCGGCCTGGTTCATTTTTTCAATGGACTGCCGGATTTCATCAATCCGCGTGTAAATTTCCTTATAGACCTCGGCGGATTGTTTGGCAAGCTGGCCCATTTCCCGTGCAACAACGGCAAAGCCTACACCTGCAGCCCCTGCGCGCCCAGCCTCAATGGAAGCGTTGATGGAAAGGATATTTTCCATGGTAGAGATCTGATCCAGGTCCCGCATTTTGCTTCTTACCGATTCAACCGCTTCGGTAATCGCGTCGCTTTCCTGATCGAAGACTTCCACTTTCCGTTTGGAAGCAGTTTTGAGATATTCCAGATTGACCAATTCGTTCACAATACTGCCCAGCATATCTGCCGCTGCCCGGATGGTTTTTTCAGAACGGACCGGGACCTTCCGGAGAGCCTGGATATAGTTTTCCGGTGAGATGCCGAGCTCCAACGCGATTTGCTGGAATTTTTCTTCATCCGGCTGCTGGGGGAGCACTTGACCGCCAATGACAGCGCCGACTTTTTCCCCTTCCACCAGGATGGGGCAGGAAAAGTCCATTAAGCCTGCATGGCAGAAGTAGACCCCGGTACATTCATTATCACATTTCACACAGCGTTTGCTGCCTTCTGCCGACCCCCGGGTATATTTCATACAGAAGTCCGTAAAGTTGCTTCCTTTGGTAATATATTCACCATTTGCGTCGATGATAATGGCAGCCAGGCCGGTAGCGTCTGAAAATTGGTCTTGGATTTTCTGTAATTTTTTCAAATCCATAAAACTTTGGATTTTCATAGTTTTGTCCCCTTTTTCGGATTCCGACAGTTGTTTATGCCGGCAAGCATTTTCTTTTATTATAGCTGGAAATTGAATCATCTACAAGTACTTTTGGTCATTTAATAGGCCATCTGGCTTGAATTTTTCAAAAAGCCCGGATTATGATTCAAATAGACTGGCTATCTCTAAAAAAATACCGGCCATGGGAATCCTCGGCTGGGCACAGGGGTTATTCCTGGTTTTCCTTCTGTTTACGGTGGGAAACCAATTCCCGGAATTTATACCGGCTGATTCCAAGACTGGACGCCGCTTCGATAATCGTGAGCTTTTTGGCGATGTACAGGCGGTAGATTTTTTCAAAATTTGCAGGAGCCGGCTTTTTCGGGCGGCCGAACTGGACGCCTCTCGCCCGTGCGGCGGCAATCCCTTTGGACTGTAAATGAGCGGCAGCTTCCTTCCGGGCGGATTCCGTTTTCTGGAGGACGGCTAAAACAGCGGCTGTTTTTTCCTCATCCTGAATGATGGCGGCAATCTGACTGATGGTTTCCGGTGTCATACAATCCCTCGCTTGGTTGATAGTAATTTCCTCCCACAGAGGAAGTGGAATGGTAAATCCTGTATTATTATGGCAAAAACAGAGGAAAAATCAAGATTTATCGCAGAAAAAGCCAATTATTTCCCAATACGGTTGTGAAATCGGAAAAGTAGAGGATATTTTCCAATTTCCGGGGCAAACTGAAGACAGAAGCAATGAAGAAGGAGGAATCAGGATGGATTATACTGGGTATATTGACTTTCCGTTCCCCTCCCGTTTGTCAGAGGATGGGGAACGGGCTAAGGCTTATTTTTTTGGCCTGGGGGATGAAGAACAGCTTCGGCTGCTTTCCGGGATGCACTCCTATGAGGAATTCCAGGGACGGATTCTCCGGGAAATAGATCAGAGGAAGCTCTGAAAACCGGCAGGCATACCGCAGCGGAAGGATCGAAAGAACCTTCCGCTGTTTGCTGTTTTGGCTGTCAAGCAGCGGGTTCTTCCGGGAGTGATGGCAGATATTACTTCCGACCTTTCAGTTCGGAAGTAATATTATAAAAGGATCACGCTTTCAAGAGGAACCGCCCCAAGCTGCGTTCTTCCGGCATCAGACCGGGGCGGGGAGTCCCGCGTTTGAGCTGCGGCCAGCGGCAGCTTCTCTCCGTAAAATCTTTAGAACCTGTATTCATAATCAGAGGGATGCCGGATGCCCGAGGTTTTTTCGGGCAGGCAAGGCCATTTTGGGCAGGCATACTTGCCGTATGGCAAGGAAAATGAACGCAGTCTGCCTGAAAAAGCACCGGGCAGATCGTGTTCGATGGTTGTGCATACAGGTTCTTAGACCGGGCGCTCCCATTCTTCCCTCAGATCAGCGGCTCTTTCCATCCCAGGATGGCGTTGATAATCTTCCGGCTGGCACTGCCGTCGCCATAGGGGTTGGGATTTTTCAAGAAGCTTTGATAGATTTCCTCCTGCGTAAGCACTGCGCGTACTTCCTCTACGATGGCGTCCTCTTTGACGCCAATGACCTTGACGCAGCCGGCTTCCACCGCTTCGGGACGTTCTGTTTCTGTACGGAGCACCAGTACCGGCTTTTTGAAGGAAGGCCCTTCCTCCTGAAGCCCTCCCGAATCGGTCAGTACCAGATGGCATTTTGCCATAAGATTGTGCAGATCGGTCAATTCCAGCGGGTCCAGCAGGTAGATCCGGGCCTGATGCCCAAGCATCTTATGCACTGGGTCGTGGATTGCTGGGTTGGGGTGTACCGGGTAGAGGATTTTGACGTCATCGAATTCCTTGACCAGCCGGAGGACAGCATGGCAGATGGCCTCCAGCGGCGGGCCGATATTCTCCCGGCGGTGGGCGGTCATCAGGATATACCGCCCTTTATTCAGATCCAGCTTTTGCAGGATGGTATTTTTGAAGCTGTAGTTTTCCCGGACGGTGGTTTTGAAAGCGTCCAGTACGGTATTCCCGGTGATGAAAATTTTCTCCAGGATATTTTCCCGCACCAGGTTCGCCCGGTTCAGTGAGGTCGGGGCAAAGTGCAGGGTTGCCAGGCGACCGGTCAACACCCGGTTCATCTCCTCCGGGAAGGGGGAATACATATTGTAGGTACGCAGCCCGGCTTCCACATGGCCGACCGGGATTTGCTGGTAAAAAGCGGCCAGCGCCACGGCAAAGGAAGTTGTGGTGTCGCCATGTACCAGTACCAGATCCGGCTTGGATTCCCGGAGCACCGGCTCGATTTTTTCCAGGATGCGGGTGGTAATCCCGGAAAGGGTTTGGTTGGGTTTCATAATATCCAGATCGTAATCCGGGACAACGCCGAAAATATGAAGAACCTGGTCCAACATTTCCCGGTGCTGCGCCGTTACGCAGACCATGCTTTCGAATCGGGGGTGATTTTGCAGCTCCAGCACCAGAGGGCACATTTTGGCGGCTTCCGGGCGGGTGCCGAATACGCTGAGCACCCGGATCTTCGGGGCTTCTTCCACTGCGGTAAGGGACATGAAAACAACTCCTTTTTGTTGGGCTCCGGCTGGGCTAGAGAGAGGTGCGGGTGAATACGCTCTGATAAGGCGCAAGGCCGATGCTGGGGTTTTGTGCCTGGATCAACATCACTGTCAGGAAGGCCAGCCCGAATGCGATGATAGCGACGGTGTAAAACCGGCGGATCCGCGGGTTTTTCTCGCAGGCAATCACCTCGGGGATCAGCAGGATAAACAGGATCGTCCCATAATGGCCGATCCGGGTGGGTGTGGGGATCCATCCGCAGAACAGGTAGAACAGAAGCATAAAGAAGGCCGCGTTGATATAGATGATATTCGACGGATTTCGTTTCAGCAGGGGTTCGTAATAGCCGATACAAAGCAGGGTACAGAGCCCGGACAGCAGCACGTTGAATACCGAGAAGCTGTAGACGTTATACACACTGCCTTTATAGGACTGATAGACGAAGCTGAAAACCAGGTTCATAATCTGCCGGTTAAATACCGCGCAAACCACCAGCAGCAGGGCGATGATCGCGTAATAGCTGAATTTGAATTTACGGGTCAGGACAAAGTAAAGCGGGATGGCAATCAGGGCAATTTTGTGGAAAGTGGCGGCGATCAGGATACAGGCCAGGAATTTCCAGAACTCCTGCCGCTTCATGTATTTTATGGCAAAGAAATAAATGGAAAGGGCGATAAAATGCCGGATGGAGTTCATCGAGTAGAAAAAATACCCCAGCGTGATGAAAAGGAATACCGATAACGGGATATTTGCGGATTGCTGGCGGATCCCCTTTGCCATAAAAAACAGGAAAATCCCGGTGGTCAGCAGGAAAAGGAACTGGTAATCCACGGTAAAAAAGCCTACCAGCCGGTTCAGCCATTCATACCCGATTTCGACATGGGTTTTTTGATCCAGTTGGGTGATGGATTTGAAAATCCAAGCGTAAGAGTTGTAATCCACACCGATTTTATATCGCAGCCCGCTGACCAGGAACAGCGGCAGGAAAGTACAGAACCAGAGCAGGTTCTGCTGATAAAAGACCAGTTCACGGCCGCTTTTTTGGAAGACCACCCGGCGTACCGGCGGAGAGGATACCGCCAGCAGCGCAAAGCAAACGGAAATCACCAGCATACCGGCGTAAATCAGCATGGGCGCACCTCCTATTCCTGGATGAATTTTTTCAAGGCATTTTGCAGGTTTTCCTCATCCTGCGCGATCATGGCCAGGAAGTCGTTGCAATGCTGGATGAAGCTTTCCGGATTAAAATGCTCGACATAATCATTGACAATGGCGAGAATGTCGTCGTTTTCCGCGTCTACCACAAACCCCAGCCCGTATTGCTTGATGACTTCCCCCAAATAGGTCCCTTTGGAGGAGATGATCGGCTTTTTGAAAATACAGGCTTCATACAGACGGTTGGGCAGGGCGGTAGTGACCTCCAGCGAATCGCTGCCGTAAATCGAGTTGATCATGTCCACGCTTTTGTACAGCTCCGGCTTTTGATCGTTGGTGAATTTCCCGATAAAGCTGACGTTGGTGACCTCATGCTGAGCACAGTAGCTTTGCAGATCACAGTCCGGCGTGGGCTTGCCGATGTACCACAGCTGGTAGCGGAAGGTGTTTTTCAGCTTGTCAATCAGGAAAGTGTTTTCGTCAAAATACCGTACGCCGCCGATAAACCCGATATTGATGACCTGCTTTTGGGCCAGGCTGGCAGTCTGGGATTCCGGTTCATAGGGAGTAATGTTGTGATTGATAATAATTTTTGGGTTCGGTTCCAGGAATTCCATAAATCCGTGGGAGGAAATCGTGGTCAAAGCGGAATTTTTGATCAGGGCGTTGACCCATTTCCGATAAAAACCCAGCCGTTCAAAGGAATAATCCCGGATGTCGAACAGATAACGCCCAGCGAAATGGGATTTGAGGTATCCGCCCAGCGCAATGGCTGGGACGGTGGTCAGTACGATCACCCGGTCGTATTTTTTCTTTTTCAGGCAGGAAACCACATGCCGGCGGAAACGCATATAAGAAAGGAATTTATAGAATTTCCCGGGCCGGGCTTCTTCCACGAACGGAAATTCATGTTCGGAGGCCTTTTTTTGGGTGTCTTCCCGTTCCCAGCAGATGATGTCATATTCTACGTCATTTTCTTCAAAGAAACGGACGTATTTTTCCATATAAGGCAGATAATTTCGTTCGGTGTGGCCGATGATGCACACGTTCATTCTATTGGATACCATCCTTTCATACTCAGGACCCATTTTCCTTAGCCGGCGGCTGACGTTTGACCCGATGCTTCAGGCTGAGATAAAGCCGGTTCAGCTTGAATTGGAGCAGGAAAATCATTTTGGACATCAGCAGGATGAGGGTCCGGTTCCCGGTGCGGAGCACCCGGTTGACGGTTTTCGCATAGCCGAAAGCAGGATCCTCCCTGCCAAGAGCCTCCTGCACAGCGGGATGCGCCAGGATTTCCCCAATGAACGCCCGCTTTTCCTTCCGGCGGAGGGGGCATCCCTTGGCATGGAGCTGGGTGAAGCAAGACAGCACCCCTTTGATAAAAGCAAAGGAAATGGCCGCCTGGCTCTCGTGGTCGAACAATACCATTTTCTGATAAGCCTGGGTCAGTGCGTCGTGGCAGGCCAGAACGGACTCGAACCGGTTTTCGATATAGCGGTTGGCCAGCGTGCTCTGTCCCCGGAGGAAATAGCGGTAATAGGGAGCGTCTACCATCCGGAAGCGCTGGATTTCAGGGAATACGGCAGTGTTGAAAAGCCGGTCTTCCCCGCTTTTGTACTCCTCCGGAAAGCGGATCCCCTTTTCCCGGATCAGCCGGGCGCGGTAAAGCTTATTCCAAACCACATACATCAAATGCGCCTGGATCAGCGGGGTCAGCCGGGCACGGAACTCCTCTGCGGAGTAAGCGGCGAAAGCATCAAAACGGAATTCCTTGCAGTGCGGCGGGTTGGACGCCGTATTTTCCATTTGATAACCGCAGCAGATTACATCCAGTTCCTCCCGTTCTGCACGGGAAAGCAGGGCTTCCAGCATTTCCGGATGGATCAGGTCGTCTGCGTCCATAAAATAGAGATAGTCCCCGCGGGCCAGCTCGATCCCCCGGTTGCGTGCGCGGGAAGGCCCTCCGTTCGGCAGGTTGAAGATTTGGAAGCGGGGATCTGTCCGGGCATAAGCCTTGAGCACGCTCAACGTGGAGTCGGTGGAACCGTCGTTTAAAATCAGGACTTCAAAGTCTTTGAGTGTCTGCGCCTTGAGAGATTCCAGTGTGGCGGGGATCAGGCCGGCACAGTTGTAGGCCGGGATAATGACAGATAATCTCATCAGCTATACCAGCAGGAACCCAACCGGGTTCCCCTCCAGATTACGGATCGCTTCCAGCGTCTTTTCGATTTCATCCCTGCGGGACAGGTTCCGTTTTTCCGCCATTAAAACGCCGGAAGCGGCTCGTACCGCGGCCATTGCGGCCATGCTTTCCAGTACGGGGCTGGTAACCAGCAGGACCGTGGAATAATCCGTCCGGAGCTTCTCCACCAGTGCGCCCATGGTTTCGGCAGTGGGAGGGGCTTCCCCTTGGACGAGGGTCAATGCTGTGAAGAAAAAGCCCTGCTTTTGCCGGATTTCACCCAGCGTCAGCCCATCGCTGCGCAGGTCGGCAATCAGCGTTTTTTTGCCCAGCATGGAATAAGCGGCAGCCAGCCCTTCTGCTGTGGGAAGCAGATCCACATCAGCGTGGGAGGAGGTCAGGACAAAGACCTGCGGCTTGCTGTCTGGAAGCTTTGCCATTGCGGCCAAAGCTGTGTTTACATAAGCGTCATAGCGCATCTCAGCGGCCTCCTTTCGGTTGATCGAAGATCCCGAGTACGGGCAGGCCGAACGTTTTCAAGTCGTCGGCGGATTTGATTTTCAGGCTGAAAATATTGAAAAAGAAAATCCAGAGGATTCCCAATCCAAAGCCGCCCGCCGCGCCCAGGATTCCAAATTTAGCAGTCGTGACCAGCTTATCGGTCCAGACAGCCGAATTTTGCAGGATGGTCTGTTTTTCTTTTGGCGTCATGGAAACGGTGGTAACCATGCCGGAGATTTCCTTGGCGATATAATCTGCGCTGAAAATGGAATACGCCTGCGCATTCTGCTGACTGTGGGCTGTCACCTCCACCAGGATCAAATTCCCTTTGATGGAGGTTTTGACAGTTTTTTTAAATTCGTCCAGCTCGGTTGTTTCGGGCTGGGGGAACAGCTCGGCTACAGCGCTTTCCAGCTCGGGCTTATCAAACCCAGCCTGCATCAGAGTGGTTTGGAAATAATTGCTTTGAAGCACCCCGTCAATCGTGGTCATAATGCTGGAGAGCGGGACATCTTTTTCCTGCCGGTTCAGATTGACCGATACGACGGAAGTGACCGTGTAGGTATCCCGCAGATCCCCGCTGAACCCATCCGCCTTGACAGCGAAGCCAAACAGGCCTCCCAAGATCCCGCACACCAGCGCGAGGATCAGCAGCAGCTTGAAGCGGCGGAGGAGTGTGAGAAAAAACTCCCGAAAATCAAAAACTTGATCCATAAAAGCTTCCTTCCTTATTGGTTCGAATCAGCACTTGTGTCTTTTCAAATGTATTTATGTAGTAGGACTGTCTTCGGGGAAGCCGGCTTCCCTTCCTTTCAGTGTGTTTATTGTACCAGCTTTCTGTTGGATTTTCAACTGTATGAAGGACCTATCCGGGTAGGAAGCGTTCAAGAAAACGTTTGGCGCTTTCCCCGTCCTGCCAGCGGTTCACCCGCCGGTTCACCCGCTGCCGATCCTCCTGGAAACGGTCTTCCCCTTTGGCCAGGCGGTCTAAAAAGCCGTTCAGTTCCGAAACGGTACGGATTTTTTCCCCAGGCATCAAATCCAAAGCGTTTTCGACGGTAAAACCGCGGTTTTGCTGGTATTGGGCAATATCGTCGATCAGAAAGGCAATAGGGCGGTCCAGAAGGAGATAATCAAAGTAGATAGACGAGTAGTCCGTCAGCAGGCAGTCCGCTTCCCCAACCAGGTGGTAGAGCTGGATCCCCAGCCGGTCGAGCTCCTGATTGGTCAGCATCCGGATCCGGCTGAGATGGACCAGACGGACTCCGGTCAGGTCCTGCCCAGGATGCAGCTTAATAATCAGCCAAAGGTTCCGCTGTTCCAGCTCCCGGTTCAGCTCCTCCAGCTGGGCGGCGGTTTCAATCAGCGGGAGTCCGGTCGGCGTGGTTTCGGCATCCTGATACCGCCCGCCCTCCGGCCGGCGGAAGGTCGGCATCCAAAGCAGGACGCAGGCCTGATCCTTTGGATGGATACCCAGCTTTTCCAGCGCGCCCGTCTGCTCGAACAGGAGGTCGTTGCGGGGGTAGCCCAGCTGGACCAGCTTGGAGCGGTCGGGCAGTTCGAAGCTGTCTGCCAGGAGGTCATCTACCAGATCGCTGGCAGACAGCAGGTACCCGAACAGTTCCTGGGGGTGTATGTGTCCTTTGATGGTTTTCAGTGGGGTTCCATGCCAGAGGTTCACAACGGTCTGTGCCTTTGCATTGACAAAGGGCGGGACATGGTGGGTATAGAACACCATCCCGGAGGTTGCCATCCAGTAAAAGTAGCGGAGGAACCCTTTCCGGCGTTGGAAGCTGACAAGCTTTGTTCGGGGGTCTATCCCGTCGGCCTGAAAAGAAGCCGGGTCTTTCACGCACCAGATCAGCCGGAACCGCTCGGCTCCACCCTGACGGAGCAGCTCGTCATAAACCGCGCGGGTGTTGTCGCAGTAGTCGGAATGGCTTTCGAACAGGATTTGGTTTTTACGCTTGGGGAAGCAGCGGTTCAGCGCGCGGCCCCAGGCTTTCAGCAGTTCACGCAGGTTCATTGCCGTGTTTTCCTTTCCATGCGGTCATTTGGCCAGGGTCTGACCCAGTTCATCCTTGATGCGGGTTGTCGAAATCTCGGGTGTCCTTCCAAAGTAGACCACCTCACAGTAAGGCTCCAGGAAATCAAATTTCCCTTTCCAATCATCCCCCATGCAGAAGGTATCTACCCGGAATTCCTGCACATCCGAGATTTTCTGATCCCAGGAAGCTTCCGGGATGACTAAATCCACGTAGCGGATGGCCTCCAGCAGCAAGCGGCGCTGTTCGTAGGAAAAGTAGCATTCCTTCCCTTTTGTCCGGTTGAATTCGTCTGTAGACAGGGCCACGATCAGGTAATCCCCCAGGCTTTTGGCCCGGCGGAGCAGGTTGATATGGCCGTAATGCAGCATATCAAAGGTTCCGTAGGTGATGACTTTACGCATAATTGTTGCAATCCTCCGTTTGGATTGGGACGGTTTCTCAGAGTCTGTTGAAGTATCGATCGGGACTCATTCACGGACTAACGGTTGAGCCGCTTCCCGAAAATTTTCTGTAAAAAGAAAAACAGCATTTCGTCCTTGGTCAGCAGCAGCAATCCGAAGTAATAGCCGCCGCAGATTCCCGCTGTCAGGATCGCGGTAGGCAGAATGCCCAGGCCCAGTTTCCGGATTCCCCATGCGGCGGGGATAAACAGCAGGGAAGCAAGCAGGTATTTCATATTTTTAAGGGAAAAAAGCCGGAAGTCCACCTTCATCCGGCGGCGGATAAAGCCGTACATCACGGACAGCATCAGCAGCTCGGCCAGCCCGGTGGAAGCGATCGCGCTGACCGGTGTGAGCCGGCCGGAAACCAGCAGCAGGGTATCGGCAATGACATTGACCAGCCCGCCGAATCCCAGGATTTTGACCATGGCTTTTTCCTGCCCTTTCAGGTAGAGGATCTGATTGGTGAAAATCGTGTAGACGCTGGTGACAATACAGCGGAGCGCGAACATCCGGAGCACCGGAGCGGTGGCGTCCGCCCATTTAACCGATCCATACAGATACATGGCTTCATAGCTTAGACAGAACAAGCCGATACAGACCGGATAAACCAGCAGGAAATAGCTCCGGGAGCTTTTGGCGAGCAGTTCGCTGTAGCCTTCTTCATTTCCCTGGGCCAGATAATAGGAAAGCCGGGGAACAGAGGCGACCAGCAGGGACTGCACCACCACCAGCACCATGTTGATGAGGTTGGAGGGCAGGGTGTACTGGGTCAGGGCGATCCCCTCCAGGTCCAGCTGCTTGAGGAAAAGCCGGTCCACCTGGGTGTACAGGTAATTGATATTCGCAATAATCAGCATCAGCAGCAGGGGCTTGATATACCGGCCCAGCCGCACCGCCGAAAAGGCGAAGGGGATCTGCCGCTTGATATAAACGAAAGAGGTCAGGTTGTTAGCCAGCACGGTGACGGACATCAATCCGGCGTAGATCATAACATCGTCCGGATGGGTCACCGTAAGGAAGAGGAAAACGGTGCTGGCACAGCGGATCAGCATGGTTTTTTTGGCAATGAAGCCGTAGTTTTCCAGGGCTTCATTCAGCCATTCCACCATGAAGATATTTGCCAGGATCTGGATAAGCATCAGCGCAAAAACACCCTGCTGTTTTTCGGGTACCGCCAGCAGGGTATACAGGCCGTATCCCAGGGCGGTGAGCAGGCTGGTAATCAGCCCAAAACAGAACAGGTTGGTGAACAAGGCGGAAACAGCGGCTTTATCGTCCTTAATCCGGCTGATTTCCCGCACACCGAAATTATAGATCCCGAAGGTGGCAAAAATCAGGAAAAAGGTGAGCATGGTGTTGGCACTGTTATAAAGCGATACCTGTTCCACGCCAAGCAGCCAGTTGATGTACGGGCCGACCAGCACAGGGATGATGATGTTGAACACGCTGAGCGAAAACTTATAGAGGGTGTTTTTCAGAATGGACTTACTCATCGGGGCTCCTTTTCAGTGCGGCTGTCCGCAGGTTTATCTTATTTAGTATAGCACAAACAGGCCCGTTTTACAATAAAATTGGCGTTCTTTCCCTATTTTTGAAAAGTTTTAGGATTCTGTAGAAAAAATTTGCAGCTGTGCGGAAGATCGCCCTGGTCTGATGCCAAAGGAGCGTCCCGGCAACTTGGGGGCTGATTCTCTTGAAAGCTTGCCCCTTTTTTAGCTCTGCAATCTGCTTTTTCTCATTTGCATTCAGCTGCGGTTCATGGTAGAATAAAATTCACGGATTTTATGGAAAAGGATCCTGTGCTTGGCACGTAAACGCCAGGCTTAGGATATGGAGGGGACAGGTATGGGACAAGCCGGCTGGGTTATGCTCTGGAAAAAATATCGTGAACCGGTGTTATATCTGGTTTTCGGCGGGCTTACCACGCTGATCAATGTGGTGAGCTATGGGGTGCTGGCGCATGGATTGGGTTGGAACGAGCTTTGGTCGGCTTCACTGGCCTGGGTGATTTCCGTCCTGTTTGCCTATCTGACGAACCGCCGTTGGGTGTTCCAAAGCCGCGCTTCCGGTGTGAAAGCCGTGCTGTGGGAGGCCGCAGCGTTCTTCGGCGGAAGGCTTTTTTCCGGCGGCGTAGATTTGGGGATTATGTTTTTGTTCGTGACTTTGCTCCGGTTCCCGGACATCCCGGTTAAGCTGGCGTCAAACCTGCTGGTTATCCTGCTGAATTATATTTTATCCAAATGGCTCGTCTTTCGGAAGTAATACTATTTCTTGATAAAAAAATTAAAATCTTTTTATAGTCAACGCACTTGAAAAGAAGCATTGGCTTCTTTTCACCACTGCGGCA